>JBFWZG010000177.1:0-5774 GCA_050185515.1 Reyranellaceae bacterium
CCGCCGCGATAGACCGGCCAGCCATAGCCGTTGACCCAGATGACGTCGATGTCGAGCGCGCGCTGCGCCATGCCTTCCTCGAGGATCTTGGCGCCCTCGTTGACCATCGGATAGAGCGTGCGCTCGAGGATCTCCTGATCGGAAATCTCGCGCCGCTTGATGCCGAGCTTCCTGGAGGTCTCCTCGATGATCTTCTGCACTTCCGGATCGGGGATCGGCGTGCGGTCGGGCAGGTTGTAGAGGAACCAGCCCTTGCCGGTCTTCTGGCCGAAGCGGCCCTGCTCGCAGATGGCGTCGGCGACGTAGCCGGAATAGCGCTGGTTGCTCTGGTCCTTCTCCTTCTTGCCCTGTCGGATGCGCCAGCCGACATCGTTGCCGGCGAGATCGGACATGGCGAAGGGGCCCATCGGGAAGCCGAAATCGTAAAGCACCTTGTCGACCTGCTGCGGCGTGGCGCCTTCCTCGATCAGGTACGAGGCCTGCACGCCGCGCTGGCGCAGCATGCGATTGCCGACGAAGCCCTCGCAGACGCCGACCAGCACCGGCACCTTGCCGATCTTCTTCGACAGGGCCATGACCGTGGCGATGACGTCCTTGCCGGTCTTCGCGCCGCGCACGTTCTCGAGCAGCTTCATGACGTTGGCCGGCGAGAAGAAATGCATGCCGATCACGTCCTGCGGCCGCTTGGTGTAGGAGGCGATCTGGTTGATGTCGAGGCCGGAGGTATTGGTGGCCAGGATGGCGCCTTGCTTGGCGACCTGGTCGAGCTTCTTGAACACCTGCTCCTTGACTTCCATGGTCTCGAACACCGCCTCGATGATTATGTCGGCGTCCTTGAGGTCGTCGTAGGAGAGCGTCGGCTTGATCAGCGCCATGCGCTTCTCGACATCCTCGGCCTTGATGCCGCCACGCTTGGCGGTGTTCTCGTAATTGGTGCGGATGGTCTTCATGCCGCGATCGAGCGCCGCCTGGTCGTTCTCCAGCACGGTCACGGGAATGCCGGCATTGGCGAAGTTCATGGCGATGCCGCCGCCCATGGTGCCGGCGCCGATGATGCCCGCCGTCTTGATCTCGCGCATCGGCGTGTCGGCCGGCACGTCCTTTACCTTGGCGGCCTCGCGTTCGGCGAAGAAGTAGAAGCGCTGCGCGGCGGACTGGCTGGAGGTCAGCAGCTCCTGGAACAGCTCGCGCTCGCGCTTCATGCCCTGGTCGAAAGGCAGTTCGACGGCGGCCTTGACGCATTTGATGATGTGGAACGGCGCCAGGAAGCCGCGCGACTTGCGGGCGATGGCTTTCTCTGTGTCCTCGAACACGGTCGGGCTTTCCAGGGTCGCCTTCTTGTCGCGGATCTTCTTCAGCGGCGCCTTGTCGGCAACCAGCTTGCGCGCGTATTTCACCGCTTCGGTCAGCAGGTCGCCCTCGACGATCTCGTCGACGATGCCGGTCGCCTTGGCCTTGGCGGCGGGGATGTGGGCGCCGGAGAGGATGGCGTCGAGCGCGGCCTTGGCGCCGATCAGGCGCGGCAGGCGCTGGGTGCCGCCGGCGCCCGGCAGCAGGCCGAGATGGACTTCCGGCAGGCCGACGCGGCCGGTCGGCGAGATCACGCGATAATGCGCGCCGAAGGCGGTTTCGAGGCCGCCGCCCAGCGCCGTGCCGTGCAGCGCGGCGACGATCGGCTTGGGCGAATTCTCCATCGTGGCGATGACGGAATTGAGGTCGGGACCCGAGGGCGGCTTGCCGAATTCCTTGATGTCGGCGCCGGCGATGAAGGTGCGGCCGCCGCCGATCAGCACCATGGCCTTGATCGCCGGATCGGCGGCGAATTTGTCGACGCCATCCTTGATGCCCGCGCGCACGGCGTTGCGCAGGGCGTTCACCGGCGGGTTGTTGATGGTGATGATGCCGACATCACCCTGGGTGGAATAGAGAACGGCGTCGTCCGACATGGGGCGTTTCCTTCGGGCTTTTGATTATTGCAGGCAGGCGGGGCCGCCGCGGATCACTCCGCGGCGGTGGGCAGGCGATAGTCCTTGAAGTCCTCGCGCAGCTTGGTCTTCAGCAGCTTGCCGGTGGCGGTGTGGGGCAGCTGGTCGACGAAGGCGACGTCGTCGGGCATCCACCATTTGGCGATCTTGCCGTCGAAGAACTCGAGGATCTGTTCCTTGGTGACGTTGGAGCCTTCCTTTCGCACCACGATGAGCAGCGGCCGCTCGTCCCATTTGGGATGGGCGATGCCGATGACGGCGGCTTCCTGCACGCCGGGGCAGCCGACGGCGAGGTTCTCCAGGTCGATCGAGCTGATCCACTCGCCGCCCGACTTGATGACGTCCTTGGAGCGGTCGGTGATGACCATGTAGCCGTCGGGATCGAGCTTGCAGACGTCGCCGGTGTGGAACCAGCCGTCCTTGGTGAAGGCCGTGCGGCCTTCGCCCTTGAAGTAGCCGTTGACGATCCAGGGCCCGCGCACCAGCAGGTTGCCGAAGGCGACGCCGTCCTTGGGCAGGTCGTTGCCGGCGTCGTCGACGATCTTCATCTCGACGCCGTAGACCGGCCGGCCCTGCTTGGCCTGCAGGTCGTACTGCTGCTCCTTGGGCAGCTGGTGCTCGCCGCGCTTGAAGGTCGAGATGGTGCCGAGCGGGCTCATCTCGGTCATGCCCCAGCCGTGGGTGACGAACACGCCGTGGTCCTTGTCGAACTTCTCGATCATCGACTTCGGCACGGCCGAGCCGCCGATCAGCGTCTTCTTCAGCTTCTCGAGCTTCTTGCCGTTGGCGTCGCAGTAGCGCAGCAGTTCGAGCCAGATGGTCGGCACGCCGGCGCTGATGGTCACGCCCTCGCTGTCGAACAGCTCGTAGATCGAGGCGCCGTCCATCTTGGCGCCGGGGAACACGATGCCGCAGCCGGCCATCGGCGCGGCGTAGGGGATGCCCCAGGCGTTGGCGTGGAACATCGGCACGACGGGCAGCACCTTGTCGTCGGAGGTGAAGCCCAGGGCGCCGGCCATGTTGATGGCGTAGGAATGGAGGATGGTCGAGCGGTGGGCGTAGAGCACGCCCTTGGGGTTGCCCGTGGTGCCGGAGGTGTAGCACAGCGAGGAGGCGGTGTTCTCGTCGAACAGCGGCCATTCGAAGCCGTCCTGTTCGGCGCCGACCAGTTCCTCGTAGCACAGCAGGCCGGGCAGCTTGCTGTCGGGCATGTGGGCGCGGTCGGTCATGACGACGATGTGCTTGACCGGCTTAAGGTGGTCCTTGAGCCCCTCGAGGATCGGCAGCAGGTTGAGGTCGACGAAGATGGCGCAGTCTTCGGCGTGGTTGACGATGTAGGCGATCTGTTCGGGGAACAGGCGCGGGTTGATGGTGTGGCAGACGGCGCCCGAGCCGGAGACGGCGAAGTAGATCTCGAAATGGCGGTAGCCGTTCCACGCCAGGGTGGCGACGCGGTCGCCGGTCTGCACGCCGAGCCTGCCCAGCGCCCGCGCCAGCTTGCGCGCCCGCACGGCGGCGTCGGCGTAGGTGTAGCGGTGGATCGGGCCCTCGATGGTGCGCGACACGATTTCGCTGGTGTTGTGGTATTCGGCGGCGAACTCGATGAGCTGCGAAATCAGCAGCGGCCGGTCCATCATCAGACCACGCATGTGAGCCTCCCTGGCGTCGATTGGCGGCGATTTGGGCGCCAATCTAGCCACCGCTGCCGGATCAGGCAATGCGGCAGAAACCCCTGCGAATCCTGCCGAAACGGCGGGGCGGCGGGGTTGCCTCCGGCGACGCCGGCCGCTAGAGGATTGGGCGCAGAACCGGGAGGAACGCGATGGCATCGCCGCTGGTCAACGAACGCGATCTGGATTTCGTGCTGTTCGACGTTCTGCAGGTCGAAAGACTGGCGGCGCTGAAGCGCTTCGCCGACCATTCGGCGGAAACCATGCGGGCGGCGATCGCCACGGCGCACGATCTGGCGCTGGAGAAGTTCCATCCGCACAATGCCAAGGCCGACCGCAACGAGCCGACTTTCGACGGCGAGAAGGTCAGCATGATCCCGGAAGTCGCCGAGGCGCTGGCGGCCTATCGCGAAGCCGGGCTGCTGGCGGCGCACAAGGATTACGAGCTGGGCGGCATGCAGCTGCCCTGGACGGTGGCGCAGGCCTGCTCGGCGCTGTTCCAGAGCGCCAATGTCGGCACCTCCGCCTATCCGTTCCTGACCGTCGGCGCGGCCAATCTGCTCGACGCCTTCGGTTCGCAGGAGCAGAAGGAACTCTACATGCGGCCGATGTTCGAGGGCCGCTTCTTCGGCACCATGTGCCTCAGCGAGCCGCAGGCCGGCTCGTCGCTGGCCGACATCCGCACGCGGGCCGAGCCGCAGGCCGACGGCTCCTATCGCCTGACGGGCAGCAAGATGTGGATTTCGGCCGGCGAGCACGAGCTGAGCGAGAACATCGTGCATCTGGTGCTGGCCAAGATCGTCGGCGCGCCGCCCGGCGTGAAGGGCATTTCCCTGTTCATCGTGCCGAAATACCTGGTCAACGGCGACGGCAGCCTCGGCGCGCGCAACGACGTGCGGCTGGTCGGCCTCAACCACAAGATGGGCTATCGCGGCACCACCAACACGGCGCTGAATTTCGGCGAGAAGGGCGGCGCGGTGGCGTATCTCGTCGGCCAGCCCCATCGCGGGCTCGAGTACATGTTCCACATGATGAACGAGGCGCGCATCGGCGTCGGCAGCGGCGCGGTGATGCTGTCCTACGCCGCCTATCTCTATTCGCTGGGCTATGCGCGGCAGCGGCCGCAGGGCCGGCTGCCCGATTCGAAGGACCCGGCGCAGCCGATGGTGCCGATCATCGAGCACGCCGACGTCAGGCGCATGCTGCTGCACCAGAAGTGGGTGTCCGAGGGTGGCCTGCATCTGGTGCTGTTCGCCTCGCGGCTGGTCGATCTTCAGCACGAATCGGAAGACGAGGAGGAGCGCAGGCGCTGCGGGATGCTGCTCGACGTGCTGACGCCGGTGGTCAAGGGCTGGATGAGCGAGATGTGCCTGAAGTCGAACGAGCATGCGATCCAGGTGCTGGGCGGCTACGGCTACACGCGCGAATATCCGGTCGAGCAGTATTATCGCGACCAGCGCCTCAACCCGATCCACGAAGGCACCGACGGGATTCAGGCCATGGACCTGCTGGGCCGCAAGGTTGCGATGCAGGGTGGCGCGGCCTTCCGGCTGCTGCTGCAGGAGATCAGGGCCAGCATCGCCGCGGCAGATCAGCGGCTGCAGGAGCATGGCAAGGCGCTGGAAGGCGCGTTGCAGACCATCGAGGCGACGACCGGGACGCTGCTCGGTGCGGCGGGCGCCGGTCGCACAGCGCTGGCGCTGGCCAATGCGGCGCATTACCTCGACATGGTCGGGCTGGCGGTCATGGGCTGGATGTGGCTGATGCAGGCGCAGACGGCCCTTGCGAAGGAGGCGGCGGACGAGGAGGAGCGCGATTTCCTCGAAGGCAAGTTGCGCACCTGCCGTTACTTCTTCCGTTACGAGCTGACCCGCATCGCCTATCTCGCACCGCTGCTGCAGAGCCTCGACGACACCACGCTGGAAATGAAATCCGCCCTGTTCGGTTGAGGCGTTTTGCGGCGCGAACCGCAGGCCGGAACATTGCCGCGGGAGGCTTGAGCCCCGGCCGGCTCTGGCGCAGTCTGTCGGGGAAATGAAACTCCGGGAGACGCCAAAGTGAGCATGTTCGACCTGACGGGCAAAGTCGCCATCATCACCGGTTCCAGCAAGGGCATCGG
>JBFWZG010000178.1:0-5730 GCA_050185515.1 Reyranellaceae bacterium
TAGCAGGCCGCCAGCACCAGGCTGCCGAGCGCGCCGATCGCCGCCGCTTCCGACGGCGTCGCCAGGCCGAACAGGATGGCGCCCAGCACCGCCAGGATCAGTACCGCCAGCGGGAAGAACGAAGTCAGCAGCGCCACTGTCACCGTCCGCAGCGACGGCGGCGGCCCCTCCTGCACCAGCTTGGGCGCCAGCGCCGGGTTGAGCATGGCGCGACCCATGACGTAGAGGACGTAGAATCCGGCCAGCATGAATCCGGGAAACAGCGCGGCGGCGTAGAGCTTGACGGCCGAGATGCCGGCCGTCGCCGCGTAGACGATCAGCAGAATGCTGGGCGGGATCAGGATGCCGAGACAGCCGCCGGCGCAGACCACGCCCGAGGCCAGGCGCACGTCGTAGCCGGCGCGCAGCATGGCGGGATAGGCGAGCAGGCCCATCAGCGTGACGACGGCGCCGACAATGCCGGTGGCGGTGGCGAACAGCGCGCAGGTGATCAGGGTCGCCACCGCCAGCGAGCCCGGCATGTTGCGGGCGGCGAGCTGAATCGAGTGGAACAGCCGGTCGAGGATGTTACTTCGTTCGACCACGTATCCCATGAAGAGGAATAACGGCACCGCCGTCAGCACGTCCGAGGACATGACCTCGAACGTTTTCTGCACCAGCAGCGGGAAGATGCGGTTGTCGAAGATGTGGTCGAGCTGGTCGGGCGTGGCGTAGGCGTAGTAGCCGAAGATGACGCCCATGGCGATCAGGGTGAAGGCGATGGGGAAGCCGAGCATCACGATGAAGATGAACAGCCCCAGCATCATGATGCCGATTTCGGGATTGCTCATCGCGCGTCTCCCGTGGCCCCGCCACTTCTTCGCGCCTCCTCGGCATGCAGGATGGCCGTCTCCATCTCCTCGACATCGGCCATTCGTGCCGGCCAGGCGCCGGTGCGCAGGCAGAGAACGCAGCGCAGGCTCTCGGCCAGTCCCTGGATCAGCAGCAGTATGCCGGCGGCGGGGATCAGCATCTTGAGCGGGTAGATCGGCACGCCGGCCGGGCTGAAGATGCTGACTTCCTTGAACTGCACCGACAGGGCGGCGAAGTTCCAGCCGGCGTAGCACAGCGCCAGTACGCCGGGAAAATAGAAGATGACGTAGAGCGCCAGATCGACGCCGGCCTGCCAGCGCGGCGGCCACAGCCGGTGCAGCACGTCGCCACGCACATGGCCGTTGCGCGACAATGTGTAGGCGCCAGCCATCAGGAACAGGGCGCCGTACATGACGTAGCTGATGTCGAATGCCCAGGTGGTCGGCGCCCGCAACGCGTAGCGTACGAACACCTCGTAGCTGGTGCCCAGCGTCAGCACCAGGATCAGCCAGCCGAAAGACTTACCGATCCAGGCGCTGAGCTGATCGACGAAGAAGAGCAGACGGATCATATCGGACCCCGGTTGGGCGCGGCGTGGCGAGCGGTTTGACGCAAGGACGGAGCGGCGCGCGCTGCGCCGCTCCGCCGGATTTCAGGCCGGCCGACGCGGCCGGCCATGCCATCATCAAAGCTTCAGCGCGCCGAAATGATGTTCGTAGGCCGTGCGGTAGTCGGCGGCGTTGAACATCTCGAAGTACACCACGCGCTTGACCCATGCCTTCTGCGATTCCATCACCTTCTTCATGAAGGCATCCTCGCCCAGCTTGGCGATCAGCCCGTCCCAGGCCTTGATCTGGGCCTCGAAGACGTCCTTGGGCGTGCGGATCACGTTGACCTTGTCCTTCGAGATCAGTTCCTGCAGGTCCTTCGAGTAGTAGTCCATCGCCTTCCACTCGTTGGCCGACGATACCGCCTCGGCGCCGTACTGCAGGATCGCCTGCAGCTCCTTGGGCAGCGCGTCGTACTTGGCCTTGTTGAACATGATCTCGAAATACTCGGTGGCCTGATGGTAGCTGCCCATCATGTAGTTCTTGGCCACGTCCTGGGCGCCGAAGCGCCGGTCCGAGGTCGGGTTGTTGAACTCGAACGCGTCGATCACGCCGCGCTCCATCGCCGGCACGATTTCGCCGCCGGGAAGCTGCGCCACCGAAGCGCCCATCGCCTGCATCAGATCGGCCGCTAGGCCGACGGTGCGGTACTTCAGCCCCTTCATGTCGGCGGCCGAGGTCACCGGCTTCTTGAACCAGCCGAGCGGCTGCGTCGGCATCGGCATGGCGAAGAAGCTGACGATGTTGAGCTTGAGGATGCTGCTGACCAGCTCCTGGAACAGCTCGCGTCCGCCGCCGTTGTGGATCCAGCCCAGGCCCTGGTTGGCGTTGAAGCCGAACACCGGGCCGGTGCCGAACAGCGAGGCAGCACGATGCTTGCCGTACCAGTAGACGGTGACGGTATGGGCGCCGTCGAGCACGCCCGAATGCACCGCATCCTGCACCGAGAAGGGATGCACGACCGCGCCGCCGACCAGGTAGTCGATCTTCAGGCGATTGCCGGCCATGGCGTTGATGCGGCTGACGTAGTCCTGGGCGAACTCGTTGAACACGTCGGACGCGCCCCACGAGCCCTGCATCTTCAGGGTCACGGTCTGGGCGCGCGAGACGTTCGGCATGGCGAGCGTCGCCACGCCGGCGCCGGCGGCAAGGCCGGCGACGCCGAGAAATTTGCGCCGTCCCGAACTGGCGGCATCCGATTTCCTGTTGCGCTTTTCAGTCTTGGTCATGGCGTCTTGATCCTCCCTTGGATCCGTTGGGTCATGGGCGCCCTGGCGCCTGCGCACGAGACCCGGCCATGACCGGCCGCAACCCGTTGCAGAACTCCGGGCGTCTTCTGGCGTTCCGACCTGTGGCCGGAGGTTGCGCAAACTATTGCATCGGCTCAGGTCCCCCGCAACGCCGGGGCCGGAGATTGCTCGGTGTCGCCCCGCCATCGTGCAAAGCAGCATCGGAAATTCAGGTAAGCCGATCACTGCGGAGAAATCGCCGTCGATCCGCCGGATGCAGTGAATTCGGGCACCGAGTGCGGCGGTATGGCGGACGTCCCCGACTATTCCCGCACAGGAAAATTTTTCCGTGCTGCGGCGCGAAAGACGCTGCATGGCGGCCGTTCGGCGCTAAAGTCTCCGTCATGAAAGCATCCGATCCTTCCCGACACATGCTGCGCCGCCGCGACCTTGTGGCAGCGCTGACATCGCCCCGGTCCGACTCGCCCGATCCGATCGTCGTTGCCGGTCTGGGATCGGCGGCATGGGACATCACCGCCGCGGGCGATCGCGATCTGAACCTGCCGCTCTGGGGTGCGATGGGTGGCGCCGTGTCGGTCGGGCTCGGACTGGCCATCGCGCAGCCGCAGCGGCGCGTGCTGGTGGTAACGGGCGACGGCGAAATGCTGATGGGCCTGACGGCGCTGACGACCATCGCTGCCATGGCGCCGGACAATCTCGCCGTGCTGGTGCTGGACAACGAGACCTATGGCGAGACCGGCGGGCAGCGCACCAACACCGCACGCGGCGCCGATCTCGCCGGCATGGCGCAGGCCGCCGGCATCGCGGGGAGCTGGACGGTGCGCAGCGCCGACGAGGCGTCGGCGGCGGTCGATGCGCTGCGCACGGCGCCCGGACCGCTGTTCTGCGTCGCTAAGGTGCGGTTCGAGGAACTGAAGCTGGTGCTGCCGCCCAAGGACGGCGTCGTGCTGCGCGAGCGACTGCGCCGCGCTCTTGGCGTCGCCGGCGACTAGGCGGATCACGGACAGGCGGGTGAATCCGCTCTATTTGATTTGCTCTAGCGTGCCGCCCGGTCGCTGACCAGACTCCACGCCAGTTCGGCGCGCTGGCGGGCGTGGTGGCGGCGCGACAGCGCGTCGGCCGAGGCGGCGTTGCCGTCGAGCCCGCGCTTGTAGACGCCCTGGGCGATGGCGGCGAGGCGGAACAGCGAAAAGGCCAGGTAGTAGTCGAAGTCGGCGATGCCGGCGCGGCCGGTGCGGCGGCAATAGGCGGCGACGTACTCGGCGCGCGAGGGGATGCCGCTGCCGGCCGGCGCGCTGGCGAAGCCGTGCGGCGGTTCGGCCAGGACGTAGCCGACGCAGTTATAGGCGAGATCGCAGAGCGGGTGGCCGAGCGTCGCCAGTTCCCAGTCGAGCACGGCGATCACGCGCGGCTCGGTGGGATGGACGATGAGATTGCCCAGCCGGTAGTCGCCATGGGCGATCACCGTCGAATCCTCGTCTGGCAAATTGTTGGGCAGGAACTCGATCAGCCGCTCCATCGCCGGGATCTCTTCCGTGCGCGCCGCCTCGTACTGCTTGCTCCAGCGCGCCACCTGGCGGGCGATGTAGCCGCCTTCGCGGCCGAAATCGCCGAGGCCGACGGCGCGATAGTCGACCAGATGCAGCGCCGCCAGCACCTTGTTCATCGAATCGAAAATCGCCGCGCGCTCGGCCGGCGACAGGCCGGGCAGCGTCGGATCGGTGAAGATGCGGCCGTCGACGCAATCCATGACATAGAACATCTGGCCGATGATGCTGTCGTCGGCGCAGAAGGCGCGGGTGCGCGGCACCGGCACGGCGCTGCCGGCCAGCGCGCTGAGCACCTTGTACTCGCGGTCCACCTGATGCGCCGAGGCCAGCAGCGCGCCAGGCGGCTTCTTGCGCATGACGAAACGCCGCCGCCCCCCTGTTTCGCTGTCCGCTTCGAGCAGAAATGTCGGATTCGAGAAGCCGCTGTTGAACTGGCGCACGGCCAGATTGCCTCGGTAACCCGCGATTTCCCGCGCCAGATAGGCGTCCAGGGCCGCCGCATCGAAACGGTGCTGCGGCAGGATTTCGACGGTTTCGCCGGTTATCGGTGCGGTCGGCCTGGTCATTGTCGATCGATTTCCCGTGGTTAGGCCTTGCGACCGGTGAATAATGAATTACCATTCATTTATTACCAGTAAAATTCCTGTTTTTCATGTCTATCGCAACGATGCGGGAGGAAACGATGACACGGCAATGGAAGAAAGGCTTCGTTGCGCTGATGGCGGCGGCGACGATCGCCGGCATGGCGCAGGGCGCGGCGGCGGAGAAAGTGACGCTGGCGTTCCCGATCGGGATCACCGGTCAGTATTCCGACTTCACCTACGGCATCGAACTCGGCTTCTTCGCCGAGGAAGGCATCGAGCTCGAGATGGTGTCGCTGCAGGGCTCGGCGGTGCTTGTGCCGCAGCTGATCAACGGCTCGATCGATTTCGGCCTGGGCAATCCCGACGTGCCGCTGCTGCCGCTGGCCAAGGGCGAGCCCATCCCGGTGCGCTTCGTCTACAACTACCTGCGGCGCTCGGTGTACGAGTATTCGGTCAAGGCCGACAGCGCGGTGAAGACGGTCGCCGACCTCAAGGGCAAGACGCTGGGCATCGGCGCGCTGACCTGGGGCAACATCCCGATGACGAAGTCGATCCTCAAGGAAAGCGGCGTCACCTGGCAGAAAGACATCGAGGTCGTGCCGGTCGGCACCGGACCGGCGGCCTGGAAGCAGCTCGAGACCGGCAAGGTCGACGTGCTGGCCTTCTTCACCTCCGAACACGAGAAGATGCGCGCCGCCGGCCTCGACATCCGCCTGCTCGACTATCCGGAGAAGTACCAGCATCTGTTCTCCTCGGGCATGATGGCGAGCGTGAACACGATCGAGAAGCGGCCGGAACTGGTGGCGAAGATGGGCCGCGCCATGGCCAAGATGACGGTGGCCTGCGCCGCCAATCGCGACGCCTGCGCCCGCTCGTTCTGGAAGAC
>JBFWZG010000179.1:0-5699 GCA_050185515.1 Reyranellaceae bacterium
AGAAAACCAAGCAGCAGCAACGCCACCGCATGCGCCCGCTCCGCGGAACCGGTGAAGGGGAACTCGCCGAGCATGTCGTCGACGATCAGACCGCGAGCGCTCGTGATCTCCGCCGGCGACGGGCGCTGCGGCACCTGCGGCACGGCAAAGCCTGGTGTTGGCTGGTAGAGCAGCCGCGCATCGGGGTGGTAGCCGGGCTCGGTCAGGAGCGCACCGTTGCGCCCGAAGACCGGCGTGGTGACGATCCCCGCCAGCACGGGCAGGCCGGGATCGGGCGTCGCCAACAACGATTTGATGAGCGGCGTCGGCGGATGCGCGGGGACGAGATCGCCATTGCGCGCCAGACGCCGCCAATCGGCGAGCTTGGCCAGCATGTGGCGCAGCCGCTCTTCCGTGACGGGCCGGGCCATGGGCAGGCCGTCATCGTCATGCACGGCCCATGTCGGCATGCCGCCGCTGCGAAAGAGCCAGGGCGTGTTGTTCGAGGCGAGCAGCAAACCCCAGCTGCGTGCATGGGCGCGGGCGAGATCGCCCTCATCGGCGCGCAGTTGCGGCAAGCGCCCCTGGGGCTCGACGAAGCCGATCGGACGGTTTCGGGCGCCATCCTGCGCATCGGCGGCATCGGCCAATCCACACGGCTCGGCCGCGTCGATGATCTGACGGACCGCATCCGCGCCGTCGCGGAGCAGAACGTCGTTGAAATCCTCGCCTTCCGCCCGCGGTAGGGCGATGGCGACGCTGCGGCCTTCGGCGAGCAGACGCCGCGCCGCCGCCTCGGCTGCACGAAGGCCCGCTCCCGACGCATCGTGGTCGGCGAGCAGAACGACACGCCGGGCCTCTGGCGGCAGGACGACCTGTTCGAGGTTGGTGGCCGAGAGCGTCGCCCATACCACCATGCCCGGGCAGGCCGTCATCACGGCGAGCGCCGTCTCGATGCCTTCGCTGAGACCAAGGACAGCGTCGTCGCCGATCGGCGCCAGGCGCACGGCGCCGCTGCTGACGCGGCCCAGCATCTTCTTCGGCTTTTCAACCTCGGCTTTCGCCGCCCCATCCGGCCGCAGGTAGATGCGGTGCAGGGCCACCACGCTGCCGGTACGGTCGCGAACCAGCCCGATGATGGCCGGGAATCCGGTCCTCGTATCCCAATGCGCGAGATCCGGATGGAACAGGAGGTCGGACGGTGGCGGGACCGTCAGTCCTCGTGCGCGCAGATAGGCCTCGCCCGGTGTGCCGGCGATCGGCATCGCCCGGGAGAGGATGATCTCGATTTCTCGGGCAGAGTCCTTCTCCGGCTTCGCAGCGGGCAATGTCGGCTCGCGCCGCGCTGGCGCCGCGGCAGACCATCCGACCAGATCGGCGGCATAGGCGAAGAGGTCGCGCCCCTTGAGGCCGGTCGCCTGTTCCAGCGTGCTGAGCGGCCCGCCGCCCTGGCCGCCGTCGAAGTCGATCCAGTCGCCGGCGTGCTCACCTCTGAGCGTGATCACGCAGGAGCCGTTCTTTCGCGGCGCCGCGCCATTGATGTTGGCGAGGCGCCATTCGTCGCCTTTGCGACGGCCGTTCGGAAAGTGCTGCGGCACCCAGGCGTCGGTCCTGTCACGCAGGCCGGCCACGATGGCGTCGAGATCGTAATGGACCGCGGGCGTTCTGGCGGGTGCGATGTCGTTGAAGTCAATCAAGGATCACCAGCCCCTGCTCCGCGCGCGTGATGGCGGTGTAGAGCCAGCGGGCGCGGTCCCCGGCGGTCCGCCCGAGCCCGTCGTCGTAGACGATCACGTTCTCCCACTGCGACCCTTGAGCCTTGTGGCAGGTGATGGCGTAGCCCCAGACGCTCTCGACAAGTCCCCGCATGTCGCGCCAGTCGCGGCGCAGGCGCTCGGCGTCATAGGCGACGTGGTCGTCGAAATGCCCCTTGTAGAACCACTGGCGGCCGGGAACGCTCGTCCCGTCCTCGGTGCGCACCGCCGCGCTGAACCTAAGCTGGCCTTCGTCGCGAATGTCGGAAAGGTCGAGGAACATGCCGTTGACGAGACCAAGATCGTGCCGGTTCTTGAGGCAGATGATTTTCTCACCGGCCCCTTGAGGGTAAGCGTCAGGAAAGCCGGCCGCCTGCTTCATGGCGGTATTCAGAAAGAGCCGCGTCGCGTTACGGCCGCAGATCACCTGGCCGCCCTTGAGTAATTGATGTGGGCCGATGTCCGATCGCCGCATCTTCCAGACAAAATCGTCGTGCGCGCCGTAGGGGATCGGCACGCTCTGCCGCGCGAGCGTCGCCAGACGGATGATGGCGCTGGTCTCGGCCTGGCGGTGGATATCGGTCAGCATCACGTCGGGATCGGCGTCGGTGAAGGCGCCGTCGCCCTTGATCGGCGGCAACTGGCCGGGATCGCCGAGCACCAGGATCGGCTTACCGAAGGCGAGCAGATCGCTCGCCATCTCGGCGCCGACCATGGAAACCTCGTCGAGCACGATCAGGTCGGCGTCGCGGACCAGCGACTGCTCGTTCAAAATGAAACGGGGCTGATGGATGTCGGCGAGCCGGAGCTCGAGGCGACGGATCTGGGTCTCGGCGAAGGAGCGCTCAGCCGGTCCCATGCTGCGCACGCCTTTTCGCAGCGTCTCCAACTCGCGGGTAACGCGCTCGATTTCTTCCGGTGTCGCCTCGGACACCTTGTAGATCAGGCTGTGGATCGTCGAGGCTGGCGTTCCCTTCCGGGTCATCACCAGGGCCGCCTTGCCGGTGAAGGCGGCATAGAGCACGCCGCCCGAGCCGCCCGTGCGATCCATCGGTTCGAGATCAAGCTCGCCGATCGCATGCCGGGTGATGGTGGTCTTGCCCGTTCCTGCGTAACCGAACAGGCGGAACACCTGCCGATCGCGCGTGCGGCGCCGAAACCAGTCCTCGATCGCGGCGATTGCCGCCGCCTGCTGCGGAGACGGGATGAAGCTCATCGCTCGCCCTCCCAGCAGCGCTCCGCATAGGCGCACATGCGGCAGAGAAAGAAGTCCTGGGCTGCGGCGATGCGCGGGGGAAGTTCGCCGGCTGCCGCGGCGCGCAGGATATCGACGGCCTTGTCGGACAGCGCCTGCGCGCAGGGCGGATCGAACGCGACCACCTCGTGGTGGAGCGCCTCGGTGTCCTTGTTGAGCGCCGTGACCAGGGCGGTCTCCAGCGCCAGGTAGCCCATGTAGAGCTGGACCTGGGCGAAGTAGACCGGCTTGGAGAGCGCGAGGCCGCGCTTGACGAGATCGTTCCAGGATTTGGCGTTGAGCGCCTTGTGTTCCCACAGCACGGGCCAGCGCAAACCGGCATCGGGGCCGGCGACGATCACGCCGTCGATGTGGCCACGCAGCTTGCCGCCGGCCGCCTCGAACCCGAACTGTCCGCCGTCGGCGCGCTCGGTTCGAAGATCGAAGCCCGCGCCGCGCAGCCAGCGGATGGAGAGCGTCTCGAACTGGTGGCCGGCGTCGAAGATGCGCAGGATCGCGCCATCGAATTCTTTCCCCTCGTCCTTGGGCGTGTGCGTCACCTCGTACACGAGCTTGCGCGCGCAGGGCTCGCCGATCCGGCTGCCGCCAAGATAGTCGCGCGGCCGTTGACGCCGGTTGCGCGCCACGAGCGCTGCATCGATCAGGGCATTGACCCGATCGGACACGCTGGTCGCGTGGCCGATGCGGCCATAGACGAAGCCGGAGCCGTGGTTGAGATCGACGATCATGGGCGCGACCTCGACCGAGCCTTGGCGGCGGGGTGCTGGTCTCCGGTGCGCGAACGGCAATAGTCGAGGAATCCCGGCGCGTTGAGATTCTCCCGTTGCGTGCCCCAGCGCAGATTGTCAGCGCGATTATTGGCTGCGTTTTCATCGAGGTGCATGACCACGGCGCCCTCGAAGGGCGGGCCGCCATGGAATGCCTCGGCTACCAGCCGGGCGACCTTGAAGGTGCGGTCGCCAATCGTGACGATGAAACGGCCATCGGCCTTGTTCCAAACGCCAAAAGTTGGCGTTCCGCCATAGGGACGCTGCCCACCACGCGGCATCGCGCCGCGATAGGGGACCAGCATGACACGTCCTTCATTGCTGGCGAGGACGCCGGGCAAGGATGGAATATCTCTCCAGACTTCTCCGTTGGGCATGGCTGTTCGTCGTCTCTAGAAGGGCAAAGGATCGTCGAGCGGATTGCGGGCGGCTGCCTGGCGCTGCATCGACTCCTGAAACCCGTCGACGCAGGCTTCGATGATGCGATCGATCTCTGCTGGCTCCCGATCGTAGAACGGCGCCATCAGGTCGAGCTCAGTGAGCGTCTCGGCGAGAAGCCGGCGCGCCTCCTTGATCGCTCGGGTCTCCCTGTCGGTCTTGTCGATCATTCCGTTGTTCCTGTTGGCGAGCACCCGACACGGAGCCCGCGCCTCGAGCTGTAGCGGTGGCAAGGAAAGCGGTGCCCTTGCCGCTGGTTGACGTAGCCGAAGCCCCTTGTCCGAACTCCGCGCCTATCCGAGCAAGAGCCGGGTCAGGTCCTCTGCGTCGTCCGGCTGGTCCCGTATCCGCTGCGAAGCCAGGACGACGAACCGCGCGATCGCATTCGCCGCCATGGCTTCCAGTTCGGGGAGCGTGAGAGCGGCGATGGGCTGGTGAAGCCTTCCGCGTCCTTCGAGCCATCGTCCCATCGCCCTCGCCGCCTCGCGCGTCACATGCGCCTGCCATTCGTCCGCCGTCATGACGGTCAGGTGTTGAGCCAGGCCGGACCAATCGGGGCCGGCGTCGCTGCAGGTTCGGCTGCCGCAGCCGTCCCCGGGGCCGTGCCCGGCTGTGCCGGCCGGCTCCAGGCCGGGGCAGCGCTCGCGGGCGGCGATGCGGCGGGCTGCCCCCAGGCCGGGGATGCAGGCGATGCAGGTGACGCCGCCTTCGGACGTGCACGGGTGCTGGGGCTCGGCGCCAGGATCTCGCCGTCCATGACCTTCCGCCATTCCGGCTCGCTCGGCAGAACGACGCGGTCGAGTTTGTTGCTGTCGCCGTAGCGCGGGTCGGCGCTGGGTTCGACCTTGATCTTGGCGACGAAGGTGATGCCGTTGAGGTCGGCCAGACCGCGCAGGATCCGCCTTGCCTTCGCAGCGTCGCTCAGGTCCTGCGGATCGAGCCCGAGCGCGCTATCGATCATGGCGCGGAAGCTGCCCTTGGAAATCTTCCAGCCGATCGAAACACCCTGCTCGTCGACCTTGCCGCCGGAGACGGTGAACATCTGCCAGAACTTGCGCCGGACATGCGGGCCCTCGGCGACGGTGAATTCGGCATCCACCATCAGCACATCGCTGCCGGGCGCGTTCGAAGCCTTGAGCAGCCCCCGGTCGATCTCGCTCTGGCCGTCGGTCCCACCCGGCCGGATGGTCATGGTGATCCTGGCGAAAGTGCCGTCGGGAATCAGTTCGCCGCTCTTCTGCGGCTCGGCGTCGTTCATGTCGAAGCTCATGGCTCGTCATCCTTTCCGGGTTGCGTTGATCCTGGAGAGCAGCGCCCCGAGGTCGGGCGGCTCGGTGACATCGAGACGACCGCTGCGATCCTTGGCCGGAAGGCCAAACGGATTGCCGGCGCGGCAGACGAGGCGGCGTTCTTCGCCGCGCTCGGGCTCATGCCGCCAGCCGTCCCCGTCGCGCGCGAACAGGCTCATGGTGATGACCTGATCGACGATGCCAGGGAGCTCGCGGC
>JBFWZG010000180.1:0-5638 GCA_050185515.1 Reyranellaceae bacterium
CGACGGCCGGCGCCGCCGGCGACTGGAGCGTGGTGACCCGCGACGACGGCGCGAAGCAATGGGCCTACAAGGGCAAACCGCTCTATACTTGGGTCAAGGACGCCAGGCCGGGCGATACGACCGGCGATGGCGTCAACAACGTCTGGCACGTCGCCAAACCCTGACGCCAAGGCCCGCCGCGTGAGCGCATGACCGATCCGACGTCGCGCCTGCACGAGCACATCCCGGCTCTGCGCCGCTACGCCCGCGCCCTGGTGGGCGAGGCTGCGCTGGCCGACGATCTGGTGCAGGACTGTCTGGAGCGCGCCGTCTCGCGCGCCCATCAGTGGCGGCAGACCGGCAGCCTGCGCGGCTGGCTGTTCACCATCATGCACAACATAAACGCCAACCAGCGCCGCTCCGCCGCCCGCGCGCCGGCCTGGGATCCGATCGAGCGGGCGGAGAACACGGTCGGCCAGAACGGCCAGCAGATCGAGCGCATCGCCCTGCAGGAGGCGGTGGCGGCGCTCGCCCTGCTGACGCCCGAGCAGCGCCAGGTGCTGCTGCTGGTGGCGCTGGAAGGTCTACGCTACGAGGAAGTGGCGCAGGTGCTGGGTGTGCCGATCGGCACGGTGATGTCGCGCCTGTCGCGGGCGCGCGATCGCATGCGCGAACTGGGGCGCAGCGGTCCGGGCCGCGCCCTGTGGAGAGTGAAATGACGAACACGCCGCCTGGCGGCGGCCCGCCGCCAACGTCGCTGCCGCCGATCGACGACGACATGCTCAACGCCTATGTCGACTGCCGGCTCGACGCCGCATCGCGGGCGCGCGTCGCAGCCTGGCTCGAGGCCAACCCGGACGAGGCGGCGCGCATCGCGGACTGGCAGGCAGCGGGCGAGGCGCTGCGCGCGGCGTTCGACCCGGTCGCCGCCGAACCCGTGCCGGCCGCGCTGGCCGTGGCCGCTTCCGTATCGGCGCGGCCGCGAGGATCGTGGCTGCGGCAGGCGGCGGCCGCCGTGGCGCTGCTGGCGCTGGGCGGTGCCGCAGGCTTCGGCGCCGGCGAATGGCTGCGCACCGCGCCCCGCGAGCATGCCGCACTCGATGCCGTGCATCTGGCCGGCAACGCCGCGGTGGCGCATCGCGTTTTCGCCGTCGAGGTGCGCCATCCGGTCGAGGTCGGCGCCGATCAGCAGGCGCATCTGGTGCAGTGGCTGTCGCGGCGGCTGGGCACCAGGCTGGTGGCGCCGCAGCTGGAAGCGCAGGGCTACCGGCTGGTCGGCGGCCGGCTGCTGTCGGCCGGCGAGGGGCCGGCGGCGCAGCTGATGTACGAGAACCGCGAGGGCAAGCGCATCACCGCCTTCGTCGCCAATGGCGTCGCCGACGGCCAGACGGCGTTCCAGTTCCGCCAGCAGGGCGACGTCGCCACCTTCTACTGGGTCGACAACGGCACCGGCTACGCCCTGTCGGGCGATCTCAGCCGCGACGCGCTGCTGGAGATCTCGCGCGTCGTCTACAGCCAGCTTCAGCCCTGAAGGTCGCCGCGCGATAGGCCGCAGCCGCCCGCCATTGCCCGACCGGCCGCCCCGCTCTAGTTTTCCCCGCAGGCCGGTATCGTCCGTCCGGCGATGGGGGAAGCGATGAAAACGCTGCTGATGCACGTCGCCGGCGCCGCCGATTTCGATACGCGCGTCGAACTCGCCTTCGATCTCGCCGAGCGTCTGCAGGCGCACATGGTCGGGCTCCATACGCTGACGCCGGCGGCGATGCCGGCCCAGATCGTCGGTCGCGGCGCCTCGGCGGCGCTGCTGGCCGAACGCACCGACGCCAGCCGCAAGCTATCGACCGAGCTCGAAGCGCGCTTTCGCGAGGCCAGTCGCCGCCGCGGGCTGTCCTGCGAATGGCGGGCCGAGGAGGGCGAGCCGGCCGAGGTGCTGGCGCGCCATTCCTGCTACGCCGATCTCGTGGTGGCGACCCTGCCGTCAGCCGACACCTTCGAGGATCGCCTGGTCGGCCCGCCGATCGACCGGCTGGCGCTGATCGCCGCCTGCCCGGTGCTGTTCGTGCCCGCCGCCTTTGCCGGCCGGCAGACCGGGCGGCGCATCGTGGTCGGCTGGAAGAGCAGTCGTCCCTGCGCCCGCGCCCTGCGCGAGGCCCTGCCGCTGCTGCGGCTGGCCGGCGAGGTGACGCTGGTGACGGTGCCCGAACCGGATATCGAGCACCTGCACGGCGCAGATATTGCGACGGTGCTGGCGCGACAGGGGATCAAGGTGACGGTGCGCCAGGATTTCGCAGGCGACGGCGCCGATGCCGGCGCAACGCTGCTGGCCCAGGCCGCGGCGCTGAACGCCGACATGATGGTGATGGGCGCCTACGGCCAGTCGCGGCTGCGCGAGCTGGTGCTGGGCGGCGCGACGCGGTGGGCGCTGCGCGAGGCGCCGATACCGCTCTTCATGGTCCACTGACCGGCTGGGCGCCGTTCTAGAAGAACAGCAGCGTCAATAACAGGAACAGCGGCACGAGGATGCCGAACGACCATGCCATGTAGCCGAAGAAGCTCGGCATCTTGATGCCGGCTTCCTCGGCGATCGACTTGACCATGAAGTTGGGCGCGTTGCCGATATAGGTGTTGGCGCCCATGAACACCGCGCCGGCGGAAATCGCCAGCAGGGTGCCGGCCAGCGGGCCCATCAGCGTCGCCGCGTCGCCGCCGGCGGTATTGAAGAAGATGAGGTAGGTCGGCGCATTGTCGAGGAAGCTCGAGAGCAGCCCGGTGATCCAGAAATACATGGCATTGTCCGGCCCGCCGCCCGGCGTGCTGACCAGCGCCACCACCGACGCCAGCGCCCCGTCGCTGCCGGCGCGCAGGATGGCGATGGCTGGGATGATGGTCAGGAAAATGCCGACGAACAGCTTGGCGACTTCCAGGATCGGCCCCCAGGTGAAGCCGTTGGCGATGCGGCTTTCGCGCCGCGTCAGCTTCAGCGACAGCAGCGCCACGACGATCAGCAGCACGTCGCGCACCACGTTCTGCAGCTCGATCGGGACGTGGTAGACGTCGATCTCGATGCCGGGCTTCCACAGTCCGCTCAGCAGCACGGCGCCGACGATCCCGCCCAGCAGCAGGATGTTGACGCCGCCCTCCATGCCGATCGTGGTGTCCGGCGTCGGATCGACGCGCGTCACGCCCTCCTTGCGGTAGAGGTAGCTGTCGTAGGCGTAGAACAGGCTGAGCAGGACCAGCGACAGCAGCAGCGTCGGCATGGCGAGATTGGCCGTCGGCCAGAAGAACTCGACGCCCTTGAGGAAGCCGAGGAACAGGGGTGGATCGCCCAGCGGCGTCATCGAACCACCGATATTGGCGACCAGGAAGATGAAGAACACCACGACATGGACGTTGCGCTTGCGGTTGTCGTTAGCGCGCAGCAGCGGGCGGATCAGCAGCATCGAGGCGCCGGTCGTTCCCATCCATCCGGCCGCCACCGTGCCGACCGCCAGCAGGCCGGTGTTGAGCGAGGGCGAGCCGCGCAGGTTGCCCCGAATGCGCACGCCGCCGGCGACGGTGAACAGGGCGAACAGCAGGATGATAAAGGGTACGTATTCCAGCAGCAGCGTGTGGAGCACCTCGTAGAGCGCCACGTCGAAGCCTTGCGTCAGCGCGAAGGGAACGGCGAAGAGCAGCGCCCAGAACGCCGCCACCTTGCCGAAATGGTGATGCCAGAAATGCGGCAGCGCCAGCGGCATGACGGCGATCGACAGCAGCATGCCGGCGAAGGGCGCCACCCAGATCAGTCCCAGTCCGCGGCCGTCGACATGCGGCGCGCCTTCCGCTGCCAGCGCCGGAAACGCCGCCAGCGCCGTCAGCAGCGCGCCGGCCAGCCCCAACCCGATCCGACGACCCATCCCCGTTCCCCCAGCCGATAGATCCTTGCAGGGCCGCCATACAGCGGCCGCGGCGAATTTAGCCCGGCCGGCGAAACCGGGTCATCCGCGAATTGCCGCGCCCGTCAGGCGATGCCGAGCGTGGCGCTGACCCCGCCGTCGACCACCAGCGTGTGGCCGTTGACGTAGGAGGCGGCAGCGCTCGCCAGGAACACCGCCGCGCCGGCGATCTCGTCCGGCCGGCCCCAGCGGCCGATCGGCACGCGCCGGGCATAGGGTGGGCCGACGGCAGGGTTGTCGAGCATCGGCTGGTTGGTCTCGGTGGCGAAAAAGCCCGGCGAGATGGCGTTGCAGGTGATGCCGTGCGGGCCGAGATCGGCGGCCAGCGCGCGGGTCAGCGCCTCCAGCCCGGCCTTGGCGGCCGGATAACCCGGATCGCCCGCCCGCGCCAGGGCGGCGGTGATCGAGGTGACGTTGATGATGCGGCCGAAGCCGTGCTCCTTCATGACCGGCGCCGCCAGCCGGCAGAGTGCGAAGGCGCCGACCAGATCGATCTGCAGCAGCCGGGCGAAATCCCCGGGCGCCAAGGCGTCGATGCCGCGCCGGTCGCGCTGGCCGACATTGTTGATCAGGATGTCGAGCCGCCCGGCCCGGCGCAGCAGGCGGCGCAGCGCGCGCTCGCCGGCCGCGGCATCGGCGACGTCGAAGGCCAGCGCCTGCGCCTTCAGCCCCTCGCTTTGCAGCTCTCGCGCCGCGCGACCCAGCGCACGGGCGTCGCGGCCGTTGATGAACACGCTGGCGCCGGCCTGCGCCAGGCCGCGGGCCATGGCGAAGCCGAGTCCCCGGCCGCCGCCGGTGACCAGCGCGACCTTGCCGGCGAGGCTGAACGGGTTTCGGGGCATTGACGGGACTCTCCGGCGGATCGGCGGGACACGCGCTTGTCGGCGGCGCGCGGCTCGGCCATCATCCCGCGCTTTTTCCCGCCAGCCAAGGAGGCGCGATGAAACCGCTGGAACTGCCGCTGGTCGTCGGCCATCGCGGCGCTGCCGCCTATGCGCCGGAAAACACCCTGGCCTCGTTCCGCGAAGCCAAAGCCCGCGGCGCCGCCTGGGTCGAGTTCGACGTCAAGCTCAGCGCCGACAACCGCCTCATCGTCATGCACGATGCTTCGCTCAAGCGCACCGCCGGGCTCGATGCGCCGGTGGCGACCACGGATTTCGCCACCTTGCGCACCCTCGATGCCGGCGGCTGGTTCGGCCCGTCCTTCCGGGGCGAGACCATCCCTTCTTTCGAGGAGACGCTCTCTGTCCTGGGCGAGCTGGGGCTGGGGGCCAATATCGAGATCAAGCCCTGTCCCGGACGGGAAGGCGAAACCGCCCTTGCCGTCGTCGCCGCTCTCGACCGGCTGTGGCCGCAGCACCTGCCGACGCCCCTGCTGTCGAGCTTCAAGGACGAGTCTCTTGCTGCAGCGCAACAAGCAGGATCGCACTGGCCGCGATTCAGTCTGATCGACGTCATCGAAGGCCCCTGGCTGGAACGCGCCCGCGCCGTTGGCGCCATGGGCATCAACACCAACGGCCACAAGCTGCGGCCCGACCAGGCGGCCGCCATCAAGGCAGCAGACTACCTGCTTGGCGTCTACACGATCAACGACGGCCCGAAGGCTGTTGCACTGCGCAAGGCCGGCGCCGATTGCATCATCACCGATGCGCCCGACCTTATATTGCAGGCGCTGGCCGCCGCGTAGGCGATGCAAGTTTGCAGTTGCCGACGCTCGGGCG
>JBFWZG010000181.1:0-5635 GCA_050185515.1 Reyranellaceae bacterium
CCGGCCACGACGCCGTCGCCGCTCGCGCCAACATGCCGCGTCTCGACGAAATTCCGTTCGATTCCCGGCACCGCTACATGGCAACGCTGAATGTCCGCGGACCGCAGGGACCGGTCGCCTACGTCAAGGGCGCACCGGAACGGCTCCTCGCCATGTGCGCGCTGGAGGCGACCGCGAATGGCGAACAGCCGCCCGACCACGACGCCTGGAACAGACAGGTCGAGATCCTGGCCGCGCGGGGCCAGCGCGTCATCGCCCTGGCGCGGCGGAAACTGGAGAGCGACGAACGAGATCTGACGCCGGCCGCCGTCGAGCAAGGTCTCACGGTGCTGGGTCTGGTGGGGCTGATCGACCCGCCGCGCCCCGAAGCGATCGCCGCCGTCGCCGAATGCAAGGCCGCCGGAATCCAGGTCAAGATGATCACCGGCGACCACGGTGCAACGGCGCGCGCCATCGCCGCACAGCTCGGGATTGCCGAAGATCCGCGGGCGGTCACCGGCCAGGAACTTGACGCCCTTGAGGAATCGGGATTCCACCAGAAAGCGCGCGAGGCTGTCGTTTTTGCCCGGACCAGCCCCGAACACAAGCTGCGGTTGGTGCAATCGCTGCAGGCTGGCGGCGGCGTCATCGCCATGACGGGCGACGGCGTGAACGACGCGCCGGCGCTCAAGCGGGCCGATGTCGGCGTCGCCATGGGCGGGAAGGGCACCGAAGCAGCCAAGGAGGCCAGCGAAATGGTGCTGGCCGACGACAACTTCGCCTCGATCGTCGCCGCCGTCCGCGAGGGCCGGACCGTTTACGACAACCTTACCAAGGTAATCGCCTGGACCCTGCCAACCAATGGCGGCGAAGCCCTGACGATCATCCTCGCCATCCTGCTGGGCTTGACCTTGCCCGTGACGCCGATCCAGATCCTGTGGATCAACATGGTGACCGCCGTGGCGCTGGGCCTGACGCTTGCATTCGAGCCGGCCGAGGCCGGCGTCATGCGCCGCCCCGCCCGCCCCCCAAAGCAGAAATTGCTTTCCGGCCGCCTGCTATGGCGCATCACCTTCGTATCCGCGCTCATGGTTGCCGGCACTTTCGGCATCTATAACTGGGCAATCGAGCGCGGCCTGTCGCTGGAGACCGCACGCACCATGGCGGTGAACACGCTGGTCACGATGGAGATCTTCTATCTGTTCAGCGTGCGCTACGTACACGGCACGTCGATGACCTGGCAGGGCGTCCTCGGAACGCGCGCCGTGCTGATCGGCGTCGCGATCGTGGTGGCGGCCCAGTTCGCGTTCACCTACCTGCCACCGCTTCAGGCGGTCTTCGACAGCCGGCCGGTTGGCTTCGCCGACGGGCTGGCAATCTTCGGCGTCGGCGCCGCTCTGCTCGTCCTGTCGGAAATCGAGAAGCGGGCCGCCTTGCTGCTGCAGCGACGAAGACCGGTCTCCTGACTGGACCGATCCGAACGATGGTGTCTCGCGTTCAGGGAGGCGTCCGCTCTTCCGTCTCGATCGGCGGAACTTCTATTCGCTCCGATTCGGCGCCGCCGCAAAGCAGCTCGACCGCCCGGTCGGCGGCATCCTGGAACGGCTCGAGAACCATATCGGCACCAGCGTGAATCAGGACCTCAGTCTCCGTCAGGCTGTGCGACGCAACGACGACCCGACCGGAGAAACCGGCGGTGCGCGCAAGCTGGATCAGGGTCTTGCGCGTATCCTCGTGGGTGAGACCGGTGGGATGGATCGGAATCGTCGACACGACCCACTGCGCGCGTGCGAAAGGAAGATCGGCAACGAACTCAGGATCGGTTGCATCGCCATAATCCGCGTCCATGCCAAGCTCGTGCCAGCGACGGACCGCCAGCGGGTTGAAATCCACGCCAAGCACCCTGATCCCCCGTTTATTCAGACGAACGCCGATCGCGGTTCCGAAGCGCCCAAGCCCGAAGACGAGCACATCGTACCCTTCCTTCCCGTGTTCGCCGGTATCCGTCGGCTCTCGCGGCGTACCCGGACGCTCGAACACGTTCAGGAACGACTCGCACCAGCGGTAGAGCTCGTGGGAGTAGGTGATCATGTAGGTCGAAGCCGCGATGGTCACGAGACCGACCATCGTCACGAGTCCGAGGGCGCCGTCTTCGAGATGGCCGAGCGAAATTCCCATGGCGACGAAGATAAGCGAGAACTCGCTGATTTGGGCCACCGTCAATCCTGCCAGGAAGCCCGTGCGCTTGCGATAACCCATCGCTCCCATGATGGCGAGCACGATGAGCGGATTGCCGATCAGGACAAAGAGCGAAAGGACGATCGCTCCGGTCACATGCGCCCCCAGAAGCGAAAGATCGAGCGCGGCGCCAAGTGCAATGAAGAAGAACAGGAGCAGGAAATCGCGAAGCGGCGCAAGCCGGGCCGCGATGGTTTCCCGATACGGCGTCGAGGCGAGCGATACGCCGGCCATCAGGCCGCCGACCTCCTTGCCCAGGCCTACGAAATCGCCGATGGCCGCGAACATCGCTGCCTGGGCGATGGCGAATATCAGCAGCAGTTCGGGCGCGCGTGCCAGCCTTTCCGTCAAGGGATCGGCTACGTACCGCACGAACAGCACAACGAGGACGACCAGCGCGGCGCCTGAGCCGAGCACCATTAGGACCGATCCGGAACCGCCATGTCCCTCGCCCGTACCGATTCCGATGGCGGACAGAACGATCATCGCCAGAACCACGACCAGGTCCTGAACGATCAGGAATCCCAGCGCGATCTGGCCGTGCAGCGAATCGATCTCGCGCTTATCCGACAGCAGCTTGACGATGATGATAGTTGAGGAAAACGTCAGCGCGACGGCCACGTAAAGGCTGGTGACGTGGTCGAGGCCCAGTGCAAGGCAGATCAGATAGCCGAAAATCGATGTGAAGGCGACCTGACCCAAACCGGTGAGTAGTGCCACCGCCCCCAGCGACCGGACAAGCTTCACGTCCAGCTTGATACCGACCAGGAACAGCAGGATCGCGATACCGAGTTCAGACAAAAGACCGATCTGCTCGTCGGAGCGTACCACGTCGAGGGCCGACGGTCCGGCGATCAGGCCCACGGCGATGAAACTCACGATCAGGGGCTGGCGCAGAACCATCCCGAAGATCCCGATCACCGCCGCCATCACGAGCAAGGCAGCCACTTCACCGAAGGCCGACTGAATGATCGCTTCCATCATGCGGAAAATCCGGTCCGACCCGCGCTCCCCATTGTCGCGTCCATCATCCCAAACCCATCTGACATTGCAGTCCAATCGGACTAAGGTAGCGCGATCGGACGGTCCCGGCAGCGATTATCGCCGCTCAACGCAGCCTTTCCGAAGGCGGAATATGCGAAAGTCATGAAGAGAATTATCGTAGCGACCGACTTTTCCGAACGATCCGACCGCGCGCTGCGCCGCGCGACGCTGCTGGCAAGGCGATCCGGTGCGGATATTCTTCTCGCCCATTTCGTTGACGACGATCAGCCGGCAAATGTCATCGAGAGCGCGCGCAAGTCGGCGACCGACCTGTTGCGCGATCAGGCCGCGACCGTCAGCCTCATGGATGGCGTCGCCTGCAAGTCCCTCGTCCTGGTCGCCACCCCGTCAGCCGGTATTCTCGAGGCCACGCAGTCCTACACACCCGATCTGATCGTCCTCGGGCGCAATCGCCGGCAGCCGCTACGCGAGTCGTTCGTCGGGACCACGGCCGAACGGATCATCCGCGCCGCTACCTGCCCGGTTCTCGTAGCCAAGGCGCCCCCGGTCGGCCCCTATCGCCGCATCTTGCTTGCAGCCGATCTGTCCGATGGCTGTCGCATGGCGTTCGAGAGCTTCGCCGCAATCGAATTAGCTGGAGATGCGAAAGTGTCCGCGCTGCATGTTTGCGACGCGCCGGCAACTGCGCTAGCCATGAGCCGCATGCTGCCGCCGGAGGTCATGCAGCGCCATCTGGGGCAGGAGCGCGA
This sequence comes from Reyranellaceae bacterium, assembly GCA_050185515.1. Taxonomy (GTDB): domain Bacteria; phylum Pseudomonadota; class Alphaproteobacteria; order Reyranellales; family JAQSWP01; genus JAQSWP01. The sequence goes on from JBFWZG010000181.1 coordinate 3,972, forward strand.
GGCCGCCGAGCGCGCGCTGCAGGCGTTTACCGACGGCTTGAACGTTCCGATCGACGAGCGCATCGTCCGTCAGGAGGGTGCCAATCCGGCAGGCTCTATCCTCGAGGTGGCGGAGAAAATCGGAGCGGGACTCATCGTCGCCGGTACGCGCGGGCGGAGCGGGCTGGGCAAGTTGCTGCTGGGCAGTGTCGTGGCCGAGATCCTGCGAGAAGCGCAAGTCGATGTCCTCGTGGCGCCGCCGAGGCGGCCATAGAGCAGCGAACCACGCATTGGGGTGAGCATTGATCGATTCAGTCGATCAAAAATTTCCGAACAATCAATTATACAATCGGAGTCATGGCACTAGAGTCTACCGTGTTCATCCAAGCCATCGCCAACGGAGGAGACAGACATGGACACGCGAAGCGACGACAAGGATTCCGGCAAATGTCCGTTCGGACATGGCAGCGCGCCGACCCGCCGCACCAACCGGGACTGGTGGCCCAACCAGCTCGATGTCAGCCGACTGAACCAGCACGCGCCGCGCTCCAGCCCGATGGGCAAGGACTTCGATTACGCCAAAGCGTTCAAGAGCCTCGATCTCGACGCGGTGATCAAGGACCTGCACGCGCTGATGACCGATTCGCAGGAGTGGTGGCCGGCCGATTTCGGCCATTACGGCGGGCTGTTCATCCGCCTCGCCTGGCATAGCGCCGGCACCTATCGCGTCACCGACGGCCGCGGCGGCGCCGGCGGCGGGCAGCAGCGTTTCGCACCGCTGAACTCGTGGCCCGACAACGCCAATCTCGACAAGGCGCGACGCCTGCTGTGGCCGATCAAGCAGAAATACGGCGCCGCCCTGTCATGGGCCGACCTCTACGTGCTGGTCGGCAACGTCGCGTTGGAATCGATGGGCTTCAAGACCTTCGGCTTCGCCGGGGGCCGCGCCGACACCTGGGAGCCCGAGGAGCTCTACTGGGGACCGGAAGGCACCTGGCTGGGCGACGAACGCTACAGCGGCGAGCGGCAGCTGCAGAACCCGCTGGGGGCGGTCCAGATGGGCCTGATCTACGTCAATCCCGAAGGCCCGAACGGCAATCCCGATCCGGTCGCCGCCGCCCGCGACATCCGCGAGACTTTCGCGCGCATGGCGATGAACGATGAGGAAACCGTGGCGCTGATCGCCGGCGGCCACAGCTTCGGCAAGACGCATGGCGCGGGCGATCCCTCGCTGATCGGGCCCGAGCCGGAGGGTTCGGCGATCGAGGACCAGGGGTTGGGCTGGAAAAGCAGGCACGGCACCGGCTTCGGCGCCGACGCCATCACCGGCGGGCCGGAAGTCACCTGGACGCAGACGCCGACCAGATGGAGCAACCATTTCTTCGACAATCTGTTCAAGTACGAATGGGAGCTGACCACGAGTCCGGCCGGCGCCAAGCAGTGGAGGGCGAAGAACGCTCCGGCGGACGTGCCCGATGCCTTCGATAAGACGAAGAAGCACGTGCCGACCATGCTGACCACCGACCTGTCGCTGCGCTTCGATCCGGCCTACGAGAAGATCTCGCGTCGCTTCCATGAGCACCCGGAGGAGTTCGCCGACGCCTTCGCCCGCGCCTGGTACAAGCTGACGCATCGCGACATGGGCCCGATCCAGCGCTACCTCGGCAAGCTGGTGCCGAAGGAAA
>JBFWZG010000182.1:0-5626 GCA_050185515.1 Reyranellaceae bacterium
TTTCCTTCGGCACCAGCTTGCCGAGGTAGCGCTGGATCGGGCCCATGTCGCGATGCGTCAGCTTGTACCAGGCGCGGGCGAAGGCGTCGGCGAACTCCTCCGGGTGCTCATGGAAGCGACGCGAGATTTTTTCGTAGGCCGGATCGAAGCGCAGCGACAGGTCGGTGGTCAGCATGGTCGGCACGTGCTTCTTCGTCTTGTCGAAGGCATCGGGCACGTCGGCCGGAGCGTTCTTCGCCCTCCATTGCTTGGCGCCGGCCGGGCTGGTGGTCAGCTCCCATTCGTACTTGAACAGATTGTCGAAGAAATGGTTGCTCCATCTGGTCGGCGTCTGCGTCCAGGTGACCTCCGGCCCGCCGGTGGTGGCGTCGGTGCCGAAGCCGGTGCCGTGCCTGCTCTTCCAGCCCAACCCCTGGTCCTCGATCGCCGCACCTTCCGGCTCTGGCCCGATCAGCGAGGGATCGCCCGCGCCGTGCGTCTTGCCGAAGCTGTGGCCGCCGGCGATCAGCGCCACGGTTTCCTCGTCGTTCATCGCCATGCGCGCGAAGGTCTCGCGGATGTCGCGGGCGGCGGCGACCGGATCGGGATTGCCGTTGGGCCCTTCCGGGTTGACGTAGATCAACCCCATCTGCACCGCGCCCAGCGGGTTCTGCAGCTCCCGCTCGCCGCTGTAGCGTTCGTCGCCCAGCCATGTGCCTTCCGGTCCCCAGTAGAGCTCCTCGGGCTCCCAGGTGTCGGCGCGGCCGCCGGCGAAGCCGAAGGTCTTGAAGCCCATCGATTCCAGCGCGACGTTGCCGACCAGCACGTAGAGGTCGGCCCATGACAGGGCGGCGCCGTATTTCTGCTTGATCGGCCACAGCAGGCGGCGCGCCTTGTCGAGATTGGCGTTGTCGGGCCACGAGTTCAGCGGCGCGAAACGCTGCTGGCCGCCGCCGGCGCCGCCGCGGCCGTCGGTGACGCGATAGGTGCCGGCGCTATGCCAGGCGAGGCGGATGAACAGCCCGCCGTAATGGCCGAAATCGGCCGGCCACCACTCCTGCGAGTCCGTCATCAGCGCGTGCAGGTCCTTGATCACCGCGTCGAGATCGAGGCTCTTGAACGCCGTGGCGTAATCGAAATCCTTGCCCATCGGGTTGGAGCGGGGCGCGTGCTGGTTGAGTCGGCTGACATCGAGCTGGTTGGGCCACCAGTCCCGATTGGTGCGGCGGGTCGGCGCGCTGCCATGTCCAAACGGGCATTTGCCGGAATCTTTGTCGTCGGTTCGCGTGTCCATTGTTCCCTCCACTGGCGATAGCTGGTGAAAGTAAGTCTAGCGCTGCCTTTTCACATGTATAATTGATTGTTCGGCACGGTATGATCGATTGGATCGATCAATGTGCCCTCAAAGTTTGGTCCGCTGCGTTATGGCCGTCTCGGCGGCGCCACGAGGACGTCGACTTCCGCTTCTCGCAGGATCTCGGCCACGACGCTACCCAGCAGCAACTTGCCCAGCCCGCTCCGGCCGCGCGTACCGGCGACGATGAGTCCCGCTCCGATTTTCTCCGCCACTTCGAGGATCGAGCCTGCCGGATTGGTGCCCTCCTGACGGACGATGCGCTCGTCGATCGGAACGTTCAAGCCATCGGTGAACGCCTGCAGCGTGCGCTCGGCGGCCTCGCGCTCCTGGTCCAGATGGCGCTGCATGACCTCCGGCGGCATCATGCGGCTGATGGCGAGCGCAGTTGCCGGCGCGTCGTAGACATGCAGCGCCGACACTTTCGCCCCTCCAGCAATTTCGATTGCGGCGAAGCTCTCCAACGCCATGCGACAGCCGTCGGACAGATCGGCTGCAAGCAAGATGCGACGATAGGGACCGACAGGGGGCGCCTTGGCTACGAGAACCGGGCAGGGAGCGGCGCGGATTATCCGCTCGGCCGTGGTCCCGACGAACGACTCGCGCAACGGCTGACGGCGATTGCGCCCGAGGACGATCAGATCGGAGGCGTAGGACTGCGTGGCGTCGAGGATTCCGGCTGACGGGGCGGCGACCAGGACGAGGGACCTGCAGGCGACGCCATCGATGCTGCTGACGGTCGCAGCCTGTTCGCGCAACAGGTCGGTCGCCGATTTGCGCGCGCTCTCGATGACATTTGCCGGCTGATCGTCGTCGACGAAATGGGCGAGAAGAATATCCGCACCGGATCGCCTTGCCAGCAGCGTCGCGCGTCGAAGCGCGCGGTCGGATCGTTCGGAAAAGTCGGTCGCTACGATGATTCTTTTCATGACTTTCGCATATTCCGGCTTCGGAACGGCCGCGTCGAGCGGCGATAATCGCTGCCGGGGCCATCGGATCGCGCTATTTTGCTCGGATTGGACTGGAAATGTCAGTTGGGCTTGGAATGAAAGACGTAAAAGCCGGGAGGTCCCGGCGAATCGGATATTCCGCATGATGGAAGCGATTGTTCAATCCGCCTTTGGTGAAGTGGCCGCCCTGCTCGTCATGGCCGCGGTAATCGGGATCTTCGGGATGGTTCTGCGCCAGCCCCTGATCGTGAGTTTCATCGCCGTGGGCCTCATCGCCGGACCGTCGGCCCTTGATGTGGTGCGCTCCGACGAGCAGATCGGTCTTTTGTCGGAACTGGGTATCGCGATCCTGCTGTTCCTGGTGGGCATCAAGCTGGACGTGAAGCTTGTCCGTTCGCTGGGAGCTGTCGCCTTGCTCACCGGTCTGGGCCAGGTCGCCTTCACCTCGATATTCGGCTATCTGATCTGCCTTGCGCTGGGCCTCGATCACGTCGCCAGCCTTTACGTCTCTGTCGCGCTGACGTTCTCGTCAACAATCATCATCGTCAAGCTGCTGTCGGACAAGCGCGAGATCGATTCGCTGCACGGCCAGATCGCGCTCGGGTTCCTGATCGTGCAGGACCTCGTCGTAGTGCTGGCGATGATCGTTCTGTCCGCGATCGGAATCGGCACGGGCGACGGACATGGCGGCTCCGGATCTGTCCTGGTGGTGCTCGGCTCCGGCGCCGCGATGGTAGTGCTTGTCGTGCTGTTCGTGCGGCACGTGGCCGACCCGCTGACGGAAAGGCTGGCGCGTGCGCCCGAACTGCTGCTGATATTCGCCATCGCCCAGGCAGCGATGTTCGCGGCTATCGGCGATTTCGTAGGCCTGGGCAAAGAGGTCGGCGGCCTAATCGCTGGCGTATCGCTCGCCTCGACGCCGTATCGCGAAACCATTGCGGCGCGGCTTGCGCCGCTTCGCGATTTCCTGCTTCTGTTCTTCTTCATCGCGTTGGGCGCCACGCTCGATCTGTCTCTGCTTGGAGCGCACGTGTCCGGCGCGATCATCCTTTCGCTCTTTGTCCTGATCGGCAATCCGCTCATCGTCCTGGCCATCATGGGAGCGATGGGGTACCGCAAGCGCACGGGTTTCCTGGCGGGATTGACGGTGGCCCAGATCAGCGAGTTCTCACTGATCTTCGTTGCCATGGGCATTTCCCTCGGCCATCTTGATGATGGCGCCTTGGGGCTTGTGACGATGGTTGGCCTCGTGACCATCGCCGCCTCGACGTACATGATCACCTACTCGCATGAACTCTACCGCTGGTGCGAGCCGCTCCTGGGTATGTTCGAGCGTCGAGGCACGCCACGGGAACCGACGGAATCCGAAGAGCACAGAAAAGAAAGCTACGATGTGCTCGTTTTCGGCCTTGGGCGATTGGGAACGGCGATCGGCGTCCGTCTGAGAAGGCGAGGAATCAGGGTCCTCGGCGTGGATTTCAACCCGCTGGCGGTCCGTCGCTGGCATGACCTTGGCCTCGACGCCGACTATGGCGATGCAACCGACCCGGAATTCGTTGCGGATCTTCCCCTCGAGCGGGCCCGATGGGTCTTGTCCACGATTCCGATCCATCCTACCGGTCTCACGCACGAGGACACGCGCAGAACCCTGATCCAGCTTGCGCGGTCCGCTGGATATACGGGCCGGGTCGTTGTCGCGTCGCACAGCCAGGTGGAAACCGAGACCTTGATCCGTTCCGGCGCTGACATGGTCCTTGAACCGTTCCAGGACGCCGCCGACCGGGCAGTCGAGTTGCTTTGCGGCGGCGTTGAAGCGGAGCGAATAGAGGTGCCGCCGATCGAGACGGAAGAGCGGTCGCCACCCTGAGCGCCAAGCGTCGCGGTCCACTCCGTTATAGTCAGTAGTCCGATCTGCGTCGTTGCAGCAGGTTGGCGGCCAGCTTTTCCAGCTCGGAGAAGACGAGCAGCGCGACGCCGACGCCGACGATCGCCAGCCCGTCGGCGAGGGCAACCGGTCGGCTGTCGAAAATCGCCTGAAGCGGCGGCAGGTAGGTGAACGCGAATTGCGCCCCCACCACGATCGCCACGCCGATCAGCACGGCGCGCGTGCCGAGGGTGCCCTGCCACGTCAGCGACGTGCCATGCACATAACGCACGCTGAAGAGATAGAATATCTCCATCGTGACAAGCGTGTTCACCGCCATGGTGCGAGCGGTTTCCAGGGGCAGGCCGCGCTCGATCGCCCAGTCGTAGATGCCGAACGTGCCGGCGACCATGAGCACTGACACGAAGGCGATTCGCCACAGCAGCCGGCCGGAAAGTATCCTCTGCTTCGGGGAGCGCGCCGGGCGCCGCATGACGCCAACCTCGGCAGGCTCGAAGGCCAGCGTCAGGCCCAGGGCCACGGCGGTCACCATGTTGATCCACAGAATCTGGACCGGCGTCACCGGCAGAGTGAGGCCAAGCAGAATGGCCAGTATGATCGTCAGGGCTTCTCCGCCATTGGTTGGCAGCGTCCAGGCGATGACCTTGGTGAGGTTGTCGTAGACGGTCCGTCCTTCGCGGACGGCGGCGACGATCGAGGCGAAATTATCGTCGGCCAGCACCATCTCGCTGGCCTCCTTGGCTGCTTCAGTCCCTTTGCCGCCCATGGCGACACCGACATCAGCCCGCTTGAGCGCGGGCGCATCGTTCACGCCGTCGCCCGTCATGGCGATGACGCCACCGCCCGCCTGCAGCGACTGCACGAGCCGCAGCTTGTGCTCGGGGCTGGTACGGGCGAAAACGACGGCCTCGCGTGCGCGTTGGTGGAACTCCGATTCTCCGAGCGCGTCGAGTTCCTGGCCGGTGATCGCCCTGGGGTCCTCGGCAATTCCGAGCTGCGCGGCAATGGCGCGCGCCGTCGCTGCGTGATCCCCGGTGATCATCTTGACTTGGATTCCGGCGGCCTTGCATTCGGTGACGGCGGCGATTGCCTCGGGCCGCGGCGGGTCGATCAGCCCCACCAGACCAAGGAGCGTCAGACCTTGCTCGACGGCGGCCGGCGTCAGCTCTCGTTCGTCGCCCTCCAGTTTCCGCCGCGCCAGGGCGATGACGCGCTGGCCCCGCGCGGCCAGGATCTCGACCTGCCTGTTCCAGGCGTCGCCGTCGGCCGGCCGTTCGCCATTCGAGGTCGCCTCCAGCGCGCACATGGCGAGGAGCCGTTCCGGTGCGCCTTTGACGTAGGCGACCGGTCCCTGCGGTCCGCGGACATTCAGCGTTGCCATGTAGCGGTGCCGGGAATCGAACGGAATTTCGTCGAGACGCGGCATGTTGGCGCGAGCGGCGACGGCGTCGTGGCCGG
>JBFWZG010000183.1:0-5460 GCA_050185515.1 Reyranellaceae bacterium
CGATTCCGTCGCGCACCGCCTGCCACAGGCCCTCGCGATGGCGTGCGTCGCGGATCGGCGGGTTCATCTGCGCCAGGGTGCCGAGCCGGTCGTAGCAATCGGGCGCCGCCAGCGTGAGGTGCTGCGGCGTCGTCTCGACCGAGGCGATGTCCTTGTGATCGCGCAGGAATACCATCTCTTCAGCCGTCGTGACATGCAGCACATGCACGCGCCGGCCGCGCTTGCGCGCCAGCTTCAGCAGGCGCTGCGTCGCCAGCAGCGCCGATTGCACGTCCCGCCACTCGGGATGGACATGGGCAGTAACGCCGGGCGCGCGCGTCATTGGCTTGCGTTCGTTCATGCGCGCCTCGTCCTCGCAATGCACGGCCATGCGCCGATAGGAATGCTTCAGGATGGCATCGAGCGTGGCATCGTCGGGCACGAGCAGCGTGCCGGTCGAGGCGCCCATGAACACCTTGACGCCTGAGCAGCCTGGCAGACGTTCCAGCCGCGCCAGCTCCATGACGTTCTCGGCGGCACCGCCGATATAGAAGGCGTAGTCGCACCAGGCGCGGCCCTGCGCACGGCGCATCTTCTCCTCGAAATCCTCCGTGGTCAGCGTCGAGGGCTTGGTGTTCGGCATCTCGAACACGCCCGTAACGCCGCCCAGCGCCGCGCCGCGCGTGCCCGACTCCAGATCCTCCTTATACTCCAGCCCCGGCTCGCGGAAGTGGACCTGGGTATCGATGACGCCCGGCAGCACGTGCTGGCCCGAAGCCGACACGGTTTCCAGCGCCGAGGAGCCGGACAGCGTGCCGATCGCGGCCACCTTGCCGCCGCGGACGCCGATATCGGAAGTTTCCATGCCGTTCGGGGTCACAACGATCCCCCCACGGACAATGAGGTCATAGGTTTCAGCCATGCCCCATTCTCTACCATTGCCGGACGGGGCAGCAACCGTGGGCTTTGCCACCGTCGCCGACGCAGCGAAGGCTTGCCAAGATGCCGCATCTGCCCCACCTCTAGAGCCCAGACGAACGGGAGCAAGCATGGGCGAAGCGTTCTTCTCACTGGCAAGCGATCGCGGCGTTCTGGCCGTCGGCGGTCAGGATCGGCGTACGTTTCTGCAGGGGCTGATAACCTGCGACGTCGAGAAGGTGTCCTCGGAGCATGCCGTCTACGGCGCCCTGCTGACGCCTCAGGGCCGCTATCTGCATGACTTCTTCGTCGTGGAACTCGGCGATACCCTGATATTCGACACCGAGCGCGCCCGCCTGCCCGATCTGCAGAAGAAGCTGTCGATGTTCAGGCTGCGCTCCAAGGTGACGCTCGAGGACGTCTCCGAACGCTTGGTCGTGGCGCTGATCTGGGGCGAGGATGTCGGGGCAAGACTTGATCTGTCCTCCGAACCGGGCAGCGCCACCGCCCTTGCGGACGGCATCGCCTATGTCGATTCGCGTCTGACGGCGATGGGCTGTCGCGCGATTTTGCCGGCCGAGAGGGCCGCCGCGGCGCTGCAGCAGGCGGGCCTTACGCCAGCGGATCAGGCGGCCTGGGATCTGCATCGGCTGGCGCTGGGTATCCCGGATGGCAGCCGCGATCTGCCGGTCGAGAAAGCATTCCTGCTGGAGAATGGCTTCGACGAGCTGAACGGCGTCGACTGGAAAAAGGGCTGCTACATGGGCCAGGAGCTCACGGCCCGCACCAAGTATCGCGGGCTGGTGCGCAAGCGCCTGCTGCCGGTGACGGTGGATGGCGCCATGCCGTCTGCGGGAACGCCCGTGATGCTGGGCGACAAGGAAGCCGGCGAAATGCGCTCGGGCCGCGACGGACGCGCGCTTGCACTGCTGCGGTTGGAGATGGTCGAGGCGGCAAAGGAGATCGGCCCGCTGACGGCCGACGGCGCCAGACTGACGGCGCATCTGCCGGGTTGGATGCGCCTGCCGGAGAAGGCCGAGGGCTGAGCCCTACATCGCCGCGAGCAACTTCTCGTAGACAGATTTGATATGGGCCATGTCGCCGGGGTTGTGGCCCCAGTTGACCTTCAGCTCGCCATCCTGAGCGGTACGCGGCAGGACGTGGAAATGCAGGTGGAAAACCGTCTGTCCCGCGCCCGGGCCGTTGGCCTGCAGCAGGTTGATGCCCGACGGCTGCAGCGCTTTACTCTGCGCCTGGGCGATGCGGCGGGCCGTGGCGGCGACCTTGCCCAGCACATCTGACGGGATGTCGTGAATATCGGCGTAGTGGCCCTTGGCGACCGCCAGCGCATGCCCGTCGTTCACCGGATTGATGTCCATGAAGGCGATCGTCTCGGCGTCTTCGTAGAGTTTGAAGCAGGGAATCTGGCCGGCAACGATCTTGCAGAAGATGCAGTTCGAATCGGTGGGATGCATAGGTCCTCAATCAGTCGCTCTATTTGATTCTCACGAAAACGGTCTGCGGCCCCCCGGCGGCCCCCTGTCGTTTGACCTCGAATTCGGGCAGCGCTTCGAAGAGAGACACGAAGTTCTTGTGACCGTAGTTCCGGGAATCGAAATCCGGAAGGCGGTTGCTGATAACCTGGCCAAGGCGACCAAGATGAGCCCAACCCGAGTCATCGACGACCGAATCGACCGCGTCGCGCAAGGTCTCGACTGGCGGTGCGTTCGCGTCGGCCTGGCGCCGTCTACCCGCCGGTTTGCTCGCCGCGCTACTTGTTCCCGTCTGGCTCCTGCTCGGCGTCGGGCGCAGGATTTCCGTATATATGAACTTGTCGCAGGCGGCGACGAACGCGCGCGGCGTCTTCTTCTCGCCGAAGCCGTAGACAGTGGCGCCCTCCTCGCGCAGCCGCATCGCTAGGCGCGTGAAGTCGCTGTCGCTGGACACCAGGCAGAAGCCTTCGAAGCGCTTCGAATGGAGCAGGTCCATGGCGTCGATGACGAGGGCGATATCGGAGGCGTTCTTGCCCGCGGTAAAGGAGGGCTGCTGCACCTGCTGGATCGAATGCTCGAGGATCTTGCCGTTCCATGCCTGCAGGCGCGGGCTCGTGAAATCGCCGTAGATGCGCTTGACGCTGGCGGTGCCCAGCTTGGCGATTTCGGCCATCAGATCGGCGCAGATGGCCGCCGAGGCATTGTCGGCGTCGATCAGCACCGCCAGTCGATGGGCTCGTTCGGTCACGGCGTTCCCCCCTAGATTTGCCGCCAGAGTGTCAGCCGCGCAGGCGTTGCGCAATCTCCCCGGCGCGGGCAAACGGCGACTGGCCGGGCTTGAGCGCGATGTCGCCGGCCCGCGCCAGCCCCTGGCGGCCGAACTGGGCCCGCAGCCAATCCTCCAGCCAGGTCTCGGCCTGACGCAAGCGCTGGACGGCGCCACGACCGCTATCGGCGAGATGGCGGCGATGGGCCTCCACGGCGTCGAGCAATCCCTCAATCCCGGCGCCGGTCGCGGCCGACAGCATCAGCACCTGCAGTGTCCAGCCTTCGTCTCCGGCTTCGGCGAGGCTCAGAGCACCTTCGACATCGGCGCGGGCTCGTTCGGCGGGCGCGCCAAGGTCCCCCTTGGTTACGGCGATCAGATGCGGGATCTCGGCGATGCCGGCCTTCATGAACTGCAGGGAATCGCCGGAGCCTGGCTGGACGCAGAACAGCACGGTGTCGGCGATGGCGACGACATCGGTTTCGGACTGGCCAACGCCCACCGTCTCGACGATGACGACGTCGAACAGGGCGCGCATCAGCACGGTGGCGGGGAAAGTCAGCTCTGCAAGCCCGCCCAACCGGTCGCGGGCCGCCATGGAACGGATGAAGACGCCATCGTCGTCGGGCGCGGTAACGATGCGGGTGCGATCGCCCAGCAGCGCGCCGCCAGTGCGGCGCGAGGACGGATCGACGGCGATTACCCCCACCGTGCTGCCACGCTGCCGCCACGCCCGGATCAGGGCCGAGAGCAGAGTAGACTTGCCGACGCCCGGCGGACCGGTAACGCCCAGCACATGCGCGCGCGGCGCGGCGTAGGCGTCTGACAGAAGACTAATCGTGGCAGGAGCGTCGGGCGCCCGCTCGATATGCGCCAGAGCGCCGGCCAGCGCGGCCTTGCCGCCGGCTTTCAACGCGGAAAGCTGCGGCAAGGTCTGCGACATCAGTCGCCGCGCGGGGAAATGCCCAGCGCCGACTGCGCCGCCGCGAGGCGGGCGATCGGCACGCGGAACGGCGAGCAGGAGACGTAGTCCAGCCCGGCATTGTGGCAGAAGAAGATCGAGGCGGGATCGCCGCCATGCTCGCCGCAGATTCCCAGCTTGATGCCGGCACGGGTCTTGCGGCCGCGCTCTGCGGCGATCTGCACCAGCTCGCCAACGCCGTCGACGTCAAGGCTGACGAACGGATCGTGCTCGAAAATGCCGCGTTGCTGGTACTTCTCGAGGAACGAGGCGGAGTCGTCGCGCGACAGGCCGAACGTGGTCTGCGTCAGATCGTTCGTGCCGAAGCTGAAGAATTCCGCCGTCTCGGCGATATCGCCGGCGCGCAAGGCCGCCCGCGGCAGCTCGATCATGGTGCCGACCAGGTACGGCAGCTTGACGCCGGAGGCGGCGCTGACTTCCGCCGCAACCTTGTCCACGACCTCTTTCATCAGATCGAGTTCGCGCTTGGTGGCGACCAGCGGGATCATGATCTCGGCTTCCACCGGCTTGCCGCCGCTCTTCACGATCTCCGCCATGGCCTCGAAAATGGCGCGGGCCTGCATCTCGTAGATCTCGGGATAGGAAATGCCCAGACGCACGCCGCGATGGCCAAGCATCGGGTTGAATTCATGCAGCTTGGCCGCGCGGGCCTGGATTTCGGCCGCCGGCACGCCGATCGCCTTCGCGACACTTTCCATCTCCGCATCGGTGCGCGGCAGGAATTCGTGCAGCGGCGGATCGAGCAGGCGGATGGTGACCGGCAACCCGGCCATGATCCTGAAAAGCTCGACGAAGTCCTGGCGCTGCATCGGCTGAATGCGGGCCAGCGCCTTGCGGCGGCCGGCCTCGTCGTCCGACAGAATCATCTCGCGCACCGCCACGATGCGCTCCTCGTCGAAGAACATGTGCTCGGTGCGGCACAGGCCGATGCCTTCGGCCCCGAACTTGCGCGCCTGGGCAGCATCGGCCGGCGTCTCGGCATTGGTGCGGACCTTCAACGTGCGCACGTCGTCGGCCCAAGCCATGAGTTCGGCAAAATCGCCGGACAGTTCCGGCTGCACGGTCGGCACCACGCCCTCCATGATCTCGCCGGTGGAACCGTCCAGGGTGATGGTCTCGCCCGCTTTCACCGTGACGCCGCGCACCGTCAGCGTTCCTGCCTTGGCATCGATGCGCACGTCGCCGGCGCCGGCGACGCAGGGGCGCCCCATGCCGCGGGCAACAACGGCAGCGTGGCTGGTCATGCCGCCGGTCGAGGTCAGAATGCCTTGGGCGGCGTGCATGCCGTGAATGTCCTCGGGGCTGGTCTCGCGGCGCACCAA
>JBFWZG010000184.1:0-5259 GCA_050185515.1 Reyranellaceae bacterium
GCCATGACGGCGCGCAATCGCGACATGCCGCATCGCGTGATCGACGCCCGCGAGGCGGCAGGAGAACTGCGCGCGCGCATCAGCCAGGGCCAGAGCTGCGGGGTGATGTTCGGCCCCGAGCGGAGTGGGCTGACCAACGACGATCTGACCATGGCCGACACGGTGATCACCGTGCCGCTCAATCCGGCGCATTCGTCGCTCAATCTCGCCCAGGCAGTGCTGGTGCTGGCTTACGAATGGGCCTATCTGGCCTTCGGCGGCGCCCCTGCACCGGTCCACGAGGGCGAAATGGCCCCGGCGACCAAGGAGCAGATGACCGCCCTGTTCGAGCATCTGGAGCGCGAACTGATCGATTGCGGCTTTCTGCGCAACCTCGAGATGCGCCCGACCATGATCCGCAATATCCGCACAATGCTGCAGCGGGGCGGCATGACGGACCAGGAAGTCCGGACATTTCATGGCATTATCCACGGGTTAGCGACCAAGAGGCAGTCCCGGAGCTGACCGGACGCACCCCCGGAATCGGGGTTTGACAGGGCAGGGAGCCCGACTATACTCCGCCGCCATTCCGGAGAACGTGGATTTCCGCGCAAAAGCGGGCTTCCCGCCCCGATCGCAGATCGGACCAAGGCCTATCCGGACAAACGAAGACCTGAAGGAGAACACGCGTGAGCAAACGCGAGAATTCGAAGTACAAGATCAATCGACGCCTCGGCGTCAATCTCTGGGGGCGTCCCAAGAGCCCTTACAATCGCCGCGAATACGGTCCGGGCCAGCACGGCCAGAAGCGCAAGAAGCCGTCCGATTTCGGCCTGCAGCTCAACGCCAAGCAGCGCCTGAAGGGCTATTACGGCAACATCAGCGAGCGCCAGATGCGCCGCTACTACACCGAGGCGCTGCGCCGCCGCGGCGACACCGGCGAGAATCTGATCGAGCTGCTCGAGCGGCGTCTCGATGCGGTGATCTACCGCATGAAGTTCGTCGCCACCCCGTTCGCCGCCCGCCAGCTGGTCAACCACGGTCACGTCAAGGTCAACGGACGGCGCGTCAACATCGCCTCGTTCCAGGTCAAGGACGGCGCCGAGATCGAACTGACCAGCAAGGCCAAGGAAATGGCCGTGGTGCTGGAAGCCGTGCAGAGCATCGAACGCGACGTGCCGGACTACATGACCGTCGACCACAAGCACATGAAGGGCTCCTTCACGCGCGCGCCGAAACTGGCCGACGTGCCCTATCCGGTCCAGATGGAGCCGTCGCTGGTGGTCGAGTTCTACTCGCGCTAGGCGACGATCCAGAATTGGAAATGCGAACGGCCCGGAGGTTCTCCGGGCCGTTTTTCTTTCCGCTGCCCTCGTCCTGCGGCGAGGCAGGTGAGGGAGTTGTGGTCGCTGGCTACGACGCCGCCGCGCTCTGGCGTTCGGCCTTCGCGTCTTCGGCGTGCCAGCGACGGGCGATGTCGTCCAGCCCGTTCAGCACCGGATCCAGTTCCATGCCGCGCCGGGCGAGGCGATAGGTGACCTGCGGCGGAATGGTCGGCTGGTAGTGCCGTTCGATGATCTCGGCATGCTCGAGCAGGCGCAGCCGCTCGGTCAGCACCTTGGCCGATATGCCGCTCACCTTGCGCTTCAGCTCGCCGAAGCGGGTCGGGCCGTCGTTGCGCAGCACCCACAGGATGTAAGTCGTCCACGGCCCCATCAGCAGCCGCAAAATGGCGTCCATGGGGCATCCCATCGAGGATTTCGGAAGGGTCATGTCATCCGTCTCCAGAACATCAAAGCTCACCAAGTCGTAACGCAGGTTACTAAAAGGTACCTACTTTACAAGCGAAATCTCATGGGCAATATGCCCAATAGTTACTTTATGTGAGTGACTGAGATTTTACAACTTTGCCCTATCGGGCTGTTCTGGAGGTATCCATGACTTCTGTCGCAATCGCCTATCACAGTGGCTACGGCCATACCGCCGCGGTGGCACAGGCCGTTGCCCGCGGCGTCCGGTCCGTGGCCGGCGCGACGGCCACGCTTGTCCCGGTCGAGCAGGCCGATGCGCGCCTGGCCGAGCTGCACGGTGCGGACGCGATCATCTTCGGCGCGCCGACTTACATGGGCAGCGCCTCAGCCCAGTTCAAAACCTTCATGGACGGCACCTCGAAGTTCTTTGGCGCCGGCCCCTGGAAGGACAAGCTGGCGGCAGGCTTCACCGTCTCCGCCTCGCAAAACGGCGACAAGCTGAACACGCTGGTGCAGTTCGCCATCTTCGCCATGCAGCACGGCATGATCTGGGCCGGGCTGGGGCTGCCGCCGGGCAACAATTCCTCGAAGGGCAGCGTCGAGGATCTCAATCAGCTCGGCAGCTATATCGGCGCCATGGCGCAGGCCAATGCCGACCAAGGAGCCGAGGGCATCAAGCCGTCCGACCTGCGCACCGCCGAGCATCTGGGCCGCCGGGTCGCCGAACTGGCGCTCGCGCGCACGGCGCTCAAGGCGGCGGCCTAAGGGAGGGACGATCATGGACCGCGATTACGGTGCACTACTGCTGCGTCTGGCCCTGGGCACGATGTTTGTCGCCCACGCCATGCTGAAATATCTCGTGTTCACCGTGCCCGGCACGGTGGCGTTCTTCGAGGGGCTGGGCTTGCCGGGCTTCTTCGCCCATCTAACCATCCTCGCCGAACTGGTCGGTGGCGTGCTCCTGATCCTGGGCGTCTATGCACGGGCGGTGGCGCTTGCCCTGGTGCCGGTGCTGTTGGGGGCCACCTGGGCGCATGCCGGCAATGGCTGGCTGTTCACTGCGCCTAATGGCGGCTGGGAATACCCTGCCTTCCTGACCGTTGCGGCGCTGGTACAGGCGTTGATCGGCGACGGCGCCTTCGCCCTCAAGGCGACGCCAGCCTTATCCCTGGCAAGAGCCGGGCGCGCCTAGCACCGTATCGTCGGGAAGAGATCGGCCGGCACGTCGCCGGCCGTTTTCATTTGTGCTTTGCCCGTGCTGGTCTATGAAGAAAGAAGGATTAGGGAGTGGAACGATGGACTACGTGGTCGAAAGGCTGCACGACGGCGCGATTTTTCGCCTGACAAGGCCGGCCAAACTCAACTCCATCACCAAATCGATCCTCGACGGGCTGACGCGGTCCCTAGATGCGCTGGAAGCGGCGAATGCGCGCTTCGTTGTCGTCACGGGCGAGGGCGATCGCGCCTTCTGCGCCGGCACGGATCTTGGCGAATCGGCCGGCCTGACGCCGGAGGATCGCGTGGCGAAGAACGACCGGGCGCGGGCGCTGATGGTGCGCCTGTCGCGCTCAAGCCTGTTCAGCGTCGCGGCGATCAATGGACTTGCCTATGGCGGCGGCCTGGAGCTGGCGATGGGATGCACCGTGCGCCTTGCCGTCCCCCACGCCAAATTCGCTCTGCCCGAGGTCAAGCTGGGGGTGCTGCCGGCCTATGGCGGCACCCAGTTCCTGCCGGCGCTGATCGGCCAGGCGCGGGCGCTGGATATGATGCTGACGGGTGAACCGGTCGACGCGCAGCAGGCGCTCGGCATGGGGCTGATCAACCGTATCGCGGATGCCGACCGCCCCCTGGTCGAACAGGCGCTGGACTACGCCCGTTCCGTCGCGAAATTCAGCCCTGTCGCTGTGGCCGGGATCAGGCGGGCGGTGGCCGCCGCCGGCAGCACGGTGACGGCCGAGGGCCTGGAGGCCGAGCGGCACGAGATGGGCATCGCGCTGGCCAGCGAGGATGCCAAGGAGGGCGTCGCGGCGTTTCTCGAGAAGCGACCGGCGAAGTTCAAGGGGCGGTAGGAGAAAACAAGAAAGGCCGCCTGCGGGCGGCCTTTCGTTAGTGGCAGAAGCCCGATCAGGCGGCCTGAAGCTGTACGCCGCGGGTCTTGAGCAGTTCCTCGAGCTCGCCGGTGGCGTACATCTCGCGCACGATGTCACAACCGCCCACAAACTCACCCTTGATGTAGAGCTGCGGCACGGTCGGCCACTGGCTGAAATCCTTGATGCCCTGGCGCAGCGAGGGGTCCTGCAGCACGTCGACACCCTTGAACTTGACGCCGAGCTCGCTCAGTACCTCGACGACCGCGGCGGAGAAGCCGCATTGCGGGAATACCGGGTTGCCCTTCATGAACAGCACGACGTCGTTGGTCTCGATGTCGTTCTTGATGCGGGTCGTTACGGATGCGTCGGCCATGGAACAAACTCCTTCGCTTGCCGTCGGTCGGCAGGATTATAGGCTATTGCGCAGACGGCGGCACCTGGGTCTGCAGGGCCAAAGCATGCAATTCGCCGCCCATCCGGCCTTTGAGGGCCTGGTAGACCATCTGGTGCTGCTGCACCCTGGTCTTGCCGGCGAAGGCGGCGGACGTGACGATCGCAGCATAGTGATCACCATCGCCGCGCAGATCGCGTATTTCGACCTCGGCGTCGGGCAGGGAGGCCCGGATCAGCCGTTCGATGTCCTCCGCCGCCATGGGCATTGCACGTTACTCCGTCGAAACCTCGAGATACCAGCTTAGAACTCGCCCGCCATGTAACGCGGCAGCCAGCCCTCATGGGAATCCTTCAATGCCGCCAAGGATATGGCCCCGTGCCCGGCCACGGTCAACTCCCTTCCGCCGACCGTACCGAGACGGCGCACGGAGATTCCGGCCTTTTTCGCCGCCGCCAGCACGGTTTCGGCGCCGGCCTGGGGCATGGCGAGCACGTAGCGGGCCTGGTCCTCGCCGAAACCGACTGCGAAGGCGTCGCCCTCTGGCAGCGCGATCTCGGCCCCGATGCCACCAGCCATGGCCATTTCCGCCACCGCCGCCAGCAGGCCACCATCCGAGCAGTCGTGCACGGTGCAAAGGGTGCCGGCTTCGATCAGGCCCCGGACGAAGTCGCCGTTGCGCCTCTCCACCGCCAGATCGACCGGCGGCGGCGGACCTTCCTCGCGGCCGCAGACATCGCGCAGGTAGATCGACTGCCCCAGATGTCCTTTGGTTTCGCCGACCAGCAGGATGACCTGGTCGGCCGGCTTGAACGCGACGGTTGCCATGCGCCGGACGTCGTCCATGACGCCGACGCCGCCGATCGCGGGGGTGGGCAGAATGCCCTTGCCGTTGGTCTCGTTGTAGAGCGAGACGTTGCCCGAAACGACCGGGTAGTCCAGCGCCAGACAGGCTTCGCGCATGCCTTCGATCGCGCCGACGAACTGGCCCATGATCTCCGGCCGCTGCGGGTTGCCGAAATTCATGTTGTCGGTGATGGCGAGCGGC
>JBFWZG010000185.1:0-5223 GCA_050185515.1 Reyranellaceae bacterium
GGGCCAGCCCATCGACGCGGAGGCGGATATCGGCGCCTGCCGGCCCGACCTCGACGCGCTCTACGAGGAGCTGGACGATGCGGGCCTGCTCGGCCGGAAACAGCTCGTCCCACAGCGGGGCCAGTCCTTCCAGGGTTTCCCTGACCTCAGCCTCGGACAGACTGTTGATCTCTGGATGAGCCGACCGCCATGTGCCGACGATAACCTCCGGGGCGCGAAGCAGGCCGCGCAGCTGGTCTACAACCGCGCTCTCGATCTCGGCGGCGGGCACGCGCCCGACCGGGCAGGCATCGGCGCCGCGTTTCAGAACCGACTGGCTGACATAGTAGCGGTAGAGCCTGTCGCCGCGCCGCGTGTGCGTCGGCGTCATGGCGCAGCCGGTCGGGCCGAAGATGAGGCCCTTGAGCAGAGCCGGCGTCGCGGCCCGTGTCCGGCCGGCGCGCACCCTCGGGCTCTCCTGCAGGATTGCATGCACCTTGTCCCACAAGGGGCGCGCGATGAGAGCTTCGTGCTCGCCCGGGTAAGCCGTGCCCTTGT
This sequence comes from Reyranellaceae bacterium, assembly GCA_050185515.1. Taxonomy (GTDB): domain Bacteria; phylum Pseudomonadota; class Alphaproteobacteria; order Reyranellales; family JAQSWP01; genus JAQSWP01. The sequence goes on from JBFWZG010000185.1 coordinate 538, forward strand.
GCACGGCCTCACCGATATAGACCCGGTTGTTGAGCAGCTTGTAGAGGAAGCCCTTGTCGATCAGCCGACCGCGTCGCGTCCGCACGCCCTCGGCGGCGAGGGTCCGCGCCAGCGCCGTCGCCGAGCCGACCTCGACAAAGCGCTCGAAGATCCGCCGGACCGTGGCAGCCTCGGCCTGGTTGATCACCAGCTTGCGGTCCCTGACCTCGTAACCGAGTGGCACGACCCCGCCCATCCACATGCCGCGCTTGCGCGAGGCGGCAAACTTGTCGCGGATGCGCTCGCCGATCACCTCGCGCTCGAACTGGGCGAAGGACAGCAGGATGTTGAGCGTCAGCCGCCCCATGGACGTCGTGGTGTTGAAGGACTGGGTCACGCTGACGAAGGTGACCCCGCCGCGATCGAACACCTCGACCAGCCTGGCGAAATCCATCAGCGAGCGGCTGAGCCGGTCGATCTTGTAGACGACGACCACGTCGATCCGACCGTCCTCGATGTCGGCCAGCAGACGCTTCAGCGCCGGCCGGTCCAGAGTCCCGCCGGAGAACCCACCGTCATCATAGCGGTCGGCAAGCTCCACCCAGCCCTCGGACCTCTGGCTGGCGATATAGGCTTCACAGGCCTCGCGCTGGGCATCGAGGCTGTTGAACTCCATCTCCAGCCCTTCTTCCGTCGACTTGCGGGTATAGACCGCACAGCGCAGCTTGCGGATGGGTTTGGCGGATGCAGGCGATTTCGTCATGCCCGGCCTCGCCGGTTCCTGAGGCCGAAGAACACCCAGCCGTTCCAGCGCGTGCCGGTGATGGCGCGCGCGATGGCGGAAAGCGAGCGGTAGGGGCGCCCCTGCCATTCATAGCCATCGTTCAGCACCGTGACTGTGTGCTCGGTGCCCTGCCATTCGCGGATCAGCCGCGTGCCGGCGATCGGCCTGTCGTCGGTCCGGATGCGGCGCAGCACGATGTTGCCGCCGTCGAGCTGCTCACCCAGCGCCTCGAGGCGCTCGACGGTCGCCGGTTTCAGACCACCATAGGCCAGTTCCTGGATCCGATAGGCCAGCCGGCTTTCGAGGAAGCGTCGGTTGTAGGGCGGTGGCTCGGTGTCGAAGAGTTCGCGCCACTGCTTCTTGAGGTCGGGCGTCGGCGTTTTCTTCAGTGCTGCCAGCCGGGCCAATACGCTGTCATTCATCATCATGCCTTTCTCCCATTCGGGTGTTGGGCATGACCGCTTCGGCCGGGCGGGAAGGGAAGGCAAGTTTCTCCGTGGTCGCCAGATACTTGCCTTGACTGGCGCGCCTTGAGACGGACTAGGCCGCGGGCAAGAATCCGGCAGATCTCGGCCAGGCGGTCGTCCGGCGTCATGTGCCCCGGTTTGATTGGGTTCGGCATGTCCATCGCGGAGATCACCTAAGGGATTGGATTCCCTTGGCCTCTACTCACGGTGCGAACGATCCGTCCCAAAGCGACGGCTTTTGAATCGACTCCGGCTGGCATTTGCGATAAGAACATAAGATGAACAAATCCGAGGCAATTATGGCCGGCTGGGATGGCTAAGAACCTGAAGAAATTCGTCAATCCCAAGTTTACCCGAACCGTCGATCTCGGCCTGCTGGGCCGCCTGTTCGAGCGCCACAGCGATGCCCTGAACGGGCTCGATCTTGGGATCCTCAGGGACGACGCCGCGCAGGACGAGGCGCGCAGCGCCGTCCAGGATTTCTTCGCGGGGCCGGAAGAGAACTATCCGGAAGGCCTCGTCGCCGACCTGCACCGGATCGCGGAGATCGGCAACGCGGCAGGCCTGGACATTATTCTTCAGCAGGCCGCGCGGCTGGGAATCCGCGTGACACCCGAAGCGAAGGGTGACGAGCCGGAGGTTCACCAGGATCCCAAGCACGTCGCCCTGCGCGTCTTCCTCGACTATCCCGACGTCTTTGACGCTGCGTCGGATATGATGGCGCTCATGGCGCGGACGTCGCTCGCCGAGTTCGTCGGCCGTGACGAAGGCGTCGAGGCGACCTTGGATGATGATGCAAAGGCCGAGTTTGAAACCGCCGCTGCCGCGATGTTCGAACAGGACCTGCGCAGCAACTATTGCCGCGCCGGCTGGTACAACGATGCCGACGAGCTTGTTCTGGTGATCGAGCACGGCTCGCCGATCACCACGACCGATGTCCTGCAAAAGGACCAGAAGCGCGTGATCAGCTTCCGTGCCGCCGAACACGCGGTGCTGTCCTACAACTCAACGACGGGCCTGTTGAAGATCGGCGGCATCGCCAAGGCGCGTCGCGGCGACCTCGCGGAACTGTTCGCCCACAAGGTCCTGGGTAAGCCCGAATTCTTCGCCGGCGACGACGCCCAGAACCTCTACACGCTCGACCCGGTGCAACGCGCGGGCTTCGGCTTCGCGTTCAACCATGACTTCGATCCGGGCATCCAGCGGGTCCAGATCACCGAGGTCCAGGTCGACCGCGTTGGCGCCGATCCGAAGACCGGCGAGACACGAACCTTCTACTCCTATGTTGCGCGCGACGGACGCGACAATGCCCTGGCCAGGTTGGGCGAGATGATGCGGGGCGCTCGTCTCGGGTCGGATTGGCGCCTCAACCACATCGTCATCCGCGTCCATTTCGCGACCGGCGGCAAGTCGGCGAAGAAGGTGACCGTCAAGCTGAAGCCGCCGGCCCACGCCATGTTCAAGCGTCAGCAGTTCGAGGGCCGGATCATGACGCTCCTTCGCCGCAACGGACTGCTCAATGACCGAGACGCTGCCCAGGCTGCTGTTGCGGCTGAGTGAGGCGGGCGATCCCGCAATCCTTTGGGGCCGACAGGCTGCGCCTCATGCCGGGCGCGATTTCGAGCGGCTGCTCGATCACGGCGTCCTGGTCGAGCAGGCGCCAGCAACAGAGTGGGATGTGTGCCCAGCCTGTGATTGCGGTCTCGACGCGCGGCCTGTCCAGCAGGTCAATGGGCAACACATCGCGGTTTGCCCGACGGACCGGCGCAGCGACGTCGTTCTCGGCGATGACGATCTACGGAGCTTTCGCATTCATCCTCCGGCGCTGGTCCGCGAAATCGCCATGGCGTCTGGGTTCGGAGGCGAGCCGGCGCCGGTGGCAGCGGGCATCTGGCATCTGGGAGAGACGTCGGCCCAGCGGGCGCTGTTCCTCGCACTGTCGCGGGATACAGTGCTTCAACCGGGAATGATCGGCCTGATGCGTTCGGTCGCCAGGTCATCGCCCATGACGGTAATCGCGCCGGCGATGGCTGCAGATGACTGGGCGCGCTTGGTCGACGCAGGGCTTCATGTTGTCGCTGGATCGCACTGCATTGCTTGCGATGGGACTGCACCTGGATTCTCGATCGATCAGTCCAAACTGGAACCACAACCGAGCTTGGCGCCCCGATTGGTGATTCAACGCGCCGCCAAGACGGTATCGCTCGACGGGACGCCCAAAACCCTTTCCGATCAGGAATTTCAGCTGCTGGTCCTTCTGGCGGAACATGCGTTGAAGTCGCCCGCCATCGTCGAGAATCGTGCGATCGAGGCGCACATCTGGGGAGCGAGCATCCATAGGATTTCGTCGCAGGTGCGCGAGCCCGTCCGCGCGCTTCGCAATGCACTGGCTCGCGGAAGCGCGGATGCCACGTCCGTACGCGCATTGATTGAGAACCGGCGAAATCCAAACGGCTATCGATTGGCCATCGAACCGAACGAGATTGCCATTACCGACTAACAAACAGGCGTTCCCATACATCTATCCGATGTTCAGCCCGATAGTGCCTCCAATACCGGACACTCAGGCACCTGTTCGCCGGAACACTGGGCCGCCGTCGTCGCCAGCACCTTCTCGATTCGCTTCAGGTCGGCAATCTTCGTGCGCACCTCGGCGAGATGTCGCTCGGTCCGTTCCTTCACCTCCGAACAGGTCTGAGTGCCGCCGTCGACGAGCGCGAGCAGGCCGCGCAGCTCCTCGATTGAGAAGCCGAGTTCCCGACCGCGCAGAATGAAGCGCAGGCGGGCGACGTGCCGCTCGTCGTAGACGCGGTAACCCGAGGCCGTGCGCGGCGGCGCCGGCATCATGCCGATCTTCTCGTAGTAGCGGATGGTCTCCAGGTTGCAGCCCGTACGCCGCGCCAGTTCCGCGCGCTGTAACCCCTTCCCGGAACCGTGATCGGCCATTTCGCAAAATACCTCTTGAGCCTGTAGTCACTACAGACCTTATCTTCAAATCAGAACGAAGGCGAGGACCACGACGCATGAACTCGACGCGAACGGAAACCGAGGCGCTGCAAGGCGACAGCGAGGCGAACAACCGGAGAGGCTGGTTCGCCGCTGGCGGCGTCATCGGCGCCGTCCTGGCCTCGACCTGCTGCATCGCGCCGCTGGTGCTGCTGACGCTGGGAATCTCTGGCGCCTGGATCGGCACGCTCACGGCGCTGGAGCCCTACAAGCCGTACTTCGCCGTTGTGGCGCTCATCTTCATTGGGCTTGGCTTCCGGCAAGTCTACTTCAAGGCGAAGCCTGTCTGCGTGGACGGCTCCTACTGCGCCAAACCCCAATCCGCTCTCATCACCAAGACCGCTCTCTGGATCGCGACCGTGTTGGTCGTTCTAGCGCTGACGATCGACTGGTGGGCGCCGTTTTTCTACTAAGGAGAATCCGACATGAAACGACCACTTATCCTCGCCG
>JBFWZG010000186.1:0-5200 GCA_050185515.1 Reyranellaceae bacterium
TGGCGCATCATCTGTTCCGTCTCGGTGCCGACCGTGGCGACCGACGGATCGGGAAGCCGGGCGTCCCCTCCTAGCGACATGTCACCCACATTCCGGAATCGATCCCCCAAAACCCTCGACGGACGCTGCCCGTTGCAACAGACATACCAAGGGTGCGGCGGTGGCGGCAACCGGCCTCAGGTTGCGCCGCCGGTTTCCGCCCGCCAGGACGCCACGCGCGCCTCGAGCGCTTCCTGCGCCTGGGCAAAGACGCGGTCCCAGTCCCCCGGCCGCCGCTGGCGGAACAGACGCATCGAAGCGTACCACGGCGTCGCATCGCCCGATCCGGCCTCGCCGTAGATCCAGTAGCTGTGGAAATTAAGCAGATTCCAGATCGGCACCCCCAGCGAGCCGGCCAGGTGCGCCACCGAGGAATCGGTCATGATCACCAGATCGAGCTGCCTGAGCGCTGCGGCGGTATCGGCGAAATCCTCGAAATGCGAGCCGAGATCGACCACCAGGGGCGCCGGATCGAGGCGCTTGAATTCGTCGAACGGCGGGCCCTTCTGCAGGCTGAAGAGCTGGACGCCGGGAATTTCGGCGAGCGGCAGAAACCGCTCGATGCCGACCGCGCGCCGGTGGTTGTTCTTGAAAGTGACGCTGCCCGACCAGATGATGCCGACCCGAAAGCGGTCGCGAAAATGGTTCAGCACCTGCAGCGCCCGGCCGCCGGCGCCTTCCGGCGGCAGCAGCGGCGCCGGCGCCGGAATCGAGTCGATGTCCGGCGTGAAGCGGCCCAGCAGCGTCATCAGCGGCAGACGGCAATCGGCGGGCGGCGGCGGCCGGTTGCGCGGCGCCATGACGTCGACATTCGGGGGCTGCCCCAGCAGGCGGATGATTTCCGGCTGCACGTGCAGCACGATGCGGCCGCCGAGACCGGCCAGCTTCGGCAGATAGCGCAGCGCCATGATCGTGTCGCCGAAACCCTGTTCGGCGTGCAGCAGCAGGGTGCGGCCATCGAGCGGGCTGCCGTCCCACAGCGGCGCCGGCGGCACGACCACGCCCTTCATCTCGTTGAGCCGCCAGCGCCATTCGTAATCGTCCCACGCTTCGGCGTAGCGGCCGATCGTCAGGTTGCACAGGCTGCGGTCCCAGTGCGCGTCGACATGGTCCGGCTCGAGTTCGATGGCGCGGGTCAGCGCCGTCACGGCCTCGGCCGTCTCGCCGGCCTCGCGCAGGGTGACGCCGAAATTGTGCCAGTGCAGGGCGACGTCGCCGCCCAGCTCGACCGCCTTCCTCTGCGCCAGCAGCGCTTCGGGAAAACGCTCGAGGTCCTTCAGCGCGTTGCCGAGATTGGACCAGGCGCCCGCCATTGTCGGATCGATCGCCAGCGCCCGGCGATGGCACAGCACCGCAAGTTCCGGCTTCTTGCGCGTGCGCCACAGCACGCCGAGATTGGTCCAGCTGCCGGTATGGCGCGGCGCGCTCAGCACCAGCCGCCGGTAGATGGCGATGGCCTCGTCGGTCTTGCCGGTGCGGTGGAATTCGGCGGCGCGCGCGAAAGCTTCGCGCAGCGAGGTGGCGCCGGGCGGGCCTGGCTGCTTGCTTTCGACTGCCATGCCCGCCCGTTCGCTCAGAGGTAGGTTTTTACCAGTTCTTCGGCGATCTGGATGGCGTTCAGCGCCGCGCCCTTGCGCAGATTGTCGCTGACCACCCAAAAGTTGAGCCCGTGCTCGACCGTCGGATCGACGCGGATGCGGCTGACGTAGACGCCGTCGTCGCCGGCGATCTCGACCGGCGTCATGTAGCCGCCCGGCTCGCGCCGGTCGACGACCAAGATGCCGGGCGCCGCCTCGAGCAGTTCGCGCGCCATCTTCTCGTCGATCGGGCTGTCGAACTCGACGTTCACCGCCTCGGCGTGGCCGACGAAAGTCGGCACGCGCACGCAGGTCGCCGTCACCTTGATGGCCGGATCGAGAATCTTCTTGGTCTCGGCCATCATCTTCCATTCCTCCTTGGTCTGCCCGTCTTCCATGAAGACGTCGATCTGGGGAATGACGTTGAAGGCGATCTGCTTGCTGAACTTCGACGGCGCGGGCATGTCGTTGACGTAAATGCCCTTGGTCTGGTTGAACAGCTCGTCCATCGCCTCCTTGCCGCCGCCCGAAGTCGACTGATAGGTCGCCACCACGACGCGCGTGATGTGCGCGTAGTCGTGCAGCGGCTTCAGCGCCGTGACCATCTGGATGGTCGAGCAGTTGGGGTTGGCGATGATGTTGCGCTTGGGGTAGCCCGCGATAGCCGAGCCGTTGACCTCCGGAACCACCAGCGGCACGTCCGGATCCATGCGGAACTGCGAGGTGTTGTCGATGACGATCGCGCCGGCCTTGGCCGCGCGCGGGCTCGACACCGCGGACACCTTGGCGCCCGGGGAGGACAGCACGAGATCGACGCCCTTGAAGTCGAATTTGGCCAGGTCGCGCACCGTCAGCACGTCGTCCTCGCCGAACGACACCTTGCGGCCGGCGGATTTCTCCGACGCCAGCGCAACGACGTCATCGGCGGGAAACTTGCGTTCCGCCAGAAGCTGCAGGAATTCGCGACCGACATTGCCGGTCGCGCCGACGACTGCGACCCGATAACCCATGATGGCACACTGACCTTGGTTGGCCTGTTGAGGGAACGGCGGCGGACCGCCCGCCACCGCTGCGGAAAGGGCTATCTTACCCCATCCGAGCCGGCTGACTTACGCCGAGTCCCGGCCTTTTGCAAGGCGCGGCGCGGATTCAGCCGCCGCCGCGCCATACGCCGACCAGCGCGGGTCAGCCCCGAAAGCCAGCGCGCGCACCGTCCCGCCGAAATCGATCAGGCGGAGGACGGCGGCCAGCGCCCGCGCTCCAAGCAGAACCGCCGGGCTCCAGCCCCATGGCCCGGCGACGCGGCCCAGCCGACGCCAGTCCTCCGCCAGGTTTGCCGCGATGAATAGCGGCGCGGCGAGCACGCCCAGTCGCAGCCATCGCGTCTCGGCCAGTTCCGGGTTGACCCAGCACGCCGCCACCAGATCGTAGCCGCGCCGCCAGCGCTCCTTGAAAACCGGCGGCAGTGCGTGGACCGCGACCGCCTCCGGCGCTCGCACAAGCGGACGGCCCGATCGTGTGAGCTGCTGCGCGTGGGCGTAGCAGGTGCAGCGCATCGGGCCGTCCGGCGCCGGCACTTCCACCCGGATCTCCCGGGTGAAGGCGCAGTTGTTCGAAGCGTAGCAGCCGAGTTCGTCCGCCTCCGCGGCCAGCAGGTAGCCGAAATCGAGCACGCTCATCACCCGTCGCAGCAGCGTCGTTCCCTCGTATCGGGTTACGCCGGCCGACGCCGCTCCACGGCCCTCGCGCAGCGGCGCCAGAAGCGCATCGAGCCAGCGCTCGTCCACCGGCCGGCAGTCGCTGTCGAGATAGACCACGAACTGGCCCCGCGCCTCCTGCGCGGCGAGGTTCTTGATGCCCTCGTAGCCGGCGCCGGGCGCGTGGACATGGCGCAGTCGCGGAAAGGTGCGCCGCAGATCGTCGACCAGCAGATTGGGCTCCATGCTGTCGGCCAGCAGCACCTCGATGTCGCCGCGCCGATCCGCCAGGCCGAAAACGTATGCCAGCGCCACGCGCGTCGATTCCACGCCCTGGCCCTCGGCTATGTTGAAGGTCTCCGTAACGATGGAAATCTCGGGAGCTTTGGCCATGTCGGGGTCGAGCAAGAGGTTGCGCAAAATGCTCCAAGCACCCAGATTCTGCGAACCAAGCCGCATCGGCTGACGAGCCGGAGACGAAAATGGTTGCAAAACTTACCAGATATGCCGATTTCTGGCCCCATTACCTGCGCGACCACGCCAAACCCTCGACGCGGGCGGTACACTATGTCGGTACCAGCCTGGCGCTGGCGACCGTGGTTCTGGCTGTCGCCACCGGCAATTACTGGTGGCTGGCGGTCACCCTGGTGGCTGGGTACGGCCCCGCCTGGATCGGCCATTTCTTCATCGAGAAGAACCGTCCAACGACCTTCACTTACCCGTTCTGGTCGTTGATCAGCGACTTCCGGATGTTCGGCCATTTCGTCACCGGCACGCTGGGCCGCGAACTGGAAAAGCACCAGATCCGCGCGACCTGAGCCGCCCTGGGCGGAACGGATTCGCCCGCATCCGACGCTTGCGCTGCCGCCTTGCCGTGCCGGCATAATGCGCTCCAACGAGAGGGAGCGCCCATGACCGACATCATTCTGCACCACTATCCGGCTTCGCCCTTCGCCGAAAAGATCCGCCTCGGTCTCGGCATGAAAGGCCTGGCCTGGAAATCGGTGATCATTCCGATGGTCATGCCCAAGCCCGATCTGCTGCCGCTGACCGGCGGCTACCGCAAGACGCCGGTCATGCAGATCGGCGCCGACATCTTTTGCGACACGCAGATCATCCTGCGCGAGCTCGAGCGGCGCCATCCGGCCCCGACCTTCTATCCGGACGGCACCGCAGGGCTCGCCGACGCCTTCGCCTTCTGGGCCGAGAAGTTCATGTTCTCTCCCTGCATTGGCGTCGCCTTCGCGCTGGGCGGCGCCGACGGCCGGTTCGACGACGCGTTCAAGGCCGATCGCGCCAAGTTCTCGGGCCGCGATTTCGACGTCGGCAAGATGAAGGCCGCGCTGCCCAAGCTGCTCGACCAGCTGCGCGCCCATCTGGCGCATCTCGACACGATGCTGGCCGACGGCCGCAAGTTTTTGCTCGGCGACAAGTCCGGACTGGCCGATCTGGCGCCCTATCACTGCCTGTGGTTCATCGCCCAGAACGCCGGGCCCGAGGCGCCGCCGCTCAGGGATCTGCCGCGCCTGCGCGACTGGATGAAGCGCATGGCGGCAATCGGCCATGGCGCGAAAAGCGATATCGATGCCAGGGCGGCTCTGGAGATCGCCCGCAACGCGACGCCCGAAACCAAACCCGCCACCGATCCCGCCGATCCCGAAGGCCGCAAACCCGGCATGATGGTCAGCGTCGTGCCCGACGACACCGGCCGCGACCCGGTCACCGGCGAGATGGTCGCTTCCTCGGCGCAGGAGATCGTCATCCGGCGCAAAGATCCCGTGGTCGGCGAGGTCATGGTGCATTTCCCGCGCGCCGGCTTTATCGTCGCCGCAGCGAAATAGCAGCGGAGCCGGTCATGAGCGAGAACGCCGATATCTTCGTTGGCCT
>JBFWZG010000187.1:0-5156 GCA_050185515.1 Reyranellaceae bacterium
AGCACCAGCGCCATGGCGATCATGATGCGCTGGCGCTGGCCGCCGGAAAGCTGGTGCGGATAGGATTCGTACATGCGCGGCGGATCGGGCAGCCGCACCTGCTCGAGCATCGCCAGGATGCGCGCCTTGCGTTCCGCCGGATCGAGTTTCGTGTGCGTCTCCAGCACCTCGTCGATCTGCTCGCCGCACGTCATGACCGGGTTGAGCGCCGTCATCGGCTCCTGGAAGATCATCGACATGCGCGTGCAGCGCAGCTCGCGCAGGCGCTCCTCGCTGGCCGCCAGGATATCCTCGCCCTGCAGGAGGATCTGGCCGCCGGTCGGCTTCAGCGCCTTGGGCAGCAGCCCCATGGTGGCGAAGGCGGTGACCGACTTGCCGGAGCCCGATTCGCCTACCAGGCAGACGATCTCGCGCGGGTTGACGGTGAGATTGATGCCCTGCACCGCATTCTGCCGGTCGCCGCCTGCGGGCAGGCCGACGGTCAGGTTGCGCACCTCGAGCACCGGGGTCTCGCTCATCAGCCGGCTCGCTTCGCCATCTTGGGATCGAGCGTGTCGCGCAATCCGTCGCCCATGATGTTCACCGCCAGAACCGTCAGGGCCAGGAATACCCCGGGGAAGAGAATGTTATGCGGGAAGATGCGGAAGAGCTGGCGGCCCTCGGCCATGATGTTGCCCCAGGTGGGAATGATCGAGGGAATGCCGATGCCGAGGAAGGAGAGAATGGCCTCGACCAGGATGGCCGAGGCGCAGATATAGGTTCCCTGCACGATCAGGGGCGCCACGGTGTTGGGCATGATGTGTCGCACCAGCAGCACCGGCGTCGGCGTCCCGAGCGAGATGGCCGCTTCGACATAGGGCTCCTCGCGGATCGACAGCACCACTGACCGCACCAGCCGCACCACGCGCGGCACTTCGGGCACGACGATGGCGATGATGACGGTGAACAGGCCGGCGCCCCACAGCGACACCAGCGCTATGGCGAGCAGGATGGCGGGAATGGCCATCAGCCCGTCCATGACCCGCATCACGATGCCGTCGAGCCAGCGTATGTAGCCGGAGACCAGGCCGACCACCAGGCCGATGGCGATCGAGATCGCGGCGACCGAAATGCCGACGATCAGCGACACGCGCGCCCCGTAGACCACCCTCGAATAGACGTCGCGCCCGAGCGTGTCGGTTCCCATCCAGGCGGTGCGCTCGACCTTCGTTCCGTCGTCGAGCCGCATGGAGATCTCGGTGCCCGGATTCTTGTTGCGGCCGCCGGGATTGATCGCCGCGGGATCGATCGTGCCCAGCAGCGGCGCCAGCAGACCGATCGCGATGATGACCAGCAGCACCGCGCCGCCCGCCAGCACCGAGGGATTGCGGGCCAGTTCTTTCCACACATTGCGCTTGCGCTCGCCGATCGGGGCGGCGTCGGGCGCGGCTTGTTCGACGATGGCGCTCAATAGCGGATCCTCGGATCGAGCAGGGTGTAGAGCAGGTCGATGGCGAGATTGATCCCGACATAGGCGAACGAGAACACCAGGATCACCGCCTGGATGGTCGGATAGTCCCGTCCGGTGACGGCGTCGACCGTCAGCCGCCCGAGGCCGGGAATGTTGTAGACGGTTTCCGTCACCACCACGCCGCCGATCAGCAGCGCGATGCCGATGCCGATCACCGTGACGATGGGGACCGCGGCGTTGCGCAGCGCGTGCTTCATCAGCACCACGCGGTTGGTCAGCCCCTTGGCGCGGGCGGTTCTGATGTAGTCCTCGTTCAGCACCTCGAGAACCGAGGCGCGCGAGATGCGGGCGATCAGCGCGATGTAGATCACGCTCAGCGTGATGGTGGGAAGGACGAGGCCGCGCAGGAAAGCGACGAAGTCCTCGCCGATCCGCACGTAGCCCTGCACCGGCAGCAGCTCCCATTTCACCGCGAAGAGGAAGATCAGCAGATAGGCGAAGACGAACACCGGCACCGAGAAGCCGAGCACCGAGAAACCCATGACCGTGCGGTCGATCCAGGTTCCCTGCTTCCACGCCGCCAGCACGCCCATCGGAACGGCTATCAGCACCGAGAAGACGATCGTGAGCAGAGCCAGCGCGATGGTCGGCTCCAGCCGCTGCCCGATCAGGGACGCGATGGTCTTCTTGTAGAAGAAGCTCTCGCCGAAATCGCCCTGCACGACGTTGCCGATCCAGATGACGAACTGTTCGTGCAGGGCCCGGTTGAGGCCGAGCTTCTCGCGGATCTCCGCGATCTGCTCGGTGGTGGCGTAGTCGCCGGCGATGACCGCCGCCGGATCCGACGGGGTCAGCCGCAGCATCATGAACACGAAGAGGGCCACCATCACCATGACGGGGATGGTGGCGAACAGGCGACGACCGAGAAAAGTCAGCACCGCTTGCTATCCTCTTCGCGTTCCAATGGACCGCGTACGGCCTACTTCTTGGTCATGCTCCAGAACACCGGCGCGGGCGCGGCGAGCCAGCCCGAAACGGTGTCCTTGTGGGCGCCGGACCGGTACCACTGGCCGAGCGGCACGTGGGTGACGGCCTTGATGGCCTCGAGCTGGACCTGCTCGGCGATGGCCTTCTGCTTGGCCGGATCGGTCTCCTTGGAGAACTGGTCGCGCAGCTTCTCGATGGTCTCGCTGCACGGCCAGCCGAACGGCGCCTTGTCACAGGAGGCGTTCATGAAGCCGATCATCACCGGATTGAGGATGTCGGCCGACACCCAGGAGGTCAGCATCGCGTGCCAGCCGCCGGCGCTCACCGGATCGGGCTTGGCCCGGCGCGCCACCACGGTCTGCCAGTCCATCGACTGCATGTCGACCTTGAAGCCGCCGCGGGTCAGCAGATCGCGCGCCACCGGCGCGAGATTGGTCAGCACTTCGAGATCGGTCGAATGCAGCAGGACGATCGGCGTGCCGTCGTAGCCCGCTTCCTGCAGCAGCTTCTTCGACTCGTTGAAGTTCGACTCCAGCACCTTCTCCATGCCCTTGGTCGTCGCCAGCGGCGTGCCCTTGGGATAGAAGGACTTGTAGACCTCGAAGTACTTCTTGTCGCCGTGCACCGCTTTCAGGAAATCCTCCTGGTTGAGCGCAATGGTGACGGCCTGGCGCACCTTTTCGTTGTCGAACGGCTTCTGCTTCCAGTTAAGGCGCATGGTGTACTGGTTGCCCAGCGCGTTCCAGTTGAAGAACTTGACGCTCTTCTCCGTCTCGAGCAGCGGGATCAGGTCGGCCGCCGGCGATTCGATCAGGTCGATCTCGCCCTTGACCAGGGCGTTGACCTGGGTCTGCGGATCGGAGATGGCCAGCCATTCGACGCGGTCGAAATTGACCACCTTGCCGCCGGCCAGGCCCGACGCCTTCTCGGCGCGCGGCTTGTACTTGTCGTTCTTGACGTAGACGACCTTCTCGCCGGGCTTCCATTCGTCCTGCTTGAAGATGAACGGACCGGAACCGACGAACTCCTTGATCTGCTCGGTGCCGGGCGTATCGGCGACCCGCTTGGGCATCATGAACGGCACGTTCGAGGACGGCTTGCCCAGCGAATCGATGACCAGGCCGTAGGGCTCCTTGAGAACCAGCTTGAAGGTCTTGTCGTTGACCTTCTCGAGATCCTTGACGAAGGACATCAGCTTCTGGCCCATCGAATCGCGGCTGCCCCAGCGCTTGATCGATGCGATGCAGTCATCGGACGTCACCGGCTGGCCGTCGTGCCACATCAGCCCGTCGCGCAGCGTGAAGGTGTAGGTGAGCTTGTCGGCGCTGACGTCGTACTTGTCGACCATCTGCGGCTGCACGGCCCACTTGTCGTCCACGGCGAACAACGTGTCGTAGATCATGTAGCCGTGGTTGCGCACGATGTAGGCGGTGGTCCAGATCGGATCCAGGATCTTCAGATCCGAATGCATCACCGCCTTCAGGGTCTTGCCCTGGGCCAGCGCCGAGCCGGCGCCCAGCGCCAGCGGCAGCGCCACCAGCGCCGCGGCGGCGCCCTGCCATAGAGTACGTCTGCTGATCATCTTTCCGTCCCTCCTCGTCTCTGCCATGAAGTTGCGTAACGCCTCACTCTTGCTGCCGCCGACGCTTCTTCAGGCGTCGAGCGGATAGGCCGGCCGCTCCAGCGTTTCGAAGCGGAAGCGGCCGTAATCGGACGTGGTCACGCCTTCGCCGTCGCATTCCACGATAGCCTTGGCGATGGGCTTGAAGCCGGCGCGGTAGTGGATGCGCGACTTCAGCATGACGTAGCGTTTGGCGGTCGGCTCGACGCCCAGCGAGCGCAGGCAGCCGAGATCGAACGGCTCGTGGTGGCGCTCGATGACGGCGATGTCGACGCCGTCGACGTGGAAGATGCCGGCGCGGCCCATATAGGCCTGGGTGCCGGTGGCCATCGGGCCGGTGACGACGTACTGGCCGTCCGTCAGCGCCCGCACCACGCCGGTGATCTCCAGCGGTTCGCCCTTCGCGCCGATGCTTGGCATGTCGGTCTTGCCGCCGAGTTTCAGCGTGATCCGCGCCCCGACGCCGGCCCTGGCCATCTCGTCCACCGCCTGCGGATCGCAGATGGCGAACACGGCCATGTCCTTGAGCCCTTGCTTCAGAGCCTCGCGCAGCACCGCCACCGTATCCTGCGTGCCGCCCGAGGCGCAGTTGTCGGCGTGGTCGATCAGCAGCACCGGGCCTTCGGACATGGTCTTGGCGCGGGCGATCGAGTCCTTCAGCTTTTCCGAGTGGTAGACGAAGTCGGCGCGCTTCTCCCAGGCGCTGTCGAGAATGCGCTCGACGGCGGTGGCGGTGGCGTCGAGGCTGGCCTGCTTTCTGGCGTCGGCGACCCCGACCACCGACAGGCCGGGCCGCGGAATATCGGCCAGCGGGAAGCCGCCGAACACCGACATGGCCAGCGCGCCGGCGGTCTCGGCCGTCCGCGCCGCGGCAATGAGCCCGCGCATCGGCTCGTCGTCGTGACCCATGCGCAGCGTGTGCGGCAGCATCGGCCGGCGGCCCCAGACGATCCTGGGATCGATCTCGCCGTCCAGCGCCCGCATCAGGATCTCGCCCGCCAGTCGGCCGGTTTCGTACATGTCGACATGCGGGTAGGTCTTGTAGCCGGTCAGCACGGTGCAGTTGTCGACGATCCGCGGCGTGATGTTGGCGTGCAG
>JBFWZG010000188.1:0-5126 GCA_050185515.1 Reyranellaceae bacterium
GCACCAGCGCGAAGGGGAACGGGAGTTGACGAAGCCGGCCGATGACGCCCCTCTCGTGTCGAGAGAGCAATGGGGATCGCGCTACGGCTTCGTGCTGGCGACCATCGGTTCGGCGGTCGGGCTCGGCAACATCTGGCGCTTCTCCTTCGTCGCCGGCGAAAATGGCGGCGGCGCCTTCCTCCTGATCTATGTCGGCAGCGTCCTGCTGGTCGGCGCTCCATTGGTGATCGCCGAGCTCGCGCTCGGACGGGCGGCGCGCGCGGATGCCGTGTCGGCGTACGACCATGCCGCGCCGCGCTCGGCCTGGATCGCCGGCGGCTGGCTGGGCGTTGCCGCCGGCGTGCTGATCCTCAGCTACTACGCCGTGATCGCCGGATGGGCGCTGAAGTATCTGGTCGGCGCCATCGACGGATCGCTCTGGCGGCTTGCCGCCGACGCGCATGGCGGCTTCTTCGCCGGCTTCATCGCCAACGATTGGGAGCCGGTGGCATGGCAGGCTGCAATGATGGCCCTGACGATGGTCGTGGTCGCCGGCGGCGTGCGCAAGGGCATCGAGGCCGTCAATCGCTGGCTGATGCCGATACTCGGGCTCATTGTCGTGGGTCTCGCCATCTATGCGGCGACCTTTCCCGGCGCGACCCAGGGCATCGGATTTCTCTTCTCCCCCGACTGGTCGGCCTTCTCCCGTCCCGAAGTTTATGTCGCCGCACTCGGCCAGGCATTCTTCTCGCTGGGCGTGGGCATGGCCGTTTTCATAACCTATGGCGGCTATCTGCAGCGGCAGGAGAAGATTCCGTCGGCCGTGGCGGCCATCGTCGCGGGCGACACTCTCTTCGCGCTCGTCGCCGGTCTCGCGATCTTCCAGGCCGTGTTCGCCTTCGGACTGGATCCGGCCGCCGGACCCGAGCTTGCCTTCATCACTCTGCCCCAGATATTTCTCTCCATGCCTTTCGGCTCTTTGGCCGGCAGCGCCTTCTTCTTTCTGCTGACCGCCGCCGCCCTGACCTCGATGGTGTCCCTGCTGGAGGTGCCCGTCGCCTGCCTGGTCGCCCGACGGAAGATGCGGCGTCCGGTGGCCGTCGCGCTGGCTGGCGGTTTCACGGCGATTCTGGGCGTGCCTTCGGCCCTGGGGTTCGGGCTGCTCGAACGGCTCGCATTCTCGGGCAGGTCGATCCTCGATGCCGTCGACTTCGCCACCTCCAATCTTCTGCTGCCGGCGGGAGGCGCGCTGATTGCCCTGCTTGTCGGCTGGCG
Organism: Reyranellaceae bacterium; assembly: GCA_050185515.1. Classification (GTDB taxonomy): domain Bacteria; phylum Pseudomonadota; class Alphaproteobacteria; order Reyranellales; family JAQSWP01; genus JAQSWP01. The sequence goes on from JBFWZG010000188.1 coordinate 1,255, forward strand.
CTGGGGACGGGACAGGGCGCTGACCGAGTCCGACATGGGCCGCCGCCTCGCCGGACGCCTCTGGCTGCTTTCGATGCGCTATGTCGTGCTGGCCGTGATCCTGCTCATCCTCTACCGGGCGCTGGCCGGCACGTGAGGCCGAGGTCCGTGGCGATGCGCCGCCGAAACAGGTATTGAAACCCGATGGCATCGATCTGATGCTGGTCCGCGTTGAATGACGGCCCGACGGGAGGACCAGCATGAGCACGGAATACGACGTCACGGCGGAGAACTGGCAGCGCTTCACCTTCGAGCGCAACGGGCCGGTGCTGACCGCCTACATCACCTCCGACCATCCGGTGAACGGCGTCGACGAGCCGATGCATACCGAACTGGCGCTGATCTTCAACTGCCTGCAGCGCGATTCGAAGAGCGACCTGATCGTGCTCTCGGCCAAGGGCCGCGCCTTCTGCGCCGGCGGCGATTTCGACTGGTTCCAGGAGCAGATCGATCGTCCCGAACGCTTTCGCGCCATCGCCTGGGACGCCAAGCAGATCGTGGTCTCGCTGCTGCAGATGGAAAAGCCGATCGTGTGCCGCATGAACGGCGCGGCCGCCGGGCTGGGCGCCACCATCGCGCTGCTCTGCGATGTCATCGTCGCCGACGAGACGGCCAAGATCGGCGATCCGCACGTCAAGGTCGGGCTGGTGGCGGGCGACGGCGGGGCGCTGATCTGGCCGCAGCTGATCGGCTTCGCCCGCGCCAAGGAGCTGCTGATGACCGGCGATCTGCTGTCGGCCCGCGAGGCCTGCGCGCTGGGCCTGATCAATCACGCCGTTCCGGCGGCCGAGCTCGACGCCAAGGTGGCGGAGATCGTCGGCAAGATCCTCGCCAATCCGAAATGGGCGGTGCGCTGGACCAAGACCACGGCCAACATCCCGCTGCGCGCCCTGGCGGCGCAGCTGATGGACTCTTCGATCGGCTGGGAGAGCGTCTCCAACTATCTCGACGACCGGCGCGAGGCCGTCGCCGCCTTCCAGCAGAAACGCGCGCCGAAGCTGACCGGCAACTGAGTGCGCCACGGTAGGTAGTCGATCTCCGTTTCCATAGCAGGCGGAAACATGCACAGCTTCGCTCCCGAGCCCGACCACGTCGTCGAATTGCGCCGCCAGCTCTCCCGCTGGGTGGCGGCGAAAATGCCGCGCGAGAAGCGGCGCGCCTGGGACCGCGAAGCGACCTGGGATCGGGACTTGTTCGGCGAGATCGCGGCGATGGGGCTGATCGGGCTGACCATCCCGGTCGAGCATGGCGGCCAGGGCGAGGATATCTATGCCGCGGCCGCCGTGATCGACGAGCTGTGCCAGGGCGGCGTGTCGATGGCGGGCCCCTATATTCATGCCGCGTTCTATGGCGGCCTCAACCTCTCGCACAACGGCTCGCCGCAGCAGAAGGAGGAACTTCTGCCGAGGATCGCGCGCGGCGAAATGTTTCTCTGCTACGGCCTGTCGGAGCCCAATGTCGGGGGCGATCTGCCGAGCGTGGAAACGCGCGTCGAGCGCCGGGGCGGCGAGCTCGTGATCAGGGGAGCCAAGCGCTGGTGCACCGGCGCCGACTGGTCGGATTACATCTACTGCCTGTGCCGCTCGGGCGAGCAGGGCGAGCGTCACGCCAATCTGACGTTCGTGCTGGTGCCGACGCGCGCGCCCGGCGTCTCCATGCGCCCCATCGAGCATTCGAACCTGCGCTACACAAATTCGATGGACGTGTTCCTCGACGAGGTGCGCCTGCCCGACACCGCGATCGTCGGCGGGCCGGAGAAATGGAACCGGGGCTGGGAGGCGCTGGCCGGGCGCGCGCTCGACGTCGAGAAGATCGAGATAACCGCCGTCGCCTACGGCATCGCCCGGGCGGCGCTCACCGAGGCGTGGCAATACGCGCAGGAGCGGGTGCAGTTCGGCAAGCCGATCGCCAGGCATCAGGCCATCGCCCACAAGCTGGTCACGGCGCGCACCAGGCTGCAGGCCTGCCGCCACATGCTCTACCATGCCGCCTGGCTGGCGGCCTCGGGCCAGCCATGTTCGACTGAAACCGCCATGGCCAAGCTGTTCGTCGCCGATACCGGCGTCGAGATCGCGCTGGCCTGCCAGCAGGTGATCGGCGCCTACGGCCTGTCCGACGCCTACGACATCGAGCGCAACGTCCGCGACCTCTTGGGCATGCCGATCGTCGGCGGCTCCTCCGACATCCAGAAGAACAATCTCGCCCGCATGTGGCGGCTCTGACGCTGCCACGGCCACTGCGACGGGATCGACGCTCGCGCCAGCGAGGACCGTTGCTGGTCGCCGACGGCGCCCCCACGATTTCAAATCGGCATCGACTTCACGATTTCATTTAACCCGGGCCGTGATTAGGCGTCAGATATGGGCGATATCGACCGGGGATGTTCATGCCGAATCGCGCGCCGGGGATCGTCTGGAGAACAACGCCCGACGGGCGATCGAAGATTCCCTGCCTGCGGATCGACGTGAAGTGGCCGCCGACGCTCGCCTGGAGCCGGGAGAGGTTTCGGCGACTGCAGGCCGCTTTCGATGAAGCGTTCTCAGGCGATCGACAAGCGCCGGCGAAGGACCCCCCATCCGACGGCGACGCGACCCCGGCGCCTGCCGAGCTGCTGTCCTCGCTGCTCTTGCGCGCGGCAAGAGGCGTCGACTCCCTGGTGTCGGATGCGCTGGCCGAGCTTCATCGCACGGCGTCCGGCCGCTGCGGCGACGACTGGATCGAACTTCCGATCGTCGACGAGGTTGTCGCCTTCGAGTCGGTCACCTCCTGCCACGGGCTGATCGTAGACGCGATGGCGTCGGACCGGCCCGAGCCGGAAGCGCGTCAGGCGATCGCCGAGGGGATCGGAAGGATCAGGACCTCGCTCGCCGTGCTGTATCCGAAAGAGCCGCTGCCCTCCGCCATCCTCCGGGCCAGAGCGGCAAGAATTCCATGCAGCAGACTGAGCCGGCTGCTGCCCGTCTATGGCTTCGGCCACGGCGCGCGGCAGAAGGAGATCTGGAAGGGGTTCTCCGGCGCGACGAGCTATTTCGGCGTCTTCGTGGCGACCAACAAGACGCTGGCGAACGAACTTCTGCGCCGCGCCGGCATTCCCGTGCCGCCGCAGCGGACCGTCGACGGCTGGGAGAGGGCGAAACGCGCGGCGGCCGAGCTCGGCTTTCCCGTCGTGGTGAAGCCGCAATCCACCGATTTCGGCACCGCCGTCACGACCAGCATCGTCTCGGAACGGCAGTTGCGCGACGCCTTCGACGAGGCGCGCCGGCACGGCAACGTGCTCGTCGAGCGCCACATACAGGGAACCGACCATCGCATTCTGGTGATGGCGGGCCGGGCGCTGCGGGCCTACAAGCGCCTTCCTGCCCATGTCGTGGGCGACGGCTCGAGCACCGTTGCCGAGCTGATCGACGTCGCCGCGGTCGAGCGGCGCAAGGTCCACGATCTCAAGAACTATGCCTTCGCCGGCAAGGACGATCCGCAGGTGTTGTCGATGCTGGAAAGGCAGGGGCTGTCCCTTTCGTCGGTTCCCGGCCGCGGCGTCATGGTGGTGTTGCGCAGCAACGCCAACGTCTCCACCGGCGGCACGACGGTATCGGTCGCCGATATCATCCATCCCGACAATCTCAGGATCGCGGAGCGAGCCGCCGAGGCGCTCAACCTCGACATCGCGGGCATCGACTTCATTTCGCCGGACATTTCGGTTTCATGGCTGGAGAACGGCGGCGCCATCTGCGAGGTCAACCCGACGCCCGGCATGCCTTACGTGGAGGATGTCGATCGGTTGCTCGACTTTCTCACCGAGGGCGGCCGAACCGATTTGCGGATCCCGATCATCC
>JBFWZG010000189.1:0-1997 GCA_050185515.1 Reyranellaceae bacterium
ACGATCCGCTCGTCATCAAGGCGCCGCGCGTCGATCTGGTCTGGGGGCTGGTCAACGCGATGGACGCGGCGCTGGCGGCGGCGCCCGAACTCGACGGTCCGCTGCTGCTGGCCTATGGCGCGCGCGATAGGGTGGTGCCGCCGGAGGTCATGCGAGAAATGGTGGCCGGGCTGCGGCGCGAGCGCGACATCCGCGTCGCGGTCTACGAGGAGGGCTATCACCTGCTGCTGCGCGATCTGCAGGCGCCGGTGGTGCATCGCGATGTGCTGGCCTGGATGCTCGATCCGTCGGCGCAGCTGCTGTCGGGGGCCGATGCCGGCGCGCGCGGCTTCTTCGCGCGGCTGGACGATTAGAAATGCGCTGCGCCTATCTGGCGGCCGAGGGGTTCGAGGCGCAGCTGCGCGTCGAGCTGGCCGGCCGCATCGTCGCCGAGCATGGGCGGCTGATGCTGTGCGAAGGCGAGCCGGTTGACGCTGCGTGGGCGGCCAACATCTGGTGCGACGCGCGCGAGATAGAGGTCGGTTCGATCGGCGATGCGGCGGGCAGGCTGCGCGCCATCCAGCGCAACTGGGCGCCGTACGCGCCGCTGCATTTCCGCCGCGCCAGGCTGATCCAGGAAAAACTGCCGCATGTTTCGGCGAAGCCGCTGGCGTTCCCGCAGCCCGCGCCGACCGCGCCACTGGGCTCGTGGACCCTGCTGACGCCGGGCACGATGCTGGCATCGCCGGACTGCTCGAGCCCGTTTCCCAACGGCGAAATTGCGTTCGTCGAGAACAGGGAAGGCCCGCCCAATCGCGCCTATCTGAAACTGTGGGAGGCGTTGACGCGTCTGGGGCGCTATCCACAGCCGGGCGAGACCTGCCTCGATCTCGGCGCCAGCCCCGGCGGCTGGAGCTGGGTGATCGCCAATCTCGGCGCGCGGGTCATCGCCATCGACAAGTCGCCGCTGGAGCCGCGCATCGCCGCCATGCCCGGCATCGAGTGGCGGCAGGACAGCGCCTTCGCTCTAGCGCCCGCCGCTTTCGGGCCGATCGACTGGCTGTGCTGCGACGTGATCTGCTACCCGTCGCGGCTGCTGAAGATGGTGCGCCGCTGGATGGAACACGGCCAGGTGCGCAACTTCGTCTGTACGCTGAAATTCCAGGGCGAGACCGATCACGACACGGCGCGCGCTTTCGCCGCCATCGCGGGATCGCAGCTCTTCCATCTGTACCACAACAAGCACGAGCTGACGTGGTGTCTGCTGCGGCAGTGAAGGGCGGCCGCGCCGCCCCTCCAGGACTAACCGACGATGGCGATGAAGATCAGGAACATCCCGACATAGCCGGCGAGGAACGCCAGGGTGCGCAGATAGGGAATGCCGGCGATGTAGGCGACGGCATGCGCCAGCCGTCCCCAGAAGAAGAGCTGCGCGCCCAGCATCGTCAGCGCGCCGAGCTTGCCCATGCCATGCGCCGCCAGCACGAGTGCTGCGAAGGGCACGAGATTCTCCAGCATGTTCATGTGCGCCCGCTTGGCGCGGCCGATCCAGCCGGTCGGCTCGGGCAGGCCTTCGCGATCGCCCGCCATGGTCGGCAGGCCGAGTTTCAGGGTGAGGCCGGTAGCGTAGGGCAGGACAAGCACGAGACAGAGCGCTGCGCTCCAGGCGAGCAGGGCAAGTTCCGACATGGTCGTGTCTCCCGGAAAGGTTGGGTGGCGTCCACCAGGGGCGATTCTGCCATGGTCCGACCGGCCGCAGCAGCACCGCCGCGATCACGATTGTCCGACGCCTGTGGATGGCGGCAAGCGGCCGACGCGTCTTCCGGCGGCGCGAATAAATCTTTCGGCGGCGATTGACCTTTGGCTGGCGCGCCGGGAGACTGCGGCAGCGGAGGAATCAATGGCAATCGAAAGCAGGGAACGCATCGGCTTCGTCGGGCTGGGCGCGATGGGACGGCCGATGGCGCGCAACCTCGCGGGCAAGGGCCACGACGTGACGGTGTTCGACATCGATGCCG
>JBFWZG010000189.1:2097-4974 GCA_050185515.1 Reyranellaceae bacterium
GCCGGCGTCGCCAAGGTGCGGCTGTGAGCGGCCAAACTGCGAGCGTCGAGCCGGTCTGGCCGCGCGACCTCTTCGGCGCGTTGAAGGCGTGGAAGGTCGGGCTGGTGGCGCATGTGCCCGATGCCGGCCACAAGCGGCTGATCGAGATGTGCGACGCCGACAATGGGATGCGCGTGGCGCCGCTGGCGACTGAGGAGGACGGCGTGGCGCTGCTGGCCGGCGGCTCGCTGGGGGGATTGCGCGGGGCGCTGCTGATGCAGTCCTCCGGCGTCGGCAACTGCATCAACATGCTGGGCTTGCCGCGCATCTGCCGCCTGCCGCTGCTGATGCTGATCACCATGCGCGGCGAATGGGGCGAATTCAATCCGTGGCAGGTGTCGATGGGCCAGGCGACGGAGGAAACGCTGAAGGCGGTCGGCGTTCTGGTGCTGCGCGCCGATGCGCCCGAGGACGTGGCGGCGACCGTCGAGGCGGCGGCGCGACTGGCCTTCGAGGGGCCGGCGGCGGTGGCGCTGCTGCTGGGCCAGCGCCTGATCGGCTCGAAGAGCTTCGCGAAATAGAGCAAATCATGGTTTGGCGGAATCGCTCGCGATCCCGTCAAAACATGTGAATCTGCTCTAAGCCTATAGGAATAAAGCGGATTCACACGATCAGATGGAAGCGCGGGCGCTTCCGTCTGATCGTGATCCGCTCTAGCGTCAGCCGTTACTTGCCCGAGCCCTCGCGCAAGGTGCGCAGGAAATCCCACGCCATCAGCCCGCAGACGAAGACGGCGATCACGATCAGGGGAATGGCCGGCACCTTGACGATGATGATGACGAGAAAAGCCACCGTCAGGGCGATGCCGATCAGGCCCGGAATCAGATTGTTCATCGTTTCCTCCCTTTGCCGCCGCGCGCCGACAATTGAGCCGCCAGTGACTGCGCCGTGCGCAGCAGGCGGGCATCGTCGCCCAGCCGGCCGACAAGCTGCACGCCGATCGGCAGCCCGTCGCTTCCCTGCAGCAGCGGCAGGGTGATGGCGGGCAGGCCGAGATAGGTCCAGATGGTGCAGAAGGCGGGACTGCCGGTCGAGTCCAGGCCGCGCGGCGCCTCGCCCGGCGCCGCCGGGGTGACGATGGCGTCGAACTCGTCGAACACCGTCGAGATCGCCGCCCGCAGCGGATCGGCCAGATCGAGCGCGCGGCGATAGTCGACCGCCAGCCGGGTGCGGCCCAGCTCGATGATTTCGAGCAGCGGCGCGCTCAGCTTCTCGCGCGCCCGCTCGTATTCCTGGCGCAGATTCTCCGCCATCTCCACCTGCATGATGGTGGCGTGCAGCTCGTGGATCGCCGAGGTCGACAGATCCATGTCGATCTCCTCGATGCTGTCGCCAAGGCGCGCGATCAGCGCCTCGAAGGCCTGGCGCGTGGCGGTTTCGGTCTGCTCCCACACGGCGGTGCGCACGAAAGCGAAGCGCGGCGGCAGCGGCGGCTTCAGCCGCGCAGTGGCGGCCAGCGGCGGGCGGGCGCGCGGGTGCGTGTCGGGATCGCTCTCGTGGTGCCCGGCCATGGCCTCGGCCAGCAGGGCTGCGTCCTCGACGGTGCGGGCGAAGACCCCGACGTGGTCGAGCGCGCGGCTCAGCAGCAGGGCGCCCGATCGCGGGATCAGCCCGTGCGAGGGTTTGAAGCCCACCACGCCGCAGAAGGCGGCCGGGCGGATCACCGAGCCGTTGGTCTGGCTGCCGATGGCGCCGGGCACCATGCGGGCGGCGACGGCGGCGGCCGAACCGCTGGAGGAACCACCGGGCGTGCGCTGCGGATCGTGCGGGTTGCGCGTCCTGCCGGGATGGAAATAGGCGAACTCGGTGGTGACCGTCTTGCCCAGGATGACGGCCCCGGCCGCGCGCAGGCTGGCGACGCAGGCCGCGTCGCGCCGCGGCGTGCGCCCGGCATGGATCGGCGATCCGAACTCGGTCGGCATGTCGGCGGTGTCGAAAATGTCCTTGATGCCGATCGGCAGGCCGTGCAGCGCGCCGAGCGTCTTGCCGGCGCGGCGATGCGCGTCGGCGGCCTCGGCCTGGCGCAGCGCGTGCTCGCGATCGAGAAAGGCGAAGGCGCCGACCTCGTCCTCGCGCGCGTCGATCGCCCGCAGGCAGGACTCGACCAGCTCGGCGGAACCCAGCCGGCCCTCGGCGATTTCCAGCGCCGCCTGCGCCAGCGACAGGTCGGCGGGCGATTCGGCGCTCACCGCGGGGTGTAGAGGTAGTCGGGCAGCCACAGCACGATGCCGGGGAAGATGTAGACCAGGACCATGGCGAGGAACACCATGAAGACGAAAGGCAGCGAACCGCTGAATATCTGCGTCAGACGCACCTGCGGCGGCGCCACGCCCTTGAGATAGTAGGCCGCCATCGCCATTGGCGGCGTGTTGAACGACGTCTGGATGTTCAGCGCCACGAGGATGCCGAAGAACACCGGATCGACTTCGAAGGTCTTCAGCAGCGGCAGGAAGATTGGCACGAAGATGATGATGATCTCGGTCCATTCCAGCGGCCAGCCGAGCAGGAAGATGATAAGCTGGGTCAGGATCAGGAAGCCGACCGTGCCGATGTCGAGACCGGCGAAGAACTCCTCGACCACAGAATGGCCGCCGAGATAGGAGAACACCGAGGAGAAAGTCCACGAACCGATGAAAAGGTAGCAGACCATCGCCGTGGTGCGGGCGGTGAGGAAGACCGCCTCGCGCAGGCGTTCGAAATTGAGAGCGCGATAGCAGGCCGCCAGCACCAGGCTGCCGAGCGCGCCGATCGCCGCCGCTTCCGACGGCGTCGCCAGGCCGAACAGGATGGCGCCCAGCACCGCCAGGATCAGTACCGCCAGCGGGAAGAACGAAGTCA
>JBFWZG010000190.1:0-4969 GCA_050185515.1 Reyranellaceae bacterium
GAGCAACGGGGCGGGACGCTGCGCTCGACCGGGGGCTTCGCGCCCCGCCCCGTTGCACCACACACCACGAGAGCAGAACAGGAACAGACTCAAGCTGCAGACGTGTGAAAGATGGGGAGCAGGTCACGCCATATCGAAAAACTGGCGTATCATGTTTTGAGCGTTTTGCTGCTTACGTGCCGAAAAAGGATTCTAAGCCGTGTAGCATTTCCGAGGATGTTTTATAACTTGATTGATTTCGGAACCCGATCAGACGCTGCTATTGTGCTTTCTCTCTCTTGGCGAACCGAACCGAATGTCGCGCCTTAAGGAAACGCCATGTCGCTCGCCCCGCGCCTGAAGTCAGACCGCAACGCCGTGCCGCAGGCGCTGCTCGACCGCATCCGCCAGGTGGTCGGCGACAAGGGCTGCATCACCGATCCCGAAGCGCAGCGGCCGCATCTCGTTGAGTGGCGCGATCTTTTCACCGGCAAGACGCCGATGGTGGTCAAGCCGGCCAGCGTCGAGGAAGTCGTCGCGGTGGTGAAGCTGTGCGGCGAATACGGCGTGCCGATCGTGCCGCAGGGCGGCAATACCTCGCTGGTCGGCGCTTCCCTGCCCTTCGAGCATGGCGGCGAGATCGTGCTGTCGCTGCAGCGCATGAACCGCATCCTCGACATCGATCCTCTGAACTACACGATGACCGTGGAGGCCGGCGTCGTCCTGCAGACTATCCAGCAGGCCGCCTCCGACGCCGATCGCCTGTTCCCGCTCAGTCTCGGTGCCGAGGGCTCGTGCCTGATCGGCGGCAACCTTTCCACCAACGCCGGCGGCATCCAGGTGCTGCACTACGGCAACGCCCGCAACCTGGTGCTGGGCCTGGAAGTGGTCCTGGCCGACGGCCAGGTGTGGGACGGGCTGCGCTCGCTGAAGAAGGACAATACCGGCTACGACCTGAAGCAGCTCTTCATGGGCGCCGAGGGCACGCTGGGCATCATCACCAAGGCGGTACTGAAGCTCTTTCCCAAGCCCAAGGACATGGCCACCGCCTTCATCGCCGTGCCCAATCCGAAGGTCGCCGTCGAGATTCTCTCGGCCGCCCGCGAAGCCAGCGAGGACAACGTCACCTCGTTCGAGTTCATGGGCCGGCTCGGCCTGGATTTCGTGCTCAAGCACACGCCGGGCATCGCCGATCCGCTTTCGGAACGACACGAGTGGTACGTGCTGATGGAATGGTCCTCGCCGCGGCCCGCGACCAACGAAGGCGGCCTGAAGGACAAGATGGAGGCCTTTCTCGGCGCCATGCTGGAACACGGCAAGGTGCTCGACGCCGCGCCGGCCCAGAGCGACGCACAGCGTGCCGCCTTCTGGAAGATCCGAGAGGCCTATTCCGGCGCCCAGAAGCCCGAGGGCGGCTCGATCAAGCACGACGTTTCGGTCGCCGTAGCAAGGATGCCGGAGTTTCTCGAGCGGGCCACCGCCGCCGTGCTGCAGGCGATCCCCGATGGCAGGGTCATCGCCTTCGGCCATCTCGGCGACGGCAACGCGCATTTCAACGTGTCGCAGCCGGTCGGCGCCGATCGCGAGAAATTCCTCGAACGCTGGGACGAGATCAACCGCATCGTGCACGACATCGTGGTCGACATGAACGGTTCGATCTCGGCCGAGCACGGGATCGGCCGCATGAAGGTCGAGGAACTCGAGCATTACCGCTCGAAGACCGAGCTCGACCTGATGCGCAAGATCAAGCGCGCACTCGATCCCGACAACCTGCTCAACCCGCACAAGGTGGTCGAGGTGTAGGATTGCCCCGGGGCGCGATCCGATGTCTTATCTTCAGAGTTTCGGCAGCCTATAGCCGCGTAGCGTTTTCGCCAGTCCCGATCGGCAAGAGTTCCGAGCAGGTGCGAAATGCCTCCGATTGTGATCACGCCGGCCGACACGACGGTATGGCAAGGGGGCGATGCCACCAAGCCCAACCCGTTGTTCATCCTGATTCTCAACAATCCCACGCTTGAAAGCCCTGAGAACTCGGGCAGTTTTATTCCGGACCTCCCAGGCGACGATCCCGGTCACAGACCGCTGTTCGACGCCAGCGCCCGCTACATCGTCGACAGTCTGTTCGGCCGTCTGCCGGGCCAGGCCGAGAAGCTTCTGTCGGACTCCCCCGATGCCGCCAGCATCAAGGTCTGGTCGGTTTTCGTGCCGGGTCTGCCGCCGGAGGCCGGGAACGCCCTCGTGGCCGACTATTTCATTCCTGGCAGCTTCATTCTGGCGCCGCGGCGCGACGCCGTCGTCGATTTCCTGCGGCGGATGGACCTGGACCCGGACATCGTCTTCGTGGTCAGCAACTCTTCGACGAACCGGCGGGCCGCCGCTTATGGAACGACCGACGACGACTCCAGGGGCGGAGTCGATTTCTCGTATGACGGTCGCACCATGAGCCACCGCTTCTTCCATCTCGTGCCCGGCATGGTCGCCATGCACACCACCTCGTCTGGACTTACCGCGGCGCACGAGTTCGGGCACGCCTTCTCGAGCTACAGCAACGGTTTCGTCACCGATCTCTATGTTTCGGGCGACGAACAGTTCAATCGCAAGACAGGCCGGCCGATTCCCGCCGAATTCTGCCGTTACAATGGCGTGGCCTTTGCGAGCGATCCGCTGCGCAATGGTCTTGGCTATCCGGGCGACTGGTCGAGTTATCATGCCGAGCTGGCGGACCCGGCCAACCCGTCGGTGATGGACAATTTCTGGTGGGGCCAGGACAACGGCATGGCGTGCAGGCATGACAGGCTGACCAAGGCCTACATACTGGACCGCATTGCCGCCAAGGTCAGTCGATAGGAGACCGCTCATGGTGGAGCCGCCGAAACCCAAAGCCGGAGCCGCTAATCTGACCAAGGCGCAAAGAGACGCCCAGGAGGAATTCGAGCGCCTGCTCGTCAAGCGGTTCGAAATGGATCCCGCCACCGCCAAATCGGACGAACAGAAGAAAGCCCTGCGCGACTTGGAGGATCGGCTGCGGGTTCTAAGCGAAAGACTGCCGAAGTAGTAGAGAGGCCACGAGCTCCGCTCGGGGGAACGGCCCTAAAGATCCGGCGATTCCGGCGCGCGCGGCGCCTTCTTCTGCTCGACGACCTGATATTCGCCGTCGATCACCGTCGAGGACGGCGGCTGTGGCCGGCTGCCGCGGAACCACGCCATGAGCTGCGCCACCAGCGCCACGCCCAGAACGATCACCGCTCCACCCAGCAGCAGGGCGAAACCGAACACCGCGAGCACACCCAGCACCACCAGCCCCAGCACCAGCTGGACCCAGAAACGCGCCGGCAGCCTGCCGAGAAGGCGCCAGTCGATCATCGCCGCCCCCGCGCAGCGGCGATCGCGACCGCGGGTGGGACAGAATGTCCCTGCCCCGGAGGCGCAATATTCGATTCGATACGCCGGAGATTGGCTATCATTCCTGCCTTCTAACCCAACTAGCGGCCAATGGCCCAGAGCAAATCGCCGCGCGAACCGACGTCCCGGCCGCCAACCGACGCTTCAGCCCCTGATATGGGGACGCTGCCGCGCCAACGCTACTGGGCGCTCTACGTTCCAAAGACCGCCACCGTGCTGCGCGAGGGCTATTCTTTCGCCCGCCTGCGCGACGATGCCATCGCCGGACTCACCGTCGCCATCGTCGCCCTGCCGCTGGCCATGGCGTTGGCCATCGCCTCGGGCACGACGCCCGAACGCGGCCTGTTCACCGCCATCGTCGCCGGCTTCCTGATCTCCGCCCTGGGCGGCAGCCGCTTCCAGATCGGCGGCCCAACCGGCGCCTTCGTCGTCGTGGTGTTCAACGTCGTTCAGACCCACGGCTACGACGGGCTGGTGCTGGCGACGCTGATGGCCGGCGTGATTTTGATCGCAGCCGGCCTCGCCCGTCTGGGCACCGTCATCAAGTACATCCCCTACCCGGTCGTCACCGGCTTCACCGCAGGCATCGCCGTCATCATCTTCTCGAGCCAGGTCAAGGATCTGCTCGGACTCGATCTCGCCAACCCGCCGGCCGACTTCCTCGACAAGTGGGTTGCCTATGCCGGCGCCATCGACACGCTGGACCCCGCCACCTGCGCCATCGCCGCGCTCGGGCTGGGCATCATTGTCGCCATCCGCCGCTTCGCGCCGAAACTGCCGGGCTTTCTCATCGCCGTCGCGACCTGCGCCGTCGCCGTCCCCGTGCTCGGCCTCGACGTCGCCACCATCGGCAGCCGCTTCGGCGGCATCCCCAACATGCTGCCGCAGCCCGCCCTGCCCGAGATCAGCCTGGCCCAGATGCAGGCGCTGCTGCCCGACGCGCTGACCATCGCCTTCCTCGCCGGCATCGAATCGCTGCTCTCGGCCATGGTCGCCGACGGCATGACCGGACGGCGCCACCGCTCGAACGTCGAACTGGTGGCGCAGGGCGCCGCCAACGTCGCCTCGCCGCTGTTCGGCGGCATTCCGGCGACCGGCGCCATCGCGCGCACCGCCACCAACATCCGCGCCGGCGCCGTCTCGCCGTTCGCCGGCATGCTGCACGCCGCCTTCCTGCTGCTCTTCATGCTGGTGCTGGCGCCGCTCGCGGCCTATCTGCCGCTGGCGGCCCTGGCCGCGGTGCTGGTGATCGTCGCCTGGAACATGAGCGAAGCCGAGCGCTTCCGCCATCTGCTGCGCGCGCCGCCCGGCGATCGCCTGGTGCTGCTGCTGACCTTCGGGCTGACGGTGCTGGTCGACCTGACCGTCGCCATCCAGGTCGGCGTCGTCCTGGCCGCCTTCCTGTTCATGTACCGAATGGCCGAGACGGTCGAGGTCACCGCCAACGTCAGCCTGCTCGAGCGCGATCGCGACGAACTGGCCGAGGCGCCGCATGAGCGCTACCGGCGCGACGACACGCTGCCCGCCGACATCGAGGTGTTCACCGTATCCGGCCCGTTCTTCTTCGGCGCCACGTCGCGACTCCAGG
>JBFWZG010000191.1:0-4941 GCA_050185515.1 Reyranellaceae bacterium
CTGGCCGGCGGCGATTTCGCGGTCGAGCTCGGCACCGACGCGGCGCGGCGCGTGCTGAACGGGGCGGCGGCCAGCGAGACGCCGATCATGGTGTTCGTCGGCAGCCCCGGCTGCATCCAGATCCACAGCGGCCGGGTGCGCAAGATCGTGCCGATGGGGCCGTGGATCAACGTGCTCGATCCCGACTTCAACCTGCACCTGCGCGAAAGCGGCATCGCCAGCGCCTGGCTGGTGCGCAAGCCGACCAGCGACGGCGACGTTACCGCGGTCGAGATCTACGACGCCAACGGCGAGCAGATCGTGCAGTTCTTCGGCGCACGCAAGCCCGGCGTGCCGGAAAATCGGCAGTGGCGGGCGCTGGCGCATGGCCTGGCCGACGGCAGGAACGGCGGCCTGAGCACCGGCTGGGCGTGATGCGCGCCGTCGATCCGGCTCGTCGCGCCGTGCTGCGAGGCGCTTTGGCGAGCGCCGGCGCGGCGATGCTGGGCGGAGCGATGCTGCGCCCCGCCGTCGCCGCCGAGTGCGTCGCCAACGGACAGCGCGTGGTGTCGATCGGCGGCGCGGTGACGGAGATCGTCGCCGCGCTGGACGCCATGTGCCGCGTCATCGCCACCGACACGACAAGCCTCTATCCGCGGGCCGTGTTCGAGTTGCCGCGCGTCGGCTACATGCGGGCGCTGGCCGCCGAAGGCATCGTGGCGCTGAACCCGACCATGGTGCTCGCCTCGGAGCAGGCCGGGCCCGAGCCGGTGCTGCGCCAGATCAGGGATGCCGGCGTCGACCTGCGCCTCATTCCCGACGAGCCGCGGATCGACGCCATCGCGCCCAAGATCCGGTCGGTGGGCGACGCCCTCGATCTGCAGCGCGAGGCGGCGTCGCTGGCGAAAGCGGTCGACGCGGACATCGCGGCGCTGCGCGCGCAGGTCGCGACGCTGCAGAGCAGGCCGCGCGCACTGTTCCTGCTGTCAGTGGCGCGGGCCCAGCCGATGGCCGGCGGCGCGCAGACCTCGGCCGATGCGATGATTTCGCTGGCCGGCGGCGTCAACGCCGCGCCGGTCAATGGCTGGAAGCCGATCTCGGCCGAAAGCGCGCTCGATCTGGCGCCCGAGATCATCGTGATGATGAGCCAGACGCTGGAGGCGGCCGGCGGCATCGACGCGGTGCTGGCGTTGCCGGCCCTCTCCGGCACGCCCGCGGCCAGGAACAGGCGCCTCGTTGCGATGGAGGGCACCTACCTGCTGGGCCTGGGCCCGCGCGTCGCCCATGCCGGGCGCGATCTGGCTGCCGCCCTCCACCCGCAGGCGACCCTGTCGGCCCTGCCGTCGCGCGCCTGGGCGGTCAGGAGCTGAGCATGACCACGGCGATGATCTCGCAGACGGCGGCCGCGCGCGCCCCGCGCGAGCGCGGCAAGCTGATGCTGATCGTCCTGGCCATCGTGCTGGTTTGCGCCATCGTGCTGGCGATCGGCTCGGGCGCCTCGTGGCTGTCGCCGTGGAAGATCGTCGCCGTGCTGCTCGACTCCATGGGCCTCAACGTCGCGCCGGTCGAACTGCGCGACAAGGCCGTGGTGCTGGGCATCCGCCTGCCGCGGGTGATGCTGGGCATGATGGTCGGCGGCGGGCTGGCGCTGGCCGGCACCCTGATGCAGGGGCTGTTCCGCAATCCGCTGGCCGATCCCGGGCTGATCGGCGTTTCCGCAGGCGCGGCGCTGATGGCGGCCACCGCCATCGTGGTGGGCGGGCCGATCATGCTGTGGCTGGCGCTGCCCAGGGCGGCGATGCCGTTCTTCCTGCCGGTGGCGGCCTTCACCGGCGGGCTGGCGGCGACCTTGCTGATCCATCAGCTGGCGCGGCGCGACGGCGAGACCGAGATCGCCACCATGCTGCTGGCCGGCATCGCGGTGGCCGCCATCGCCGGCGCCGCCATCGGCTATCTCTCCTTCCTCAGCGACGATCGGCAGCTGCGCGATCTCACCTTCTGGACGCTGGGCAGCCTCGGCGGCTCGTCGTGGCGCACCGTGGGGGCGATGGCGGCGTTCATGGTGCCGGCGGCGATCGCCGCCCCCTTGCTGGCCAACACGCTCAACGCGCTGATCCTGGGCGAGCGCGAGGCGGGGCATCTGGGCATCAATGTCGAACGCCACAAGAAGCTGATCATCGCCGTTTCGGCGCTGGCGGTGGGCGCGGCGGTATCGGCGGCCGGCATCATCGGCTTCGTCGGCCTCGTGGTGCCGCATCTGGTGCGCCTGATGCTGGGCGCCGACCATCGCTACGTCGTGCCGGGCGCGGCGCTGCTGGGCGCCTCGCTGCTGCTGGTTTGCGACCTGGTGGCGCGCGTCGTCGTGGCGCCGGCCGAGCTGCCGATCGGCGTGGTGATGAGCGCGCTGGGTGGGCCGTTCTTTCTCTGGATGCTGCGCCGTCGCCGCGCCCTGAGCATGAGCTGATGCTGGCCGCCGACAAAGTCTGCGTCGCCGTCGCCGGCAGGCGGCTGATCGACGGCGTGTCGTTGGCGCTGCAGCCGGGCGAACTGCTGGCGGTGGTCGGTCCCAACGGCGCCGGCAAGTCGACATTGATGCGCGCCTTGTCGGGCGAGGCGCGCCTCGCCGATGGCACGGTCACGCTCGACGGCAGGACCTTGCAGCAGATCGGGCCCGAGCGTCTGGCGCTGCGCCGCGCGGTGCTGCCGCAGGAGACGCGGCTGGCCTTCTCGCTGACCGTCGAGCAGGTGGTGTCGCTGGGCCGCCTGCCGCATCGTGGCCGCGCCGATCGCATGGCCGACCGAGTCGCGATCGCCCGCGCCCTGCAGACGGTCGACATGGCGGGCTTCGTCCAGCGCGCCTGGCCGACGCTTTCGGGCGGCGAGCGCCAGCGGGTCAATCTGGCGCGCGTGCTGGCGCAGCTCGACATCGGCAATCGCACCGAGGAGAGCCGCTACCTGCTGCTCGACGAGCCGACGGCGGCGCTCGATCTCAAGCATCAGCTGGCCCTGCTGAAGCTGCTGCGCGTGCAGGTCGAACAGGGCATCGGCGTGCTGGCGATCCTGCACGACCTCAACCAGGCGCTGCTGGCTGACCGGGTGGCGGTGCTGGCCGGCGGCAGGCTGATCGCGCTGGGCCGGCCCGACGAAGTGCTGACGCCGCAGATCGTGCGCCAGGCCTACGACATCGAAGCGCGGGTCATCGATCTGCCCGATGGCGGACGGCTGATCGCGGCGGGATAGCGAAAGCCTGTCATCCCGGCCAAGCCCCTAAGGGGCGCCGAGCCGGGACCCATGACGCTGCACGACAGCAACGGCGTTATGGGTCCCGGGTCTCGCTACGCTCGCCCGGGATGACAATTACCTCTGCACCACCACATTCGACTCCGGCGTCAGAAGCGACAGTATCTCCAGCAGGTCCTCGCGCGCGAAGGCGATGCAGCCTTCGGTCGGGCCGTAATCCTCGCGGGCGAGGTGGATGAAGATGGCGCTGCCGCGACCGGCGATCGGCGGGGCGTCGTTGTGGCCGATGACAAGGATCAGGTCGTAGAGATGGTCGTCGCGCCACAGCCGTTCGTGGCGGAAGGGATGCGGCAGGCGCACCATACTGTTGTATGTCGGCGCGCCCGGCTGGTCGCACCAGCCATCGGCATGCTCGAGCGCGCGCAGCTTCAGGACGGTGCGCGGCGGCGCCAGCCGGTCGGCGCGGTACAGCACGAAGCGCGGCGGGAAACGCCCCGTCGGCGTGCCGCCATCGCCTTCGCGCTTGTTCGCGACGATGCCGGCGCTGCCCAGCGCGCAGGCGAAGCGCCGGCCGGCCAGGCTTGCCACGCCGCGCCGCGAATCGCCTGAAGCCGATTGCACCAGCAGATTGACGGTCGGTTCCTGCATGACAGGCATATCGCCCGCTCTGCGCGCCGTCGGCAAGTTTGTCCTTGCGCCGCGCGGCAACCGCGTCGTTTGCTTGGCGCCTGAAAACGGGGAGGAAAACGCGGTGAGCAAGGAGCGCGCGCGCCGCAAGAGGGCGCGGCACGACACCAAGCGCGCGGCGATCTTCACCGTCGCCAAGCAGGTCTTCCTGGCCGAGGGGCTGGAGGGCGCTTCGCTGCGCGCCATCGCCCGGGCCTGCGGCTACGCGCCGGGGGCGCTCTACGCCTATTACGACTCCAAGGAAGAGATCTATGCCGACATCCTGCGCGATTCGCTGGAACGGCTGCGCGCCGCCACCGAGAAAGGCGCCAGCGCGCCCAACGCCAGGAAGGCGTTGCAGGGCGCGGTGCGCGCCTTCTACGGCTTCTATCGCGACAACCCGCACGATCTCGATCTCAGCCTCTATATCTCGCAGGGCCTGGGACCGCGCGGCCTGACGCCGGCGCTGGATGCCGAACTCAACGAGCGCCTGGGGGTGGCGCTGGAAACACTGGGTCGGACCCTGATGCGCCTGCGCCCGGGCATGAGCCGGAAAACCCGCCAGATGCACCAGCAGACCCTGCTCAGCGGGCTGATGGGCGTGCTGCTGCTTGAGCGCACCGGCCGGCTGAGCCGGCTCAAGACCGACCCCGCCAAGCTGCTCGACCGGCATATCGACCTGACGCTGAAGGCGCTGGCGGATTAGGTCCTTTCGCGGCGCGCCGCCCGGTTCGCGTTTCTCCTGTCTGGCGTCTTGTCTTTTGCCGCCGCTCGGGCACTATAGTGAACAGTGTTCACAAAAACCTGCGGGAGGAACCGACATGGCCGACACGGTGCTGTACGAGAGCGACGGGCGGATCGGGCGCATCACGCTCAACCGGCCCAACGTCATGAACGCCATCAACGACGAGCTGCCGCACGAGCTGGCCGACTGCGTGCGCCGCGCCAACGAGGATTCGCGCGTGCACGTCATCGTGCTCTCCGGCAAGGGGCCCGCCTTCTGCGCCGGCTACGACCTGACCTACTACGCGCAGGCCTCGGGAACCAACGACATCA
>JBFWZG010000192.1:0-4851 GCA_050185515.1 Reyranellaceae bacterium
CGACATTGCGCAGCCGGCGCATCATCAGCATGGCGAAGGACATGGAGAAGGCGCCGGCGACGACCAGCAGCGCCCCCAGCGGCTCGGAGAACACCGCTGGATCGAACCCCAGCAGCACGACGCCGACAAAAGACAGCGCAATACCCGCGACGCGGGCCCAGCCAACCGTCTCCTTGAGCCAGAAGTAGGCGACGATGACAGAGAACGGCGCGCCGAGCTGGATCAGCACGGCGACCGAGGAGAGGTTGGGCGAGATCGCCATGCCGGAATACAGCAGGCCGAAATGCAGCGCGCCGGCGAAAAAGGCGATGATCAGCACTTCGCGCATGCGACCGGGCATGATCTTCAGCCACGGCAGCATGAGGACGGCGACGGTGCCGAAGCGCAGGAAGGTGAAGAAAATCGGCGGGAAATGCGTCACCCCGATCTTCGCCGTGATGAAGGTGAAGCCCCAGATCAGCGCGATCATTAGCGCCAGGGCCGAATGCAGGGGCTTCATTAAAGCGGTTGCCGATTACTCTGTCCGCGGGCCAACATCGGCCGCGATATGAACGCACGTTAACAAGTTCTGGTGCGGTGCAGCATTGCAATTTTGGCCGAACCGGGTTGCGTTCTGGCCAGCGGAATCGGGAGGAAAGAAGAAATGAGTAGCGACAGGAAGGTGGCAATCGTCACGGGTTCGGCCACCGGGCTGGGGGCGGCGGCGGCGCTGATGCTGGCGGAGAAGGGCTGGAACGTCGTCGTCAACTACACCAAAAGCCTCAAGGAGGCGCAGGAGACCGAGGCCGCCTGCCGCAAGGCCGGCGCGGAGACCCTGCTGGCCCAGGGCGATGTCGCCGAGGATGCCGATTGCCATGCCATCGTCGAGGCGACGGTGAAGAAATGGGGCCGGGTCGACGGGCTGATCAACAATGCCGGCACCAGCGTGTTCAACAACCACGCCAAGCTCGACGGGGTGAACAAGGACGATTTCCTGCGCATCTATTCGGTCAATGTGGTCGGCGGCTACCAGATGGTGCGCGCCTGCGCGCCGCACATGAAGAAGCAGGGCAAGGGGGCGGTGGTGAACATCTCGTCGATCGCCGGCGTCATGGGCATCGGCTCGTCCATTCCCTATGCCGCTTCCAAGGGCGCGCTCAACACCATGACGCTGTCGCTGGCCCGCGCGCTCGGCCCGGAGATCCGCGTCAACTGCGTCTGCCCGGGCTTCATCCAGAGCCGCTGGCTGCTGGGCGGGCTGGGCGAGAAAACCTACAACGCGTTGAAGCAGAGCCAGGAGGAAAACACGCCGCTGCGCCATGCCGGCACGCCGGAGGACATGGCCGAAGTTGCGGTCTGGCTGCTGACCGGCGCCGGCAACGTAACGGGCGAGATTATCATGGCCGACGCTGGCGCACATCTGGCAGGCGCGCCACTCAAGGGACGCTGAGACGCCAACCGGGAACCGACGCAGAATCTGATCTAGACTGGCGGTCTTCGATTGGGAGGCCGCCATGACGCTCGACACCAGAATCCAGCAACTGTTCGGCATCGACCTGCCGCTCGTGCAGGCGCCGATGGCGGGCGCGCAGGGTTCCGAACTGGCCATCGCCGTGTCCGAAACCGGCGGGCTGGGCTCGCTGCCCTGCGCCATGCTGAACCTCGATCAGGCGCGGGCCGAGATCGGGATCATTCGTCAGCGCACCGACAAGCCGTTCAACGTCAATTTCTTCTGCCACACCCCGCCGGCCGAGAATGCTGCGCGCCAGGCGGCGTGGCTGAAGCATCTGGACCGCCATTTCGCCGAGTTCGGCATCGATCCGGCGGCCATCGGCAAGGGGCCCGGGCGCAATCCGTTCGACGACGCTGCCTGCGCCATGGTCGAAGAGCTCAAGCCCAGGGTGGTGAGCTTCCATTTCGGACTGCCCGACGCCGCGCTGGTACGCCGTGTCAAGGCGGCGGGGAGCGTCGTCGTCTCCTCGGCGACCAGCGCGGAAGAGGCGCGCTGGCTGGAAGCGCATGGCTGCGACGCCATCATCGCCCAGGGATACGAGGCCGGCGGCCACCGCGGCCATTTCCTGCGCGACAACCTGGCGGAACAGCCCGGCACCATGGCGTTGGTGCCGCAGGTGGTCGATGCGGTGAGGGTGCCGGTGATCGCCGCCGGCGGCATCGCCGACGCGCGCGGCGTGGTGGCGGCGATGGCGCTGGGCGCGGCGGCTGTGCAGATCGGCACCGCCTTCCTGCTGTCGCCGGAATCGAAGATCAGCGCCATGCACCGCAAGGCCTTGCAGGAGACGGCCGACGACCGCACGGCGCTGACCAACGTTTTCACGGGCCGACCGGCGCGTGGCATCGTCAACCGCGCCATCGCCGAGATCGGCCCGATATCGCCGCAGGCACCGGAATTTCCCGGTGCGACTTCCGGCATGGCGCCGCTGCGGGCCAAGGCCGAGGCGGCGGGGTCTGGCGAATTCTCACCGCTGTGGTCCGGTCAGGCGGCGCGGCTGGCGAAGCCTATGCCGGCCGGCGAGTTCGCGCGCGCGTTGATGCGGGATGTCGAAACGCTGCGTCGCCGACTTGCGGGGTGAAATTCCGCCTCGAACCGGGTCGGAATGATTGGCAATAAGTGGAGGATAGCGTGCGCCTGGTTCTTGCCGTAATGCGCCACGAAACCAATACCTTTTCGCCTGTGCCGACGCCGCTCGAGGCCTTCGGTCGCGGCGCCGAGGGAAGCGACGGGCCACTGCGCGGGGACAAGGCCATCGCCGCCTATCGCGGCACCAACAATCCGGTGGCGGCCTTCATCGACATAGCCGAGCGCGAGGGCGCCGAATACGTCATGGCGGTGGCCGGCAACGCGCATCCGAGCGGACCTGTAGCGCGCGATGCGTTCGAGCACATGGCGGCGCGCATCGTGGCGGCGGTCGAGGCGGGCTGCGACGGCGTCATGCTCGATCTGCACGGTGCCATGGTGGTCGACGGCTTCGACGACGGCGAGGGTGAACTGCTGCGGCGCATCCGCGCCGTCGCGCCCGGCATTCCCATCGCGGTGGCGCTAGACTTCCATACCAATCTGACGGCCGAGATGGTGGCCAATGCCACGGTGATTACGGGCTACTGCACCTATCCGCATGTCGACATGTACGAGACAGGGCGGCGCGCCGGCGAGACGCTGATCCGCGCCATGAAAGGCCAGATCAGGCCGCGCATGCTGTGGCGCTCGCTGCCGATGCTGACCCACATGCTGCGCCAGACGCCGGCCTCGCAGCCGATGAAGGACATCATGGATCGCGCCATGGCGGCGGAGAAGGCGGGGGACGTGCTGAACGCTTCGGTGTTCGGCGGCTTTCCGCTGGCCGACATCCCACATGTCGGCCTGTCGGCCGTCATCGTCGCCGACGAGCGGACCGATGCGGCAGGCGCGCTGCTGGACGAACTCACGGAGCTCGCATGGCAGCGGCGTGCCGATTTCATCTTTCCGATCGAACCGATGGCTGACTCGATCGCGCGCGCCAAGGCGATGGCGGAAGGCCCAGTGATCCTCGCCGATCACGGCGACAATTCCGGCGCCGGGGGCAACCAGGACACGATGGATGCGTTGGAAGAAGTGCTGCGCCAGGGGCTGACGGAAGTCGCCGCCGGGCCGATATGGGACCCCGAGAGCGTGGCGCAGATGATCGCGGCCGGCGTCGGCGCGGAGGTAACGCTGCAGCTCGGCGGCAAGACGGACGTGCCGGCGATGAATCTCAAGGGCCGGCCGCTGACCGTCACCGGCAAGGTTCGCTGCATCACCGACGGACGTTTCGTCATCACCGGGCCGATGGCGACCGGCTCCGCCGTCAACATGGGTCGCACGGCCGTGCTGCAGACGCCCCAGGCCGAGATCGTGGTCAGCGAGAAGCGCTTCGAGCCCTACGACATCGGCTGCTTCACCCATTGCGGCATCGATCCGGCGCGCAAGCGTTACGTGCTGATCAAGTCGCGCCAGCATTTTCGCGCCGGTTTCGGTCCGATCGCCAGGGAAGTGGTGCTGGTCGCCGGGCCGGGCGTGTGCAGCTCCGACTACAGCCTGTTCCCGTTCGAGAAGCTGCGACGGCCGATCTATCCGCTCGATCCCGATACGCCGCGCAACGCCTGAGGGTTGTCAGGGCAATTCGTGGCCGCGTCCGATGTTCCGGATGATCTCGGCCAGATGCGGCTTGCGTCGCAGCAATTCGCGCCGGTATTCGACCAGCGCCTCCAGCAGCGCGCCGTTGCGGTCGAGCAGGTCGTCGGCGAACTGCACGATGCGCGTGTTGGGCCAGGCATGCGGGCGCATGTCGAGCAGATGCTGGAAGGCTTCCACCTCCCGGCCGGCATTGTGCTGAGCCATGATGATGCCGGCCGCCGCCGTCGAACGCGAGATTCCGGCATGGCAGTGGATCAGCAGATGCCCGCCATGCGCCTCGTCCGGCAGCGTGGCGCCGAACTCCAGCAGCTTCTCGACATCCTCGCGGCTCGGCGGCTGGTAGCCGGCATACGGCATCACAACGTCGTCGCAGCGGACCAGCAGCCTGCGAACGCCTTTGTAGCGCTTGAACGCGGCGGGATCGGGTTCGTCCGGATCGATGATGGACAGCACATGCGTGACCCCGCTTTCGCGGTGGCTGTCCAGATCGGGAATGCCGCAGATCGTAATGTCGTAGGGAACGAGCGAGCGGACCATGCGCGGTACTCCGGACTATCGCCGGCTTGGCGGCTTGTCGGCGCACTCTATGGAGCGAATCCGATGCGATCAACCCGCCGCAAACGCGGGCCGCGAACAGTGAAACGAGGTGCGGATGGTGGGCGCGACAGGGATTGAACCTGTGACCTTCCCCGTGTGAAGGG
>JBFWZG010000193.1:0-4831 GCA_050185515.1 Reyranellaceae bacterium
TAGTACTGATGGTCCAGGCCCAGCCCCGGGCAAAGCAAAAGCGGCTGTCCGCTGCCCTGAACGAGATACCAGAGCTCCGTGCCGTTGACTTCCGCAAGCGCCATTGCCGCCTCCCTTGATTTCATCGGTCCGCCGTAAGCCTTTCCAGCTCGGGCAATTTCCCCTAGTATCGTATTACGATATTATCGTAATGTAACTCCGAAAGCATCAGGGGAACGCCATGCTGTTCGGCAAACGCCAGACGCGGGCCGAAGACGACCGTCTGATCCGGGGAAAAGGCCGTTATGTCGACGACATCAGCCTGCCCGGCATGCTGCATGTGGCGCTCGTCCGCAGCGAGGCGGCTCGCGCCTCGATAAAGGTGAATGTCCAGGAGGCGCGATCGGCGCCGGGCGTGCATGCCGTGTTCGTCGCAGCGGATCTGCCGGCATCCGCGAAGATCCTGCCCGACTGCCATCCCAACCCGGTGCTGCGTCATCCGCGCGGCCCGCAGGTGCTGGCCGACGGCATCGTGCGCTACGTGGGCGAGCCGATCGTCGCCATCGTCGCCGAAAGCCGCTATCTGGCCGAAGACGCCGCCGAGCTGGTGAGCGTCGAATACGACCTTCTACCAGCAGTGATAGATCTCGAACGCGCCATGGCCGACGACGGCCAGCGCGTGCATGAGGATCTGCAGTCCAATCTCGCCGCGCGCATTCCTGTCGCCTGCGGCGACACCGACAAGGCTTTCGCCGAGGCCGCCTGCATCGTTCGCGAGCGGCTGCAGATCCAGCGCGGCGCCGGTCAGGCGATGGAGACGCGCGGCATCGTCGCCCATTGGGATCCGCACAACGAGCGCATGGTGGTGTGGAACGTCTCGCAGGTGCCCTTCGTGCATCGCACTGCCATCGCCAACGCGCTGCAAATGCCGGAGAACGCGGTGCAGGTGCTGAACCCCGATGTCGGCGGCGGCTTCGGCTACAAGGGCCTGACCTACGTCGAGGATCTGCTGATCCCGGTCATCGCCCGCCGGCTCGACGTGCCGATCAAGTGGATCGAGGACCGGCGCGAGCATCTGATCGCCGCCTACCACGAGCGCACCCAGATCCACGACCTGGAGATCGCCACGACCGCCGAGGGCGTGATCCTGGGCATTCGCGGCAAGTTCCTGTGCGATGCCGGCGCCTATACGCCCTGGGGGCCGGTGGTGCCGCTGCTGACTGCCGTCAACATCCCCGGCCCCTACAAGGTGCCGAACTACAAGGTCGAGTGCGACTTCGTCTACACCAACACCGTGCCGATCGCGCCGGTGCGTGGGGCAGGCCGGCCGCAGGCCTGCTACGTCAGCGAACGCCTGCTCGATGCGGTGGCGCGCAAACTCGAAATTGACGGCGCCGAACTGCGGCGGCGCAACCTGATCCAGGCGCACGAGTATCCCTACGACGTCGGCTTCATCTCGCGCGACGGCACGCGCCGCACCTACGACAGCGGCAACGTGCCGGCATTGCTTGAACGGGCGCTGGAGATGGTCGAGTACGGCAAGCACAGGGCGGCGCAGGAGGAGTATGCCGCTCAGGGACGGCATGTCGGCATCGGCATCGCCTGCTGCGTCGAGGACACCGGGCTGGGGCCCTTCGAGGAAGTCGGCATGTCGATCGAACTCGACGGTTCGGTCACCGTGCGCATGGGCACGCCCAGCCAGGGCCAGGGCCAGCGCACGGCCTTCGCGCAGATCGTCGCCGACCAGCTCGCCGTGCCGTTCGAGAAGGTCAAGGTACTGGCCGGCAATACCGACAACGTGCGTTATTCCATCGGCACGTTTGCCAGTAGAGCGGGCATCGTCACCGGCTCGGCCGTCCTTAACGCCGCCAGACAACTGCGCGAGCGGGCGCTGGAGATCGCCGGCACCTTGCTGCAGGCTTCGCCCGAAGATCTCAAGCTGGAAGACGGCAACGTCGTGCGCAAGGATGGCAGTGCGCTGGGCCGCGCCATGTCGCTGGCCGATATCGTGCACACGTCGCTAGGGGAATCCGGCGCGCCGCTGCCCTTGCGCGAGTTCGGGCCGGGCATGAGCACGGTGGCGAGTTTCGCGCCGCCGACCAACACCTTCGCCACCGGCTGCCATGCCGCGCTGGTCGAGGTCGATCCGCGCACCTGCAAGGTATCGATCCTGAAATACGTCGCGGTCGAGGATTTCGGCACCATGATCAATCCCATGATAGTCGACGGCCAGGTGATCGGCGGCGTCGGGCTGGGCATCGGCAATTCGTTCTTCGAGCGGGCCGTGTACGACGACAGCGGCCAGATCCTGACCGGCACCTTCATGGACTATCTGGTGGCGACCACGATGGACGTGCCGCACGTCCATATCGACTATCTCGCAACGCCCTCGCCGCTCAATCCGCTGGGCATGAAGGGCGCCGGCCAGGGCGGCACGATTCCGGTGCCGGCCGCCCTGTCGGCGGCCGTCGAGGACGCCCTACGCGGCTTCGGGCTGCGCCTGCGCCACGTGCCGTTCTCGGAGAGCGACATCTTCGCCGCATTGCAGGCGGCCAAGGCGGGAGAGGCCGCATGAAGCCACCCGCCTTCGCCTATGCCTCGCCCCGGACCGTCGACGAGTGCCTGGCGCTGAAGGCAGAGCATGGCGAGGACGCCCGCTTCATCGCCGGCGGCCAGAGCCTGATGCCGCTGCTCAGCCTGCGCATGGTGCGGCCGGCTGTCGTCATCGATCTCGGCAGGGTGCGCGATCTCGCCTATTGGCGACGCGAGGGAGACGAGATCGTCATCGGCGCCATGCTGCGCCAGCGCGTGCTGGAACGTGATACGGAGCTTGCCAAGGCGCTCCCGCTGCTGGCCGAGGCCGTCCAACAGATCGGCCATCCGGCGACGCGCAGCCGCGGCACCATCGTCGGCTCGCTGTGCCATGCCGATCCCGCCGCGGAACTGCCGGTTTGCGCTCTGCTGCTGAAGGCGCAGATCGTGCTGGCCTCGACCCGGGGTCGGCGCACGATCGCAGCCGAGGATTTCCTGGTCGACGCGCTGTCGACCTCG
The DNA here is from genome assembly GCA_050185515.1 of Reyranellaceae bacterium. Lineage (GTDB taxonomy): Bacteria > Pseudomonadota > Alphaproteobacteria > Reyranellales > JAQSWP01 > JAQSWP01. The sequence goes on from JBFWZG010000193.1 coordinate 3,031, forward strand.
ATCGCGGACGACGAGCTGGTGGAGCAGGTCCGCCTCCCTGCCGCCCGGCCCGGCACCGGCTACGCCTTTCTCGAGCTGGCGCGCCGCCACGGCGATTTCGCGCTGATCTCGGTCGCCGCCTCGGTTTCGCCGGACGGCGCGCGTGTGGCGATCGGCGGTCTGGGCAGCGCGCCCATGGCGTTCGATCTGCAAGCGTCCGATGTCGCTGTCGAATCGCAACGCATCGCACAAGGTCTGCAACCGCCAGCCGACTTGCACGCCAGCGCCGAGTATCGCTGCACTCTGGCGCAGACGCTGATCGAGCGCGCGCTGGCTGCCGCCGCCCGGAGGAGCAAGACATGAACGCCCCCGCGACTTTTTTCGACGTCACCGTCGAGATCAACGGCAGGAAAACGACGCGCCGGAACGTCGAAGCCCGCCGCACGCTGGCCGATTTCCTGCGCGAGGACTGCGGGCTGACCGGCACGCATCTGGGCTGCGAGCACGGCGCCTGCGGCGCCTGCACCGTCCTGATCGACGGCGAGCCGGCGCGCTCCTGCCTGACGCTGGCCGCGCAGGCCGACGGCGCCGCGATCACGACCGTCGAGGGCCTGGCCGATGGCGCGACGCTGCATCCGCTGCAGCGCGCCTTCAAGGACAAGCACGCCCTGCAATGCGGCTTCTGCACGCCGGGGTTTCTGGTGGCGGCCGCGGCGCTGCTGCGGGAAAATCCCGACCCGTCGGAACTGGAAGTGCGCGAGTATCTCTCCGGCAACATCTGCCGCTGCACCGGCTACCAGTTCATCGTCGCAGCGGTGCTGGCAGCGGCGGCCGAAATCAACGGCGAGGCAAGGAGCGATGTCTGACAGTGGCATGAAGATCTCCTCGGTCGCAGCGCCGGTGCGCCAGCAGGTGGCGGCATCGTTCCGCGCCGCCATTCTCAATGGCCGCTTCAAGCCGGGCGTGCGTCTGATCGAGAAGGAACTCTGCGAGCTGACGGGGGCCTCCCGCACCTCGGTGCGCGAGGCGCTGCGCCAGCTCGAGACAGAGGGCCTGGTCGAGGTGCTGCCCAACAAGGGTCCGATCGTGGCCTCGATCAGCGCCGACCAGGCTCGCAGTCTCTATCAGGTGCGGGCGGCGCTCGAGAGCCTGGCCGGTTCGCTGTTCGCCAGGAACGCCAGCGACGGGCAGATCCAGCGACTCGAGGAATCGGTCGACGCCGTGGCCGGGGCCTATGACAGCGGCGACATCGAGGCGATGCTGAAGGCCAAGGACGTGTTCTACGCCGTGCTGCTGGAAGGCGCCGGCAATGAGATCGTGCCCTCCTTCCTCGGCATGCTGCAGGCGCGCATTTCATTGTTGCGCCGCGTTTCGCTCGGCCAGCCGCGACGGCTTGAGGCCAGCATCCGGGAGATTCGCGGCATCGTCGCGGCGCTGAGACGTCGCGACGCCGACGCCGCCGCCGAAGCCTGCCGCCAGCACGTCGAGAACGCGGCCGATGCCGCGCTCAATCCAGACCGGAGGACCGCATGAGTTCGCAGAATTTCGACAAGGGCCTGGCCATGCGCAAGCGGGTTCTAGGCAGCGAGTACGTTGAGAAGTCGCTGGCCGCGGCGGACGAATACACCCGCCCGCTGCAGGAGCTGGTTACGGAGTATTGCTGGGGCGCGGTGTGGAACCGGCCGGGCCTCGAGCTCAAGACGCGCAGCCTGCTGAACGTCGCCATGCTGACGGCGCTGAACCGGCCGCACGAGCTGCGCATCCACATCGCCGGCGCCCTGACCAACGGCTGCACGCGCGAGGAGATCGTCGAAACCCTGCT
>JBFWZG010000194.1:0-4792 GCA_050185515.1 Reyranellaceae bacterium
TCGGCCCATTTGTCCGGGGCGGCCTGCGCAACAAAACTCATCGCCTGCAGAATCGCGGTGGTTACAATGGAATCTTCGGCGGACATCTTGCCGGCGCCGGTGTCCGTAGCGCCCCGCCCAGAATCAAGCGATTGGCGTGACCGCGCGTCGTTGGACAGGAACTTGTCGAGTTGATCCTCGACTTTCAATACGCGGGCGATTTCCGCAACACGGGCGAACTCGGCGCTTCTGATTCGATCTCCGGCGGCGGCTACGTTTACAGCAGTGACGCAAAGGCCCAGTCGAACAGTGGCCTGTTCATCGAATCTGTGCATCCGCGTTTGGTAATACTCATTGCCAAGAAATTCCGGCAGGCGATAGTACTCGATCAGTTGGCGAATCGCTTGAACGTCGAGAGTCCAATGGTACATAGCGTTGATCGTCTTGCGGATATGCTCGACTTCCGCCTCATCCAGCTGCCCATCCGCATCCGCCACGTAGGCAGCGGTATGTATGACAAGAGCGAGACCCCATTCGTCATCTGAGATCTCTTCGGGAAGAAAATCCGGACGGGGTTTGGCGCTCGGCAGACCGCTTGCGGAATTCCTCAATCTGGTGCGATCTCGACGACCCGAAGCAAGCATGACCATGCCGATGATCATGCCGACAATCGGTAAGAGCAGGGCGGGATACGCCAGGTATTGGCCCATGACCAATGCAAGGACGAGACAGACGACAAATAACCCGCCTCCTACGCGGACTTTGGTTCTGGGCAGCATCATCACCGTGGTCCTTGTCCATATTACTGGACCACTCTAACCAGAGCGGCGCCATTCTGAAACACGCTTAGGTAGAAAAATGCTGGGCAGGCAGCTTCACTAGATGGGCATCATTCCCGCGGCCCCGGCCATTCGGCGCGCGGCTCGGCGGCCTCGACGCTCATGCCCCTGCCTTCGGTGGCGCGCACGGGGACGTTGGTATGGTCAAAGCCGTCGAGGCAGAAGACGTTGACGCCGAAATGGTCGGGCTGGGAGCGCTTGCGGTGGAAGACGTAGATGCCGCAATGCCGGCGGAAATAGTGCTTCGCCCGCTTCGTGTTCCATTGGTAGAGCGTCAGCGAGTCCTCGCCCTTGACGATCGTCAGCGCGCTTTCGGGCACCCTGGTCATCAGCGCGTTCTTCTTCACGCACAGCGAGCAGTCGCAGGTCGTCAGCTCGACGATCTCGGCGTCGATGCGGAAGACGACGGCGCCGCAATGGCAGGAGCCGGGGTGGACGGTCATGGCTTGCCTAAGCCTAGCTCGTCCCACATCGCATCGATCTTCTTCACCACGTCCTCGTCCATGGCGATCTTGCGGCCCCATTCGCGGCTGGTCTCGCCGGGCCATTTGTCGGTGGCGTCCAGCCCGATCTTGGAACCGAGGCCGGAGACCGGCGAGGCGAAGTCGAGATAGTCGATGGGCGTGTTCTCGACCACTGTGATGTCGCGGGCGGGGTCCATGCGGGTCGAGACGGCCCACATCACGTCCTTCCAGTCGCGCGCGTTGATGTCGGCGTCCACGACGATGACGAACTTGGTGTACATGAACTGGCGCAGATAGGACCAGACGCCGAACATCACGCGCTTGGCGTGGCCGGGATAGGCCTTCTTCATCGACACCACGGCGATACGATACGAGCAGCCTTCCGGCGGCAGCCAGAAATCGACGATCTCGGGGAATTGCTGCTGGAAGAGCGGGATGAATACCTCGTTCAGCGCTTCGCCCAGGATCGACGGCTCGTCGGGCGGCCGTCCCGTGAAGGTCGACAGATAGATCGGGTCGCGCCGCATCGTGATGGCGCTGACGGTGAAGACGGGAAACTTCTCGACGCTGTTGTAGTAGCCGGTGTGGTCGCCATAGGGGCCCTCGTCGCCGTAGTCGTCGAGCGAGACATGGCCTTCCAGCACGATCTCCGCCTCGGCCGGCACTTTCAGCGGCACGGTCCTGCAGTCGACCAGCTCGACCTTCCTGCCGCGCAGCAGGCCGGCGAACTGGTATTCGCTCAACGTGTCGGGCACCGGCGTGACGGCGGCGAGGATGGTGCCGGGATCGGCGCCGATCACGACGGCGGCGGGCAACGGCTCGCGCTTCTCGTCCTTCCAGCGCGCATGGTGCTGGGCGCCGCCGCGATGGCGCAGCCAGCGCATCAGGGTGGTGTTCTTGCCGGTCACCTGCATACGGTAGATGCCGAGGTTGAAATCATCCTCGCGGCGCTTGCCCGGCCCCCTGGTGACGACCAGCGGCCAGGTGATCAGCGGCGCGGGCTCGCCCGGCCAGCAGGTCTGGATCGGCAGGCGCGCGAGATCGATGTCGTCGCCCTGCAGTACGATCTCCTGGCACGGCGCAGACGAAACCGTTTTCGGCTTCATCGCCATGACGGTGCGCAGCAGCGGCAGCATGTCCAGCGCCTCGCGCCAGCCCCCGGGCGGTTCGGGCTGGCGCAGGAAGGCCAGCGTCTCGCCGACGCCGCGCAATTGCGCCGGCTCGCGATCCATGCCCCAGGCGACCCGCTCGACCGTGCCGAAGAGATTGACCAGCACCGGCATGTCGTAGCGGCTGCCGTCGGAACGCACGACGTTCTCGAACAGCACCGCCGGTCCCTGCTGCGCCAGCAGGCGGGTCTGGATCTCGGTCATTTCCAGCACCGGCGAGACCGGCGCCGTGACGCGCACAAGCCGGCCGGATTTCTCCAGCCTGGCGATGAAGTCGCGCAGCGAGGCGTAGGGCATTACTGGTGCACCGCTTCCAGCTTGTGGCCGTCGGGATCGATCGCGAAGGCGGCGTAGTAGTTCGCACTGTACTGCGGCCGCGGACCCGGCGCGCCGGCATCCGTGCCACCGGCCTGCAGCGCGGCGGCATGGAAGGTGTCGACGGCGGCGCGGTCGGGCGCGTTGAAGGCGAGGTGGAAGCCCGGGCCCGGCGCGCGCGCCTGCCCGGGCCGGGCGAAGATCGCCAGAATGTCGTTGCCGCCCGGTGGGCCGTAGCCGGCGCCGCGCTCGTTCGACCAGACGCGCGTCAGGCCGAGCGGCTTGAGCGCCACGTCGTAGAAAGCCATGGCGCGCGCCAGATCGGCAACGCCGAAGGAGAGATGGCTGAGCATCGGCGCGACTATCGCTGCTAATCTGCCGCGATGGCAACAGGACTTCCCGAGGATTTCGCCCGCCTGCTGTCGGCCGACGGCCGGCGGCTGCTCGACGGCAGGCACCGGCTGGCCGGCGCGCTGGCCGATCCGCGCACGCGCTTCGTTTCGGCATCGGGGCTGATCGATCCGCGCCAGGCGGCGCGTGTCCGCGCCACGCTGGAGGGCGCGCTGCTCGGGAAGCTGGAGCGCATCGACACGCCCGTTCCGCCCGAGGCGACATGGGAGATGACGCGCAACTACGCCGAGATGCTGCCGAAGACGGCGCTGGTCTGGACGGCCTTTCTAGAATCGCGGCGCGAGGCGGCGTGGCGGGCGGCCGAGGAGATCGGCCTCAACGCGCTGCTGCGTTCAACCTCCTTCCATCGCTTCGCCGAGGCGCTGGCTGGTCGGCCACTGCGGGCGAAATGGGGCACGCAAGTGCTGTGCTACGGCGCCGGCGACTATTCAGGGCCGCACAACGATCATCACCCGGAAGACGCCGAGGCGCGCAACGGCTATCTGGACCTGCATCTGGGCTTCGTCACCGAGGCGGTGAAGGCGCAACGGCTGGTTTATGCGAAGGCCGGGCATTTCAGTCACGAGGTCGACGTGGCGCGGGACGGGCTGGTCAGCGCCTATCGCCTTCCGTTCTGGCACTACACGACGCCGCTGCTGGCCAAACGCGGCCGGACGAATGCGGCGCGGCGCTGGGTGCTGCTGGGGACTTTTCTCTACAAGGCGTCGCCGAATTAGAATCTCCCCCGTCATGCTGAGCGAAGCGAAGCATCTTGCTTCAACGCAAACGTCACGGCTGCGGAGAGAAGATCCTTCGCTTCGCTCAGGATGACGGGTGAGGAATGGCCGGCGACGGAGAAGGCCGCTTACTGCCGCCCCACCGGCACCACCGAGATGGCGTTCTTGGGGCTGCCTTCGATGATCTTGTCCGAGTAGGTCAGGTAGATCAGCACGTTGCGCTTGCGGTCGACCATGCGCACCACCTGGGTGCTCTTGAAGATGATCGAGATGCGCTGCGAGAACACCTCCTCCTTGTCTTTCAGACCGGCGATGGCGGCGGGATCGATCGGGCCCACCTGGCGGCAGGCGATCGAGACGTCGGAGGGGTTTTCCGCCAGGCCCATGGCGCCGGAGACGCCGCCGATATCGGCGCGCGAGAGATAGCAGGCGACGCCCTTGACGTCGGGATCGTCGAAGGCCTCGACCACGATCTTGTCGTTGGGGCCGATCCATTTGAACTTGTAGCCGACCGCGCCGATGGTCTCGGCGGCGGCGGGTGCTGCGGCAATGAGGGCGACGGCGAGCAGGACGAACAGGCGGCGCATGGCGGCGAGGCTCCTTCGATGGCGCCGGCGTCGGACCGGCAGCCTCTATTTAGGCAGCCGGGCGCAAAAATCGAGCCGTGAAACGGGCCGGCTCGGCAGAAGATTGTCCGTTCAGGCCACGGGGAGGGGCGCCAGCGTGCTGGAAACGATGACCGGCAAACGGCTGCGCAGCTCGCGGCGTAGCACCTTGCCCATGTCGTTCCTGGGCAGGGAGGGCAGGAAATAGAAGCCGCGCGGCCGCTTGTACTGCGTCAGCCGGGCGGCGCAGAAGCGGTGCAGCTCAGCGGTGGAGATTTCCCCGCGCGCCACGAC
>JBFWZG010000195.1:0-4776 GCA_050185515.1 Reyranellaceae bacterium
ACAATCTCGGCCCGCCGCTGGACGGTTTCGGCAAGCTCTATCTGTGGCGCAAGGCGTCGGAGAAGGCATGGAAGCCGCCCTCGCGCGAGGTGGCGCTGATGCGCCTGCGCCGCGCCGAGGCGATTGGCCTGGACTATCGCGACTATGTCGGCGTCATGCTCGATCGCGGCCGCTCGCTTTGCGTTCTGGCCACGACATTGGCCGCACTGGGGCCGGTGCAGCCGCGCTTCACGCATGGATTCTCGGGCGGACGCAATCGCTGGTCGCCCGACGCCGAGGCGGCGGCGAAGCTCGCGCGGCTGGGCAGCTGCGAGATCGTGGTGCTGGCCGACCGTTTCCGCCATCGGCGCTGGCTGCAGGGCCTCGCCGAGCCGCAGGCGGCGCTGAACGAGGCGCTGGGCGGCAGGCTGGCGCGGCTGGTCGAGATCGACACGCGCGACATCGAAACCTCGCGCGCGGCGTTCGCCGGCGCGCTGCGCCAGATGGGCCGCGCGCCGGGCGAGGTCTTCATGGTCGGCGCCGACTGGGACGACGTGGCGCTGGCCGAAGCCTGCGGCCTGCCGCTCTACAAATGGAGTTGGCAGTATTTCGCGCCGCGGGCGAAACGCCTCGATTAAAACGTCGCCGTCGCCACTCTAGCGGTCAAACTCGATCTTGCACTCGCCGCCCTTGTCGGTGCGCGTGCAATAGAAGGCGATCGAGAAATGGCGGCCGCCGCCGGCCGAGAACTGGCGCAGGCTATCGCCCTTCGCCAGGGTGACGTCGGAGTTGGGTATCGGCCGGCCGGTGCCGTCGAGGCACAGAATGGTCAGCGGACCGCATTGGCCGACGTTCTTCGGATAGCGGATCGTGTCCGGCTGGCCGTTGGTCTGCGTGATGATCGTGTAATTGCCGCGTCCAGGCTGGCCCTGAACGCATTTGCCGCCCATGACGACCCGGGGCGGAAAACCATCCGGCACCGGCTCGATCGGCCCCGATCCCGGCGGCCCGTCGTTTCGCTCGCCCTTCTGCCCGGCGGCCTGCTGCTGCTGTTTCTTGGCCATGCGAAAGCCTCCCTGTTCGATGGGTGTGGCCGTCGGGTGCTCGACGCAGGACGCGGAACGAGAAGGAGAAACGCTACCAAACGCGCACTGGCCGCAACACGCGGCGGGCCCGATGGCGGCACGAGCCTAGGCGGGTTGCCGCAGCGTCCGAACTCTGCATCCGGATGACCCTACCGGTAGCGCCGCACCGTGCGGCTGATCGCGACCCATGGGGTCGCCATCACCAGAGGCGCGACGTCACCGTGCCGGTGGCGATCAGCGTGCCGTTGGGATCGCGCACGGCGATCTCGGTCACCGTCGTGTCGCGGCCGCGCTTGATCACCCTGCCCTCGGCCTCGAGATCGACGCCGTTGGCCGCGTTCAGGTAGTTGATCACCAGCGACGAGGTCGCGCCGCCCTTAACCTTGCTCGAATCGGCGCCCGAGGCGGAGCCCGCCGCGCCGACGATGTCGATCAGGGTGGCGATGACGCCGCCATGCACCGTCGTGCCGACGGTGATGTTGGCGGGATCGTATGGCAGAAACATCACCACTCGCTCCGGCTCGACCATGCGCAGGCTGATGCCGAGCCGCTTCGCCACTTGCGAGCCGGCGAGGATGTTTTCGACGAACTGCGCCATGCCCGGATCGATGGCGGCAGGCTTGTCGATGGCGTTCATGGCATGTCTCCTGACGAATGCTTTTCCGAATCCTGTTCTGCCCGACCCGCGGAGACGGCACAATTACCGCCGAGGTAAGCAAACGGAGGCTGTCGATGCGGCTCATCGGGGGTGCGGTACTGGCGTTGCTCGCGGCGACGATGGCGGCGCAGGCGGCGCGGGCTCAGGTTCAGCGCTGCCCCGACAAGCTGCCGCCGGCGGTGGCGGCCAAGCGCGACGCCATCGTGCAGGCGGCGACGGCGAAGGACTGGGCGGCGCTCAAGCGGCTGACCGCGCCCGACGACTTCGTCTACTCCTTCGGCGATGCCGGCGACCCCATAGGCTACTGGCAGGACTCGCTGAAGCAGGGCACCGACGTTGCGCAGGCCATGGCGGCGATTTTCGCCATGCCTTGCGTCGTCTACAGCGAAGCCGGGCGGCGCGAGTATCTGTGGCCGTCGGCGGCCGAGCTGGACTGGAAGGCGCTCAACGCCAGGGAGAAGGCGGTGCTGCAGGCTTTCTACGGCGCGTCGATCGACGAGTGGTATATCGAAGGCCGCGCCAAGGGCTATTACGTCGGCTGGCGCGGCTCGATCACGCAGGAAGGCGCCTGGACCAGCTTCGTGGCTGGCGACTGATTCTCTAGACGCTGGGCACGCCGCATTCGGCGGGCAGGCCGGGGTTGCGCAATGTGAACGGCGGATGGGCGTTGAGATCGCCCGGCGGCGGTGCGCCGCCCAGCTTGGCGGCCAGCCGGGCCTTCTGGCGCTCGTCGCGCGGGCTGGCCAGCGCCCTGCGCCACCAGTCGCGCGCCTCGCCCCCTGTCACTGCGCCGCCCGTCATCGCCATCACGTCGCCCAGATGCTCCAGCGCGTCGGCATAATCGGGCTGAAACCTCAGCGCCTTGCGGAAATAGGCCTCGGCGCGGGCCGGCTGGTCCATGCGCAGCAGGATGAAGCCGTAAGTATCGAGGTAGAAGGGATTGTCGGGCTGCTCCACCAGTGTCTGGGCCGACAGGCACAGGGCCTGCGCCAGCAATCCGTTCTGCCGCGCCCAGAGATAGGCGAGGTTGTTCTTGGCCATGACGGACCCCTGGCCGGCGGCGAGAATATAGAACTCCTGCGCCTGCGCGCCGTTGCGGATCACGCCCCAGCCATTGTCGAACAGAAATCCCAGGCTGACGAAGGCGCGAACATCGCCTTCCGTCGCGGCCCGCATGTAGTGGCGCGCCGCCGTCTCGTGATCGCCGCGCCTTGAGGCCTCGACGCCCAACGCATAGGCGTCCTGCGCGCGGACTGCACCCGGCAGGGCAAGGCAAAGACAGAGCAGCAAGGCGGAGAGAACGGCGCGCATCGCGGGGCGGGTCCTCGTCAGACCAGCGGCATGGCGCAATCGAGGGCGAAGCCTTCGCCGCGCAGCTCGAAGGCCGTATGGGCATTGAGATCGAGTTCGATGGCGCCGCCCTGCAGCTTGCGCGTCACGCGGCCTGTCAGCCGCCCATCGTCCTGCACGGCCAGCGCCCGTCCCCAGAACGCGCTTCCGTCGCCGCCCGACAGGCCGGCCGCATCGCCGCGATGCTCCCAGATCTCGGCGATGTCGGGCGCGATCTCGAGCGCGCGCCGGAAATAGCGATCGGCTTCGGCGGCCCGCTTCAGGCGCAGCAGGATGAAGCCATAGGTATCGAGAAAACTCGCATTGTCGGGTTCGATCTCCAGGGTGCGGGCGCTGAGGCACAGCGCCTGCGGCAGCAGCCCGCCCTGGCGGCCCCACAGATAGGCGAGATTGTTCATCGCCACGACGTTGCCTTGCAGCGCCGCGATGATGTAGTGCGCCTGGGCGCGTCCGCCGTCGCGCGCGACGCCCCAGCCGCGATCGAACAGAAAGCCGAGATTTGCCGTCGCACCGACATGGCCGCCCGCCGCGCCGACCGCGTAATGCCGCGCCGCCGCGTCATGGTCGACCGGCCCGCCTTCGCCCTCCATCGCCATGTTGCCCAGCGCGTAGGCGATCTCAGGCTGGTCGGCGAAGGGCTGCAGCAGGCGGCGGGCCGCCTCGTAGTCGCCGGCGCGCCAGGCTTCGATGCCGCGCGCGAGCGCCGCGTCGTCCGCGGCAACCCCATGCAACGGCGGCAGTGCGGCGATGCAGGCGAACAGCAGAATGGCGAGAAGCCGCTTCATGGCGGCGGCATTCTGCCAAGCGCCGACGCGGCTCGCCACGAGGATGAAGACGAAAAAAGCCGGCGACACCTGGGAGCGGAAACGGTGTCGCCGGCTGGAGAGGGGAGTGCGGGCAGGGAAACCCGGTCCCCGTGAAGCGCCTCGGAAGTCCTGGGGAGTCCTGTCGGCGCTTTTCGGTTCAGGCGCGCCAGAAGGGCTTGCTGGCCTCGAACTGGATCTGCGAGGCGGTCAGGCCCAGATCGCGGGCGTCGCGCTCGGAAAGCTGCGCCAGCTCGGCCCGGTCATGCGCCCGCCTGCGCCACTCGGCCAGCGCCGCCAGGCTCGCCCGCAGCGACTTTTCGGGCCAGAATTCCTTATAGTGATTAAGGATAAGATCGCTCATGGCTTGTTCCTTTCTCATCGTCTGTTGACGAGAAACTGGGGCTTTTTCCCGGTTTCAACAAACGATGGTTTCTCATTCCTCCATGAGCTAGACTTATCGAAATGACAGCATTTCGCCGCCTGCCCCCGCTCAACGGTCTGCGCGCCTTCGAGGCCGCCGCCCGGCATCTGTCCTTCACCCGCGCCGCCGCCGAACTCAACGTGACGCAGGCCGCCATCAGCCATCAGATCCGCATGCTGGAGGAGCGGCTGGCGGTGAAGCTGTTCGTGCGCCGCAACCGGACCGTGCTGCTGTCGGAAGCGGGCCAGGCCTATCTGCCCGCACTGCGCGACGCCTTCGACATGATCGACCAGGCGACCGACCGGCTGCTGCGGCGCGACGAGACGGCGCCGCTGGTGATTTCCTCCACTGCCTCCTTCGCCACCAAATGGCTGGTGCCGCGGCTCTCGGCCTTCCAGTCGCTGCATCCGGAGATCGAGGTGCAGCTGTCGACCTCGTTCGAGCTGGTCGATTTCCAGCGCGACGCGGTCGATGCGG
>JBFWZG010000196.1:0-1290 GCA_050185515.1 Reyranellaceae bacterium
GCTGCGCTACGAGGAGGAGATCGGCAAATACGACGCCGGCGCGCCGCCCAGTCCGCGCAATTCGCGTTTCGAGGACGTGGCGGCGCTGTTCCATACCGGCGGCACCACCGGCACGCCGAAGCTGGCGCAGCACACCCAGGGCGGTCTGGTGATGGGCGCCATGACCAACGGCTTCGGGCTGCTGCCCGGCCCGGACGACGTCTATTTCAACGGCCTGCCGCTGTTCCATGTCGGCGGCGCCATCTGCGCCGGGCTCAATCCCATGGCCAGCGGCTGCACGACGGTGCTGCTGTCGCCGCTGGGCATGCGCAACCCGCTGGTGGCCGGCAGCTTCTGGAAGCTGGTCGAGCGCTTCCGGCCGACCATGGTGGGCGGCGTGCCGACCATATGGGGCGGGCTGCTGAACGTGCCGGTCGACGGCGCCGACATTTCGTCGATCAGGCTCGCCAATTGCGGCGGCTCGCCCATGCCGGTCGAGCTGGCGAAACAGGTGCAGCAGCGGCTGGGCGTGAAGGTGGTCGAAGGGTTCGGCATGACCGAGGTGCACGGCTTCTCGACCATGAATCCCGGTCTGGGCGAACCGCGCATCGGTTCGATCGGCCATCGCCTGCCCTACGTGCAGCTCATCGTCGCCGAGCTCGAAGGCAACAGGATCAAGCGCCGCTGCGCGCCGGACGAGCAGGGCGTGGTGCTGATGCGCGGTCCGCAGATCTTCAAGGGTTACGTCTCGCCGGCGCATGATCGCGACGCCTGGGTCGAGGCCGAGGCGAACGACCCGGACAAGGGTCGCTGGCTGAACTCCGGCGATCTGGGCCGCATCGATGCCGACAACTTCATCTGGCTCACCGGCCGCGCCAAGGATCTGATCATCCGCGGCGGCCACAACATCGATCCGCTCAGCATCGAGGAGACCCTGCACCAGCACGAGGCGGTCGAATCGGCCGCCGCGGTCGGGCGACCCGACCGCCATGCCGGCGAACTGCCGATGGCCTATGTCCAGCTGCGGCCGGGCATGAAAGTAACCGGCGAGGAGCTGCAGGAATTCGCCCGCGCCCGCGTCACCGAGCGCGCCTCGGCGCCCGTCGAGGTGGTGCTGGTCGACGTGATGCCGACCACCGGCGTCGGCAAGATCTTCAAGCCCGCCCTGCGCTTCGACGCCGCCCAGCGCACCTTCGCTCGCCTGCTGGAACCGTTGAAGACCGAAGGCATCGAAACCGAGGTCAGCGTCGGCCCGCACAAGGAGTTCGGCACCATGGCGACGGTGAAGCTCCTCAAGGCCCCCGACCGTCA
>JBFWZG010000196.1:1390-4767 GCA_050185515.1 Reyranellaceae bacterium
TCCGCAGTTCCTCCCGCACCAGCGCGGCGCCTAGCTCCAGCGCGTGCAGCTTGGCGCGGGCGATGTCGCGGCGCATCGGGGCCATGCCGCAATTGGTGCAGGGGTAGAGCTTCTCCGGCTCGACGAACTCCATCGCCCGGCGGATGGTCGCGGCGACCTCTTCCTTCGTCTCGATCTTGTCGCTGGCGACGTCGATGCAGCCGACCAGCACGTCCTTGCCATCGAGCAGGCCGATCAGGTCGATCGGCACGCGCGAGTTGGCGCATTCCAGCGAGATCTGGTCGATGCGGCTTTTCGCCAGATGCGGGAACGTGTCCTGGTACTGGCGCCATTCGCCGCCCAGGGTCTGCTTCCAGTCGAGATTGGCCTTGATGCCGTAGCCGTAGCAGATGTGCACGGCCGTGGTGCAGGTCAGGCCCTCGATGCATCTGTGCAGCGCGTCGATGCCCCACTCGCGCACCTGGTCCATGTAGACGTTGAAGGCCGGCTCGTCGAACTGCACCACGTCGATGCCGATCGCCTGCAGCTCCTTCGCTTCCTCGTTGAGCAGCTCGGCGAAGGCGAAGGCCATCTTGACACGATCGCCATAGTGCCGGTCGGCGATGGTGTCGACGATGGTCATCGGCCCCGGCAGGGTGAACTTGGTGCGCAGCCCGGTGGCGCCGCGCAGTATCCTGGCCTCGGTGCCATGCACGCTGCCCTTGCGCTTGAGCGCGCCGGTGACGGTCGGCACGTCGGCTTCGTAGCGGTTGTCGCGGATGCCCATCTTGACCTTGTTCTGGAAATCGATGCCCTCGATACGTTCCAGAAAGCCGTGCACGAAATGCTGCCGCGACTGCTCGCCGTCGCCGACGATGTCCAGCCCGGCCATTTCCTGCTCCTTGATCCACAGCAAGGTGGCGTCGCGTTTGGCCTCGGCCAGCCTGTCGCCCGGCTGCTGCCACGGCGCCCACAGCATTTCCGGCTGCGCCAGCCAGAACGGCTTGGGCAGGCTGCCCGCGATGGTGGTCTTGAGCATGTCGGCCTCCCGCTTTCTTTATTGCCGCCCACTCTGCCATGTCGGGCGGTCGATGTCGTACCAGACGATGTCGTAGCCCTTCCAAATGGTATCCCTCCGGTAACCCATGCCGATCTTCTCCATCACCCCGCGCGAGGCGCGGTTGGTCGGCATGGTGATGGCGAAGATCGTGTCGAGGCCGGCCTGCTCGAAGCCGAAACGCAGCGATTCGGCCGCCGCCTCGCTGGCATAGCCTCGGCCCCAGCAGGCCGGATCGAGGGTCCACAGCGCCTCGACGCCCTGGAAATCGTCGAGCCAGCGCAACCCGCAATGGCCCAGCAGCCGGCCGCTTTCGCGGTCGCACACGGCCCATGGACCGACGCCCCGCTCTGCCCAGCATTCGTTGAACTGCCGAATGGTTCGCCGGGCGGTTTCCGCCGGACTCTCGCCCGCAGGCGGCGATGGCAGCCAGTCCACGACTTTCTCGTGCAGGCGAATGGCGGCGTAGGCCGGGCCGTCCCGCTTCTCGAACGGGCGCAGGATCAGGCGGGCGGTGGTCAGGCTGGGTACGGTCATTTCGCGCTCCGATGGCACTGGACGCTAGCAGGGCATCGCGGCCTTTCAAACGCCTGCGGCCTCTGGTAAACGGTTGTTCATATCAGAGAGGGACGCCCAATGGATTTCCGCATTCCGGCCGACATCGCAGCCTACCTGGTCGAGCTCGATCAGTTCATCGAGCGCGAGATCAAGCCGCTGCAGGCGCAGGACGACAACGAGCGCTTTTTCGACCACCGGCGCGAATGGGCGCGTACGGATTTCGAGAACCAGGGCCTGCCGCGCCACGAATGGGAGGCGCTGCTGAAGGAAATGAAGCGCCGCGCCGACAAGGCCGGTCATTTCCGCTACGCCCTGCCCAAGGAGTTCGGCGGCAGGGACGGCACCAACCTCGCCATGGCCATCATCCGCGAGCACCTGGCGTCGAAGGGACTGGGCCTGCACAACGACCTGCAGAACGAGAGCTCGATCGTCGGCAACCTGCCGACGGCGCTGATGTTGCGCGACTTCGGTACGGAAGAACAGAAGAAGCTGATCCCCGGCATTCTCGAAGGGAAACTGCGAATCTCCTTCGGCCTGACGGAGCCGAACCACGGCTCCGACGCCACCTGGATGGAGACCCGCGCGGTCAAGGACGGCAAGGGCTGGCGCATCACCGGCGAGAAAATGTGGAACACCGGCCTGCACGAGGCGACGCACGATTTCGTCTTCGCCCGCACCTCGGGCAAGGACGGCGACGCCAAGGGCATCACCTGCTTCATCGTGCCGACCGACACCGAAGGCTTCAAGGTCGAGGAGTATCTCTGGACCTTCAACATGCCGACCGACCATCCGCGCATTTCGCTGACCAACGTCTGGGTGCCGGACGAGGCGATCCTGGGCGATCCCGAGGACGGGCTGGCGCTGGCGCAGCATTTCGTGCACGAGAACCGCATCCGCCAGGCGGCCTCCTCGCTGGGCGCGGCGCAGTACTGCATTCTGGAAAGCGTCAAGTACGCCAAGGAGCGCAAGCCGTTCGGCAAGCCGCTCTCGGCCAATCAGGCGATCCAGTTTCCGCTGGCCGAGCTGCATACCGAAGCCGCCATGCTGCGCGCCCTGATCCGGCAGACGGCGTGGGAAATGGACCAGATGAGCAAGCCGGATGTGGCGATCCATCTCTCCGACCGGGTGTCGATGTGCAATTACCGGGCGAACCGGCTGGTGTGCGAAGCGGCGGACCGCGCCATCCAGGTGCATGGCGGCATCGGCTATTCGCGACACAAGCCGTTCGAGCACATCTATCGCCATCACCGCCGCTACCGCATCACCGAAGGCTCCGAGGAAATCCAGATCCGCAAGGTTGCGGGCCATCTGTTCGGCGCCATCGGCAAGCCCAAGCGCAACGCCGTTTCCTGAGCGCGCGACCATGAGCCAGTACGCCGAGCTGGCCGCCAGGCTGGAAGCGGCTCTGACGCGCCATTCCGGCGCCGCGACGAAGGTGCGCGATCTGGCGCGGCTGACCGGCGGCGCCACCAAGGGCACCTACCAGTTCACGGCAGAAAGCAGCGGACCCGGCGAGAAGCTGATCCTGCAGCTCACCACCGTCAGCGAGCGCACCGACCCCTCGGTCGACGCCACGCCGCGGCTCGACGGCACCTCCGATGCGCACCTGATGATTGCGGCGGCGAAAGCCGGCGTGAAGGTGCCCGAAGTGCGCGGCATCCTCGACGAGAAAGACGGCATGGGCAGCGGCTACGTCACCGGCTTCGTCGCCGGCCAGACGCTGGGGTCCAAGCTGGCGCGCGATCCCGCCTTCGCCGCCATCCGCGAAACAATGGCGCGCCAG
>JBFWZG010000197.1:0-4723 GCA_050185515.1 Reyranellaceae bacterium
CCGTCGAGGGTGGGGATGCCCAGCGCGGCGGTGAAGTTGCCGTCGCTGCCGCCGCCGGTCTGCTTGACGTCCTGCAGTTCGAAGCCCAACTCCTGCGCGATCGCTTTG
The DNA here is from genome assembly GCA_050185515.1 of Reyranellaceae bacterium. Lineage (GTDB taxonomy): Bacteria > Pseudomonadota > Alphaproteobacteria > Reyranellales > JAQSWP01 > JAQSWP01. Next base: position 109 of record JBFWZG010000197.1, read on the forward strand.
GCGTGGTCGAACAGGGCGGCGATGCCCGCGTCCTTGAGATAGGCCGGCCGATTCATGCCGCCGCTCACTTTGACCTTCACGTCGGGATCTTTGGCCTTGAGGGCGAAGAAACGGGCGCACATCTCCTCGCCGGTGGCGGCGTCGGGCACGCGCAGGTCGATCTCCGCCTCGCAGAACTGCGGCACGACGTTGGTGCCGGTGCCGCCTTTGACCTGGCCGACATTGACGGTGATGCCGCGGGCGTAGTCGGTCATGGCCTCGATGGCGATGATCTGGTGCGCCATCTCCTTGATCGCCGAACGCCCGTCCTCGTGCCGCACGCCCGAATGCGCCGGGCGGCCTTCGCATTTGAGGACGAAACGGCCGACGCCCTTGCGCGCGGTGACGATCTTGCCGCCGTCGCGCGCCGGCTCGGTGACCAGCACGTACTTGTTCTTCTTCGCTTCGGCCTCGATGCGCGCGCGCGAGGTGTCGGAGCCGATCTCCTCGTCGGGCACGAACATCAAGGTCAGCTTCAGCTTCGTCTTAAGGTTATGGCGGATGAGATGGCGCCAGGCGTAATAGGCCATGTAGGCGCCGCCCTTCATGTCGTAGATGCCGGGGCCGAAGATGCTGTCGCCCTCGCGGCGCACCTTCAGCGCCTCCTCGATCATGCCGATGGGGTGCACGGTATCGAGATGCGAGAGGATCAGGATGCCGGGCTCCTCGCCCCAGTCGCTTTGGGCGATCAGCACGTCGCCCTTGCCGTCGGAGCCGGGCACGCGCTCGATGCGCGCGCCAAGACCGCGCATGTCGGCCTCGGCGCGATCCACCATGCGGTTGACCGCCTGGGCGTCGTGGCTGGGGCTTTCGATCTCGATCCATTCGACGATTCCCTTGAGGATTTCGTCGGGGTCGATGGGGATGGCGTTGCTGCGCTGCGGCGAATTTCTATCCATTGCAGGAGTTTAGCAACGACTTGACGCTGCGGGCGAGGCGGGTTAATAAACCAACCAGTTGGTCTATTAATGGAATGCCTTCATGGCCCGTCCGCGCCTTGCCGATCTCGATCCCAGCCAGCCCGCGACCGGCGAACGCCTGCTGGTCGAGGCAGAGCGTCTGTTCGCCGCCCATGGTTTCGCCGGTGTCTCGGTGCGCAACATCGGCAAGGCGGCTTCGCTCTCCAATGCCGCCTTGCTGCATTACTACCCGAGCAAGGAGAAGCTCTATCGCGCCGTGCTCGATCGCGTCGCCGCCGACATGGAGCAGGCGGTGGCGCCCGCCTTGCGCAGCGCCGCCCAGCCGCTGGCGCGCTTCGAGGCGCTGTTCGAGGCCTTCGCCGACTGGCTGGAGCGGCAGCCCGATCGCGCGCGGCTGGTGATGCGCGAGCTGACCGAGAACGTCGAGCGCGTCGCCACGGCGCGGCATTTCGTCATGACGCGGCTGATCGACGGCATGAGCCGGATCGTCCTCGACGGCCAGCGCGCCGGAATCTTCCGCCGCTGCGATGCGGCGGTATTCGTGTTCCACATGATCGGCTCGCTCAGCTATTTCGCCAACGGTCTGCCCACCATCGCCGGCATCGTCGGCCGCAAGCCGGACGCGCTGTGGCAGGCGCATCGGCGCCAGACGCTGGCGCATCTGCGTCGCGCACTACTGCAGGAGTAGAGGAATGGAACACGCCACCCAGCGACGACTGATCCGCGCCGCGCTCGACCAGTTTGAACGCAGCTCGTTCGACATGCAGGGCGAGGAGAGTTTCACCACGCTCGACCGCTATCTCGACCCCGACCGCTGCCGGCGCGAGGTCGACGTGCTGTTCCGGTATCTGCCGCTGGTGGTGTGCGCTGCCTCGCAGGTCGCCCGCGCGGGCGACTGCCTGACACACGATCTGTCGGGCGTGCCGATCCTGGTGCTGCGCGGGCGCGACGGCGTCTTGCGCGCCTTCCTCAACGTCTGCCGCCATCGCGGCACGCGGCTGGTGGCGGCGGGCGAGACCCAATGCAAGGGCGCCATCGTCTGCCCATACCACGCCTGGACCTTCGCCCATGACGGCAAGCTGATCGGCCTGCCGCATGCCGAAGGATTTCCCACTCTCGACAAGGCCGAGAACGGGCTGGTCGAATTGCCGGTGCACGAAGCCTACGGGCTGGTCTTCGTCATCCCCACGCCGCAGGAAAAGCGCTTCGACTTCGAGGCGTGGTTCGGCGAGATCGGCGCCGATCTGCGCCGCTTCGGCTTCGACGGGATGGTGCGCTACTGGCCGCGCCGCTTCGAACGCCAGATGAACTGGAAGATGATGTTCGACGCCAATCTCGAGACCTATCACTTCCGCTTCGCCCATTCGCGCACCATCGCGCCGATGTTCGGCGACAACAAGGGCGTGTTCGACGTGTTCGATCCGCACATGCGCATGTTCCTGCCCAAGGCGCGCGCCGTCGAACTCAAGGACAGGAGCGAGTCCGAATGGGACATCCGCTGGGCCGGCAACCTGATCTACACAATGTTTCCCAACACCATCGTGCTGGTCGAACCCGACCATGCCATGGTGATGACGGTATGGCCGCAGGGGCCCGAGAAGGTCGTGCTGGATTCGGTGGCATTGATCCCGGAGGAGCCGCAGACCGACAAGGCGCGCGACTACTGGGACCGCAACATGAAGATATTCTGGGACGCGCTGGACGAGGACTACGACATGATGGAGTCGATGCAGTCCACCATGCGTTCGGGGGCGAACGAACGACTGCGCTTCGGCCGCTACGAATGGCTGTCCACGAAATTCCACGAAATCGTCGAACGCGAGATCGCCTGACTTACTTTCCTTCGTGCAGCGGCGGGCCCGCCAGCGAAACGGGCGCCGTCGCCAGCGCCGGGTTCCAGGCGATATCGGTCACGACGCAGCCGGCCCGGGCGTCGGCCGGAGAGAAGCCGGGCGTCGCGCCGTTGACGAAAGCGGCGCGGAATCGATGCGGTCCGACGATCAGGCGTGCCTCTGCGAGCCAGCGCAGGGCGTTCTGCGAATGCCCGCCGTTGCGCATCAGCATGTAGCCGCACAGGCCCAGCCGGTCGCTGGCGTCGTAGATCTTGAGGTAGAGGCCGTGCGTACCGGTTTCGGTCTGGCCGGCGCGGATCAGCGTCCAGTTGAAATCGAGGGCGCGATAGGCCGGAAAGTCCTCGTCGACCCTTTGCAGCCCCAGCCATTCGGTGCGCTCGGTGCCCTCGCGCAGCCAGCCCTTGTTCCAGGCCAGCGCCAGCAGCGCCACCAGGACGCCGGCGCCGACGAGGATCAGGGTGCGCGTCACGCGCCGGCGAGCACGCTGGTCAACCCGCCATCGACCACCAGCGTGTGGCCGGTGATGTAGGCGGAGGCGTTGGAGGCCAGCAGCATCAGCGCGCCGGAAAGGTCTTCCGGCCTGCCCCAGCGCTGCGCGGCGGTGCGCTTCTCCAGCAGCTCGGAGAACGCCTTGTTCTGCTGCAGAGCGGCGGTGATCTCGGTCAGCATGTAGCCAGGCGCGATGCAGTTGACCGTGACCTTGGGGCCGAACTCCGCCGCCAGAGTCTTCGTCATGCCGACCACGGCATGCTTGGAGGACACATAGGCGGCGACGCTGGCGCGGCCGACGATGCTCATGACCGATGCGAGGTTGACGATGCGGCCGTATTCCTGGCCCAGCATGATGCGCCCGCTCTCGCGAGCCACGACAAAGGCGCCGGTGACGTTGGTCTCGATGACGTTGCGAAACTCGTCGGTCGGCGTGTCGATCGCCATCTTGCGCAACACGATACCGGCATTGTTGACGAGAATGTCGAGCCGGCCGTGCCGGTCGGGAATGCCCCGGATGGCAGCGACGGCGCGAGCCTCGTCCTGCACATCGAAGGCGGCGATGTCGGCCTTGCCGCCGGCCTTGACGATTTCGTCGCGGACGGGCTGCAGGTCCGTCTCGCGGCGTGAGGACAGAACAACGGTGGCGCCATGGGCGGCGAGGGTGGTGGCGAATACCTTGCCCAGACCGCGACTGGCGCCCGTGACCAGCGCCACGCGGCCCTTGACCGAAAAGAGATCGTTCGACATCCGCCGCTGGCCTCCCTATTCGGCCGCCGGCGCTGCCTCCTTGACGCGGAGCGGGGGGAGCGGTGCGGCGGCCTTGTCGTCTTTTTGCTTCTCGCGCCACAGCGTAATGATCGCCAGACCGGATGTCACCAGTACGCAGGCCACGACCAGCTTCCAGGTCAGCGCTTCATCGAACACGATGACGCCGAAGACGACGGCCAGCACCGGCGGCAGCAGGCCGAAGCCCGTCACCTGGCCGACCTTGTAGCGTTGCAGCAACCAGTACCAGCCGCCATGACCGACGATCGAGGTGGCGATGGCGGTGTAGAGCACGGCGCCGACCGCCTGCCAGCTCGGATCGGAAAATTCGTCGAACTGGCCGCTCTCGAACAGCATCGAGGCGGTGAAGGCCATCGGAGCCGCGACGGCGGCGATCCATGCCTGTAGTTCGAGCACGCCGACATTGCGCAGCCGGCGCATCATCAGCATGGCGAAGGACATGGAGAAGGCGCCGGCGACGACCAGCAGCGCCCCCAGCGGCTCGGAGAACACCGCTGGATCGAACCCCAGCAGCACGACGCCGAC
>JBFWZG010000198.1:0-4637 GCA_050185515.1 Reyranellaceae bacterium
TCGCCGAGATCTTCCTCGGCACCACCGAGCAGTTCAAGGCGGCGCACCGCTTCTACGAGCGCCACGGCTACACGGCGATCGATGCCGACCGCCTGCCGCTGACTTTCGTGCGGCTGGCGGTCGACACGCGCTTCTACTGGAAGGCGCTTTAGAGCGGATCACGATCAGATTGAAGCGCCGGCGCTTCCGCCGAATCCCAGCGCGGCAAGCTCGCCCCGCGCCTGGCGCGCATTGCCCTCAGCCGCGAAATCGTCGTTGGCCGGCTGGCGCGCCATGTCCTCGCGCGGCCGCGCGCGGCCGTGGAACACATGCCCCATGAAGCGCGGCGTGTCGCGTTCGTAGCACGTCTGCAGCGTCTCGATGACGAAACCGCCGGCTTCCAGAATCTCCGGGACGTCGCGGTTGAGATGGCAGCCGCCGACCACGCAGCTCCAGGGCCGGTCCAGCCGGTTCTGCCATTTCGCCACATCAGTCTCGGGCGCCAGACCGTGTTCGCAGAACAGCAACCGGCCGCCCGGCTTCAGCACGCGACGGATTTCGCGCAGCGCCTCGACCGGGTTGGGGATCGTGCATAGCGTATAGGTGCTGAGCGCGGTGTCGACGGAGGCCGCATGGAGTGGAATGCGCTCGGCGCCGAGCGCGACGAACTCGACCGGAAACGCCACCGCCAGCGCCCGCCGGCGCGCCCGCTGCAGCATCGCGCCCGCCGGGTCGAGACCGATGACTCGCCGCACTTTCCTTTCGTCGTAGAATGGCAGGTTGAGGCCCGAGCCGATGCCGATCTCCAGCACCGTGCCCGCGGCCTGCGGCACGACCCGCGCCCGCATTTCGTCGACGGCCTTGGTGCCGCAGGCGCAGTCGAGAAAGCGCGGAAGGATGTGACGCTCGTAGAAACCCATATGCCTGTCTCCTTGTTGCAATGTCGCGCCGGCCTGGAGCCGGCGCGACGGAGGCAGACTTAGGGCGATCGGACGGCGCCTGCTGTGAGGCCGATCACAAGCGTGGCGAGGTGGCGCCGGTCAAAGCGCCTGGCCGACGCGCAGCAGATTGCCGGAGTGGTCGAAGACGTAGAATTCGCGCATGCCCCATGGTTTGTCCTGAGGCTGGGTGATGCGCGCCTTGGGCAGGGCCTGGCGCCAGCGGGCGGACAAGGCATTGGCATCGTCGGTCCTGACATAGGCGCCGGTCGCTTCGGCGATCGAGCGGTCGTCGGTCAGCCAGAAATGCAGTTCCGGCCCGGCCTCGCCGTGCCGCATCAGCATGTAATCGTCGTGACGCGAGATCAGGGTGAAGTCGAGCGCGCGGTAGAACGCGACGGTCGCGTCGAAGTCGACGGACGCCAGCAGCGCGACAATGCTCGACGGGGCAGGGACCGAAGAGTTCTTCATGCGAATAATACTCGCTCGCATTCCTTTCGTGTGCAACCCGCGCCCATTGTCGCGCCCGGCCACCTGCCCTTTCCACGTCGCCGCCGCTGGCCTATAGAAGCCCATCCATCGGGGAGTAGCCGCCCGCGTCTGCAGCGGGGCCCGCGTCAACACACTTGAGCCACCGGCAACGGGAGCTCATGGCGCGGGCAGGAGCCGTCCGGACTATCGGGAGCTTCTGGCGAGACCGCTGGCATCGTCTTTCCGAAGACCGGGCGCGCGGCGCCGGGGTCGGGCGGGAGAGGCGACGCCACGGTCATGGTCGCGCCCGACCCGTCGGAGTTCCCCTTATGGAAGCCTTCTTCGCCTCCACCCTTGCCGTCGCCCTGGCGGAAATCGGCGACAAGACGCAATTGCTGGCGCTGGTGCTGGCCAGCCGCTTCCGCAAGCCGGTGCCGATCGCCTTCGGCATCCTGGTCGCGACGCTCGCCAATCACGCGCTGGCGGCCTGGGGCGGCACGCTGGCGGCGCAACTGCTGGCCGGCGACTGGCTGCGCTGGATCGTCGGCCTCTCGTTCATCGCCATGGCGGCGTGGACACTGGTGCCCGACCGGCTCGACGAGGACGGCAGGCGCATCGGCCGGCTCGACCGCTTCGGCCCGTTCCTCGCCACCACGATCTGCTTTTTCCTGGTCGAGATCGGCGACAAGACGCAGATCGCCACCGTGGCGCTGGCGGCCAAGTATCAGGCGCTCGTTGGCGTCACCGCCGGCACCACGCTCGGCATGATGCTCGCCAATCTGCCGGTGCTGTGGCTGGGCAACGTCGCCGCCGCTCGTCTGCCGCTGCAGGCGATCAGGATCGCCGCGGCGCTATTGTTTCTCGCGCTGGGAATCGCCGCGCTGGTTTATGGCGGGGCATTCCAGAGCGGTTCACACGCTTCAGGCGCTCAGTCGGCGATCTTCTCCTCGATCAGCACCACTTCCGACGGCACGATTCCCCGCTCGATCTCCAGCCGGTCGCCGATCACCGGCAGCAGGATGTTGTGGTCGCCGATCAGGATGCGCAGCGAGGCGCCCTTGATCGCCGCCGGATCGGCGTCGCCGGTTGCGCTCCACAAGGTCAGCCGGCTCCCGACGACGGCATTGGGCTTGGTCGTCTCCCAGCTCATCTTGACCTCGTAGTATTTCTCGTCGATGCGGCCCTCGCGACGCTGCAGGATCTTGATGCGCTGCATCGGCACGGCGGGCGAGGCGTAGGTGATCAGCCCGAGCGCGCTCTGGCTCTTGAGCACCCTGTCCTCCATGGCCGAGTTGGTGCCGTGCACGGCGACGAAGCGCTTGCCCAGCGGACCCGTATTGGGGATCTCCATGGTGACGACCTGGGCGCCGGGGCCGTCGCCCGAGGCGGTGTACAGCACCTTGCCGGTCGCCACCGAGACCGCGCTGTAGGCGTTGATCGCCCCGCAGCAGCCGTAGTTCGGGATCATCAGCCGCTCGCCCGAGATCCACGCCTCCATGCCGGGATAGCTGCCTTCCCATGCCGGCTCCTGGCTGCCGTCGGGCCTGACCTTCCAGGCCCGCGCCCGCACCACGCCGTCGGCGCCTTCCTTGGCGCTCGAGCGCGTCACGTCGGATTCGAACTGCACGATCAGCCCGCGCTCCTTCGGAGCCAACGGATTCTGGCTCACGTAGGCGAACTCGGTGTTGATCGTCTTCCAGGTCGTGGTGTCGCCCTCGACCGTCACCTCGATGCGCGAGCCGCCCTCGCGCGGCTGTGCGGCGACGACCAGAGGGACGAGCGCCAGCAGCGCTGCGGCCAGGGGCGCGAGGCGAAACGGTGATACTGCGGACATCTGGATGGAACTCCGGCGAAAACCGCGCAGGGCGGCAAGCGCGGTATTATATGCCGGAGATTGCGGCGCCGCTTGGGCGGAATGCCGCTGCGGCGCGAAAACGGCGGCGGGCGCTGCCCGCCGCCGTCTGGCTATCAGGTCGAGCTAGCGGAAGCGGCGCTCGTCCCAGCGATCGTAGTCGCGGTCCTTCCAGCGCCAGTCATTGTCCCAGCGCCGGTCCTCGCGCATGGCCTGGCGCGTCTCGGCGATGGCCTGGTCGACGCGGCGCAGCGCCTGGATGCGGCTGGGCTCGCGCCCGCCTTCGGCCAGTTCGCGCCGGGCGCGCACCAGCAGGTCGAGCGCCCCGCCATAGTTGGTGTTGCCGCCATAGGCGACGCGCGAGGGCGCGGCCTGCGCGGGGGCGGCGCCGAGTACCGCCATGCCCGCGCCGGCGGCGCCGATGGCGGCTACGCCGCCCAGCAGCCGGCGGCGGGAAAAATTGCTGTTTGCGTTCATGGCGTCCTCCTCGAAAAGAAGACGGCCGCATCGACAACCCGCGATCGCGGCCGACGGACCGACAACCCGGGCCCGTGCCATTTCCTACGGGTTCACGCGCCGCGCCATCCCCGCAACGTCGCCCGCTCAAGCGAACGTGAGTGCTGCCACATTGGCGCCACGATCTCCTACTGCGGCTTGTTCATCGGCCGGTTGGCGGTCCAGTCGAACGTGCCGTTGTCGCGCTCCTGCACCGCCTGCTTCCAGCCGAACTGTTCGGCGCGCTGCTTGAACGTCAGGCCTTCCTTGGAGTGCCGCGTGATGCCGTCGAACAGGGTGGCGATCATCTGCGTGTTGGCCAGGCCCATGTTGTCGTAGGCCTGGTTGATCATGAGCTTCTGCATCATCAGCTGGTTCTGCGGCACGCCCGCCATGCGCTCGGCCATCGCCTCGACCTCGGCGTCGAGCTCCGCCGGCGGCACCGCCTTGTAGACCAGCCCCATCGCCGCCGCCTCGACGCCGGTCACCTTGTCGCCGGTGAACAGCATGCGCTTGGCCTTCTCCGCTCCCAGCCGGTAAACCCACATCGCCGTGGTCGGGCAGCCCCAGACGCGGGTCGGCATGTAGCCGATGCGCGCGTCCTCGGCCATGAAGATCAGGTCCGAGCACAGCGCGATGTCGGAGCCGCCGGCCACGGCGTAGCCATGCACCTTGCAGATCACCGGCTTGTAGGAGCGCCACAGGCTCATGAACAGCTCGGTGTTGCGCATCATGAACTTGTAGTCCTGCATCGGGTCCCACGGCATTTTCTGCGTGATGTCGTTGGTTCCCGAGGCCTGCGCGTAGTAGGTCAGGTCGTAGCCGGCGCAGAAGGCGGGCCCCTTGCCGGAGAGCACGATGACGTGCACGCGCGAATCCTCGTTGGCGCGGCGCACGCAGTC
>JBFWZG010000199.1:0-4585 GCA_050185515.1 Reyranellaceae bacterium
TTTCATGCTTCGCGGTCAAATATGGGCTGGCGGACGCTGCCCGCCAAGCCGTCGCTGCAGGAAAATCCCCGCCCCGGCTCACTTCCCGTGATAGGCGCGGTACCAGTCGACGAATTTCGGCAGCCCCTCGTCGATCGACGTCGACGGTTTCCAGCCCAGCACCCGTTCGGTTTCGGAAATATCGGCGACGGTGTCGATCATTTCCGACGGGTGGGCGGCGACGCGTTCCACCTCGGCCTGGCGGCCGACCGCCCGCTCCAGCACCGACAGGTATCGTTCGAGCGTTTCTGAGCCGGCGCTGCCGACATTCAGGATGCGATGCTCGCCCGGCGCCGCCGGCTTGTCCATCGCCAGCAGCACAGCCTCGACCGTGTCCTGCACGTAGGTGAAGCCACGGGTCATGCGACCGTAATTGTAGAGCTCGATCTTCTCGCCCTCGAACAGCGCCTTGGTGAATTTCCAGGTCGCCATGTCGGGCCGGCCCCACGGGCCGTAGACGGTGAAAAAACGCAGGGCGGTGGCGCCGATGCCGAAACGTTCGGCATAGGACACGGAGATCATCTCGGCCGCCCGCTTGGTGGCGCCATAGAGCGATTTCGGGCGATCGGCGCGGTCGTCGATGCGGTAGGGCATGGCGGTCGAGGCGCCGTAGACCGCCGAGGTCGAGGCATAGACCAGCGGCACCGGCCGGCCGGCATGGCGCGCCAGCTCCAGCGTGCACAGCATGCCGCCGATATTGCTGTCGATGAAATCGAACGGCCGGTCGTCGCTGGCGCGTACGCCGGGATTGGCGGCCATGTTGGCGATGCCCGTAATCGTGCCGGCGGCCGCCTGAATCGCCGGCACGGACTGGGCCTTGCCGATATCGGCTTCGAGCAGGACGAAGTCGCCGGCGCGCCGCAGTTCGCCGATGCGGGCGCGCTTGAGCTCGACGCTGTAATAGGGATCGAAATTGTCGACGCCCAGCACCCGCTCGCCGCGCTGCAGCAGCGTGCGCGACAGGTGATAGCCGATGAAGCCGGCGGCGCCGGTAACCACGATGGTCATAAGTCGATCAGTCCCCCGGCAGCGAAACTGCCGCCCCGGGTATAGCGCAGCCTTGCGGCAAATGCATCGACAGGCGTTTGAACGAACCTTGCCGGCCGGAACGCGGGGTCGCAACGGCGCGTTACAAATGCGCGTTAAAGAGGCAACTTCCTGATCGAATCGATTTTGTCCACGCCCGGCAATTGCGCCTTAGGTCAGGGCGGATTACCTTTTTGGGACAAAGCAATAAGTCGGGAGGTCGCGTGATGGCATTGGCCACGGTAACTCTGGACGACAAATACGCCCTCCAATCCGGTCGCGTCTATCTGACCGGGACCCAGGCCCTCGTCCGATTGCCGATGATGCAGCGCCAGCGCGACGTCGCCGCGGGCAAGAACACCGCCTGTTTCATTTCCGGCTACCGCGGCTCGCCGCTCGGCGGCCTCGACCAGACCCTGTGGCAGGCCCGCCGCTTCGTCGAGAAAAACCACATCGTTTTCAACCCGGGCGTCAACGAGGATCTCGGCGCCACCTCGATCTGGGGCACGCAGCAGGTTGGCCTCTTTCCCGGCGCCAAGTACGACGGCGTCTTCGCCCTGTGGTACGGCAAGGGTCCTGGTGTCGATCGCACGGGCGACGTGTTCAAGCACGCCAACAATGCCGGCACCTCCCCCTGGGGCGGCGTCCTGGCGCTGGCCGGCGACGATCACATGGCCAAATCCTCGACCCTGGCGCACCAGAGCGAATTCGCCTTCATCGACGCCATGATGCCGGTGCTCAATCCGGCCGGCGTGCAGGAATTCCTCGACGCCGGCCTCTACGGCTTCGCCCTGTCGCGATTCGCCGGTCTGTGGGTCGGCTTCAAGGTGATCGGCGAGACCGTCGACACCTCGGCCTCCGTCTCGGTCGACCCGCAGCGCGTGCGCATCGTGCTGCCGGGCGACGTCGAGATGCCGCCCGGCGGGCTTTCGGTGCGCTGGCCCGACGACATCCTGCAGCAGGAACTGCGCCTGCACCGCTACAAACTGCCGGCCGCACTCGCCTTCGCCCGCGCCAACAGACTCGACCGGGTCGTGCTGGGCAACAAGCAGGCGCGGCTTGGCATCGTCACGGCAGGCAAATCCTATCTCGACGTCCGCCAGGCGCTCGACGAGCTGGGCATCGACGAGCGCGAGGCCGAGGCGATCGGTCTGGCGATCTACAAGGTCACCATGACCTGGCCGCTCGAGCCGGAGGGCATCCGCGCCTTCGCCGACGGGCTGGAGGAAGTTCTGGTCATCGAGGAGAAGCGCTCCCTGATGGAGTGGCAGATCAAGGACCAGCTCTACAACATTCCCGCCGACCGCCGGCCGCGCATCGTCGGCAAGGTCGACGAGGCCGGCAAGCCGTTGCTGCAGACCAACGGCGAGCTGCTGCCGGCGCAGATCGCCCGCCTTATCGCCGCCAGGCTCGGCCGCGGCCAGCCCAGCGAGAAGCTGAACCGGCGCCTCGAATCGATCGCCCGCAAGGAAGCTGCGCAGCAGCGCAATGGCACCGGCTTCAACCGCATCCCCTATTTCTGCTCCGGCTGCCCGCACAACACCTCGACCAAGGTGCCGGAAGGCTCCTTCGGCATGGCCGGTATCGGCTGCCATTTCATGGCCGTGTGGATGGACCGCTCGACCCTGACCTTCACCCAGATGGGCGGCGAGGGCGCGCCGTGGATCGGCATGTCGCCCTTCACCGACATGAAGCACGTGTTCCAGAACCTGGGCGACGGCACGTATTTCCATTCCGGCTATCTGGCGGTGCGCGCCGCCGTCGCCGCCAAGGTCAACATGACCTACAAGATCCTCTACAACGACGCCGTCGCCATGACCGGCGGCCAGCGTCACGACGGCAACCTGACGCCGTCGAAGATCAGCCAGCAGGTCTATGCCGAGGGCGTGCGCCGCATCGCGCTGGTCAGCGACGATCCGACCAAGTACGAGGTCGGCACCGAATGGGCGCCGCATGTCAGCTTCCATCACCGCTCCGAGCTCGACGCGGTGCAGAAGGATCTGCGCGAGTATCCTGGCGTGTCGGTGCTGATCTACGACCAGACCTGCGCCGCCGAGAAGCGCCGCCGGCGCAAGCGCAAGCAGTTTCCCGATCCGCCCAAGCGCGTCTTCATCAACGAGATGGTGTGCGAGGGCTGCGGCGACTGTTCGGTCAAGTCCAATTGCCTGTCGGTCGTGCCGGTCGAAACCGAGTTCGGCCGCAAGCGCGCCATCGACCAGTCCTCCTGCAACAAGGACTATTCCTGCCTCAACGGGTTCTGCCCGTCCTTCGTGACGATCGAGGGCGGCGGCCCGCGCAAGGGCAAGGCGATGAAACGCGAGGTCGACGATTCGGCCTGGCCGGCGCTGCCCGAACCGGCGACGGCTTCATCGGCGACGCCCTACAACATCCTCATTACCGGGGTCGGCGGCACCGGCGTCGTCACCATCGGCGCGCTGCTGGGCATGGCGGCGCATCTGGAGAACAAGGGCTGCTCGGTGCTCGACATGGCCGGCCTGGCGCAAAAGGGCGGCGCGGTGATCTCCCACGTGCGCATCGCCGACCGGCCCGAGGACATCCATGCCGTCCGCCTGGCCGCCGGCGGCGCCGACCTGCTGCTGGGTTGCGACCTCGTCGTCGCCGCCGCGACCGACGCGCTCGCGAAGTTCGACCAGGGCAGCACGCGCGCGGTGGTCAACACGCACGAAACGATCACCGGAGACTTCACCCGCAACCCGGACCTGAAGTTCCCCGGCCAAGTGCTGAAGCTTGCCATCGAAGCGGCCGCCGGCGCCGATAACTGCGACTTCATCGACGCCCAGGCCATCGCCACGGCCCTGATGGGCGACTCGATCGCCACCAATCTTTTCATGCTGGGCTTCGCCTACCAGCGCGGCCTCATTCCTGTGAACGGCGCGGCGATCGACAAGGCCATCGAGCTCAACGGCGCCGCCGTCGACATGAACAAGCGCGCCTTCCTGTGGGGCCGTCGCGCCGCGCATGACCGCATGGCGGTGGAGGCGGCAGCCGCTCCGCCCAAGGCGGTCGAACGTCTGCACACCATCTCGACGACGCTCGACGAAATCGTCTCGCGCCGCGTCAACCATCTGACGCGCTACCAGAACGCCGCCTATGCCGAACGCTACAAGGCGCTGGTCGAACGCGTGAAGTCGGTCGAGGCCGCGAAGGCGTCGGGCAGGAGCGGGCTGGCCGAGACGGTGGCGCGCCACTACGCCAAGCTGCTCGCCTACAAGGACGAGTACGAGGTGGCGCGGCTCTATACCGATCCCGCCTTCATGCAAGCCGTGCGCAGCCAGTTCGAGGGCGACTACAGGATCAAGTTCCATCTGGCGCCGCCGCTGCTGGCGGAACGCGATCCGCAGACCGGCCATCTGCAGAAGCGGCAGTTCGGGCCGTGGATGATGGGCGCCTTCGCAATGCTGGCGAAACTCAAGTTCCTGCGCGGCACCGCCCTGGACCTCTTCGGACGCACCGAGGAGCGGCGCACCGAGCGCCGGCTGATCGGCGAGTACGAACAGGT
>JBFWZG010000200.1:0-4432 GCA_050185515.1 Reyranellaceae bacterium
CCATGAGAATGACCTCGGGCGACACGGCGATGGCGCGGGCGATGCACAGGCGCTGCTGCTGGCCGCCCGACAGGCCGGTGCCGGGCTGGTCGAGGCGGTCGTGGACCTCCTTGATCAGGCCGGCGCGAGTGAGGCTGGACTGTACGATCTCGTCGAGCTCGTCCTTGGTCCGCGCCAGGCCATGGATCCGCGGACCGTAGGCGACGTTCTCGTAGATGGATTTCGGAAACGGGTTGGGCTTCTGAAACACCATGCCGACCTTGGCGCGCAGCTGCACCACGTCGATGCTGCGATCGTAGATGTTCTGGTCATCGATCATGATCTCGCCGGTAACCCGGCAGCTCTCGATGACATCGTTCATCCGGTTGATGCAGCGCAGGAAGGTCGACTTGCCGCAGCCCGACGGGCCAATCAGCGCCGTGACCTGGTTCTTCATTATGTCGAGATCGACGTCGAACAGCGCCTGCTTGGCGCCATAGAAGACGCCCACGCCCCGGGCGCGGATCTTCGGCATCGCCTCCTCGGTAAGGGAGATGGGTGGCGCGCTGACGGCGGCGGCGGCGGTTCTCATGTCGGTCATTCAGGACTCCCGATGGGGCTACCAGCGCCGCTCGAACTTGCGGCGCAGGAAAACGGCTAGCGCGTTCATGACGATGAGGAAGGCGAGAAGAACGATGATCGCGGCCGAGGTGCGCTCGACGAAACCGCGTTCGGGCGCGCCGGCCCACAGATAGACCTGCACCGGCAGCGCCGTCGCCGGATCGAGCGGCGTGCTGGGATACTCGACGACGAAGGCCACCATGCCGATCAGCAGCAGCGGCGCCGTCTCGCCAAGGGCGCGCGCCATGCCGATGATCGTGCCGGTCAGGATGCCGGGCAGCGCCAGCGGCAACACGTGATGCGTCACGGTCTGCATGTGCGAGGCGCCGACGCCAAGCGCTGCTTCGCGGATCGACGGCGGCACCGCCTTTATGGAGGCGCGCGTGGCGATGATGATCACCGGCAGCGTCATCAGCGCCAGCACCAGCCCGCCGACCATCGGCGCGGAGCGCGGCATCTGCATGAAACCGATGAAGATCGCCAGGCCGAGCAGGCCGAACACGATCGACGGCACCGCCGCCAGGTTGTTGATGTTCACCTCGATCAGGTCGGTCCAGCGGTTCTTCGGCGCGAACTCCTCGAGATAGATGGCGGCGGCGACTCCGATCGGCAGCGCCGTCAGCAGCACGATCAGCATCATGTAGAGCGAGCCGATCGCCGCCACGCCGATGCCGGCCAGCTCCGGATCGCTCGAGGCGCCGGAAGTGAACAGCACCGAGTTGAACTGCGCCGCCAGCCGCCCCTGTTCCGCCAGCCGGTCAAGCCAGGCGATCTGCCGGTCGTTGAGCTGGCGATTGGCCTCGGGGATGCGGCGCTGGCTCTCGTCCTTCAGGATGGCGTCGACGTTGCCGCTGGCCCACAGCCACACGGGCCTGGTCGCGCCGATTATCGAGGGATCGGCCATCACCATGTCGCGCAGCTGCACGTCGGCGCCCTTGGAAAGCAGCGCATAGGCGTCGCGCCGCAACTGCCGGTCGCTGCCGATTTCCAGCGTTGACCGCAATGCGCTTCGCGCCAGCGCCGTATAGTCGGCACCGGCCAGCGCCTCCGGCTTGCGCTCGCCGGACGGATCGATGGTTTCCGCGGAAAAGTTCACCTCCAGCTTGATGGCGTTCTGCACGAAGGCGCCGTAGCCGGCGCCGACGATGCTGGCGAAAAGCGCCACCAGAAATCCCAGCCCGAGGATCACGGCGGCGAGCCCGTAGAGCCGAAACCGCCGTTCGGCCGCGTAACGCTTGCGCAGCCGGTCGGTCGGGGCGGCGGCGCGCGCGCCGGAGGTCGCGTCGACAGCCATCTCAGTCATATTGCTCTCGGTACTTGCGCACGATGTGCAGGGCGTAGACGTTCAGCCCGAGCGTCATGAAGAAGAGCGTCAGCCCCAGCGCGAAGGCGACCAGGGTCTGCGGGCTGGTGAACTCCAGATCGCCGGTCAGCTGGCTGACGATCTTGACCGTCACGGTCGTTACGGATTCGAACGGATTGAGCGTCAGGTTCGCCGCGATCCCGGCGGCCATGACGACGATCATCGTCTCGCCGATGGCGCGCGATATGGCGAGCAGCACCGCGCCGACGATGCCCGGCAGGGCGGCGGGGAAAATAACGCGCTTGATCGTCTCCGACTGGGTGGCGCCCAGCCCGTAGGAGCCCTCGCGCAGCGACTGCGGCACGGCATTGATGATGTCATCGGACAGGGAGGAAACGAAGGGGATGATCATGATGCCCATGACCGTGCCCGCCGCCAGCGCACTGGTGGCCGACACGTCCAGCCCGACGGCGTCGCCCAGCTCGCGCAGGAACGGACCGACCGTGGTCAGCGCGAAGAAGCCGTAGACCACCGTGGGAATGCCGGCGAGGATCTCGAGCAGCGGCTTGGCCGCGGCGCGGAAGCGGCGGCTGGCGTATTCCGACAGATAGATCGCCGACAGCAGGCCGATCGGCACCGCCACCAGCATGGCGATCAGCGAGATGAAGATCGTGCCCCACAGCAGCGGCAGCAGGCCGAACTGTCCCGAGGCGTCGGGATTGTCCGCCGCCGCGAAGCGCGGATCCCACACGGTGCCGAGGAAGAAGTCGATCGGGTTGACGAACGAGAAGAAGCGGATGGTCTCGAACAGCATCGACAGCACGATGCCGACGGTGGTGAGCACCGCAATGGTCGAGCACAGGATCAGCCCGTAGCGCATGATGCGCTCGACGATGTTGCGCGCCCGCATCTGCGGCGTCACACGCCGCATGGCGAAGAGCAGGCCGAGCGCGGCGGCGGCGAACACGAGCGCCGCCATCGCGATCGCGCCAATGCCTCGCAGGCGCTGCAGCTGCGCGGCGGCGTCCTTCATGTAAGGTTCGATCGTGCCGGCGACGATGCCGCCATGCGACAGGTTGTTGATCGTGTTGAGTATCAGGCCCAGTCGCGATTCGGGCAGCGCCGCGACTTCGGCCGGCAGGCTGCCGCGCAGCATGGCCTCGACAATCAGCGGTTCGAGCGGCAGCCAGGCGAGCAGGATGCCCGTCGCCGGCAGCAGCGCCCAGAGAGCGACGTAGCTGCCGTAATAACCCGGACGCGAGTGCAACAGCTGCGCGCGGCGATTGACCGTCTGCAGCGCCCGCCCCATGCCGAGCCGGAAGCCCAGAAGCGTCAACACGAGCAGTACGGCGAGGACGACTGGCAGGCTCATGGAGGGCGGGTCCGTGCGGCGAAATGGAAAGGCGCGGAGATGGCCGGGAGCGGCGTGCGCTCCCGGCCGGATCGCAGGATCAGCTGCCGACCGTCGTGCCCTTGGTGAACTTCTCGCGCTGCTGCTTGAGTTGGTTCGCCGGCATCGGTATCAGGCCCTTTTCGACCGCCGCGCCTTCTTCGCCGACCATGCGGTCGGAGAGGAAGAACTCGACGTATTCCTTGAGGCCCGGGATGGCGCCGAGATGCGCCTTCTTCACGTAGAAGAACAGCGGACGCGACACCGGGTACTTGCCATCGGCGATGGTCTCGAGCGACGGCACCACGCCGGAGACCGGCGCGACCTTAACCTTGTCGCGGTTCTGGTCGTAGAAGCTGAGGCCGAAAACGCCGATGCCAGTCGGCGTGCTCTGGATGCGCGCCAGCGTTTCGGTGTAGTCGCCGTCGATGTCGACCGAACGCCCGTCCTTGCGCACGGAGACGCAGGCTGCATGCTTGGCCTTGGAGTCGGAGATCGCCTTGATCTCGGCGAAATCCTTGCAGCCCACTGCCATGACCTTCTCTTCGAAGACCTCGCGGGTTCCGTGCTTTTCGCCGGGGATGAAGACGCGGATTTCCTGGTCGGGCAGCGAGGCATCGACCTGCTTCCAGTTGGTGTAGGGGTTCGCCACCAGCTTGCCGCCCTGCGGCACCTCCCTGGCCAGCGCCAGGTAGAGGTGCTTCGGCTCGAGGACGAAATTGGCGCCCTTGACCGGATTGGCGAAGACGATGCCGTCGTAGCCGATCTTGACTTCGATGATGTCGTTGACGCCGGCCGCCTTGCAGGCCTCGACCTCGGTCGACTTGATCGCGCGCGAGGAATTGGCGATGTCGATGGTGTTCTCGCCGACGCCGGCGCAGAACGTCTTGAGACCGCCCGACGAACCGCCCGATTCGACGATCGGCGTCTTGAATTTCGGATTGGCCTTGCCGAAGGCCTCGGCGACGACGTTGGCGAAGGGCAGAACGGTCGACGAACCGGCGATCTTGACCTGATCGCGCGCCTCGGCCACACCGGCGAAGGTCAGCGCGGCCAGGGTCGCCAGTGCTGCAGTTTTGATCCGCATGGATAGAACCTCCTGGAGTTCGCTTCGTGGCCCTGGAATGAAAGCGACGGGC
>JBFWZG010000201.1:0-4271 GCA_050185515.1 Reyranellaceae bacterium
ATCTCGCCCGAGCGCACGGTGCGGTCGACCGCGTTCAGCGCCACGTAGAGCACCGCCTCGATCGCCAGGGCCGCCTTGCGGCTGATTGCGGGCATGTGGTCAGCTCCCCTTGCCGGCCGTGCCGGTCGAGCCGAAGCCGCCGGCGCCGCGCGCGGTCTCCGGCAGGGCCTCGACGGGCTGCCAGCACGCCCGGGCGTGGCGGGCGATCACCATCTGGGCGATGCGCATGCCGCGGGTGACGGCGAAGGCCTCGCTGCCGTGGTTGATCAGCACAACGCCGATCTCGCCGCGGTAATCGGCGTCGATCGTGCCCGGGCTGTTGAGCACCGTGACGCCGTTCTTCGCCGCCAGGCCCGAACGCGGCCGCACCTGGGCCTCGTAACCCTCCGGCAGGGCGATCGCCAGACCGGTCGGCACCAGCGCCCGCCCGCCCGGCGGCAGGATCATGTCGGCGGCGATCGCCGCCTGCAGGTCCATGCCCGCACTCTGGGCGGTGGCGTAGTCGGGCAGCGGCAGGTCGGCGGCATGCGCCAGCCGCACCACCGCTATCGCCGGCGCATCGATTGCCGCGCTCATTCGGCCGCCGCCGCGAAATGGCCGGCAATGCGCTCCGCCAGCCGCTGCGCCACTTCCACCTTGGTCATGGTCGGCCAGGTCTCGATGCCGGCTTCGCTCAGCAGATGGATGGTATTGTTGTCGGAGCCGAAGGTGCCGACCGCGGGCGACACGTCGTTGGCCAGGATCCAGTCGCAGTTCTTGCGTTTGCGCTTGGCTTCGGCGTTGTCGAGCATGGTCTCGGTTTCCGCCGCGAAGCCCACCAGCAAAGTCGGCCGGCGCACCTCGCCCTTGCCCAGAGTGGCGAGGATGTCGGGGTTGGAAACCATCTCGAAGCGCGGCGGCGGGCCGTAGAGCGATTTTTTGATCTTGGCGTTGGCTTGCTGCGCCACGCGCCAGTCGGCGACGGCGGCGGCGCAGACGGCGATATCGGCCGGCAAGGCGGCGACGGTGGCAGCCAGCATCTGCTGCGCGGTTTCGACCTTGACCATGCGCACGCCGGGCGGGTCGGGCTGCGCCACCGGACCGCTGACCAGCACCGTCTCGGCGCCCAGCCGCGCCAGGGCGGCGGCAATGGCATGGCCCTGCTTGCCCGAGGACTGGTTCGAGATGTAGCGCACCGGATCGATGGGCTCGCGGGTCGGGCCGGAGGTGACGATGGCGCGGCGGCCGGCCAGCGGGCGGGCCTGCGGCGACAGTTCGGCCTCGATGGCGGCGACGATGTCGACCGGCTCGACCAGCCGGCCGGGGCCGAACTCGTTGCAGGCCATGGCGCCCTCGGCCGGGCCGATCACCGCCACGCCGCGGGCGCGCAGGGCGGCGAGATTGGCCTGGGTCGCCGGATGGCTCCACATGCGCACGTTCATCGCCGGGGCGATCAGCACCTTCTTGTCGGTCGCCAGCAGCACGGTGCTGGCGAGATCGTCGGCCATGCCGGCGGCCATGCGCGCCATCAGATTGGCGGTGGCCGGCGCCACCACCACGATGTCGGCCTGGCGCGACAGCTGGATATGGCCCATCTCGCTCTCGTCGGTCAGCGAGAACATGTCGGAATAGACCTTGTCCTCCGACAGCGACTGCAGGGAAAGCGGCGTGACGAACCTCGCCCCCGCCTCGGTCAGCACGCAGCGCACCGAGGCGCCGCGCTCGCGCAGGCGGCGGATCAGCTCCAGCGCCTTGTAGGCGGCGATGCCGCCGCCGACGATCAGAAGAACGCGCTTGTCCTGCAGCATGGTTGTGCCCCGGGGCGTCGGTGCCCCATTAAAATTACGAAACTCGACTGTAGGATAAAATAAAGACCGCCGCGAGGCTGTGCAAGCGGCGCGGCTGGGCTCAGACGATCAGCGCCAGCACCGCCACGACCAGCGCCAGCGCCGCCAGCAGTTCGACCCCGCGCCAGCGCCAGCCGCGCGCCGGCGGCGGTGTCGGCAGTTCGGCCCGGCGGCGCTCGGCGGCCGCCAGTACGCTGACATCGTCGAGCAGCGTCGGCAGGCGCTGCGCCAGCCCGCGCATGTCGCGCGCCGCCCGTTCGATCTGCGCCCTGGGGCCGAAATGGGTCAGCATCCACTCCTCGATCAGCGGCTGGGCGAGCTGCCAGATATTGACGTCGGGATTGAGCTTCACGCCCATGCCCTCGGCCATCAGCATGGTCTTCTGCAGCAGCAGCAGCTCGGGCTGCACCGCCATCTCGAACTGCTCGGTGACGCGGAACAGCTGGGCCATCAGCCGGGCGATGGAAATCTCGTTCGACGGCTTGCCGAAGATCGGCCGGCCGATCGAGCGGCAGGCCTGGGCGAAGGTCTCGACCGACTTGTCCGGCGGCACGTAGCCGGCGCGGAACTGCACCTCGGCCACGGCGCGGTAGTCGCCGCGCAGGAAGGCGATCAGCAGTTCCGCGAGATAGCGCCGCGTCGCCGCGTCGACCCGTCCCATGATGCCGAAATCGACCGGCACCACCGCCCCGTCGGCGTCGACGAAGGCGTTGCCGCCATGCATATCGCCGTGGAAGAAGCCGTCGCGGAACACCTGGTAGAAGAACGCTTCGGCCGATTTGCGCAGCACCTCGGCCGGATCGTGGCCGGCCTCGATCAGCTTGTCGCGCTCGTCTATGGCGATGCCGCGCACGCGCTCGATGCTGAGCACGCGCCGCGCGGTGCGTTCCCAGTCGACCGCCGGCGTGCGATAGCCCTCGTCGCCCTCGAAATTCTCGCCCAGCTCCTCGCAGGCCGCCGCCTCCATGCGCAGATCCATCTCGATGCGCACCATTTCGGCGAAGGCGCGCACCGAGGCGATCGGGCGCAGGCGGCGGAACTGCGGCTGCGTCGCCTCGACCAGCTCGGCGATCCAGTAGAGCAGGTCGACGTCGGCGGCGAAGGCGCGCTCGATGTCGGGCCGCAGCACCTTGACCGCCAGTTCCTCGCCCTCGGGCGTGACCGCGAAATGCACCTGCGAGATCGAGGCCGCGGCCACCGGCGTGTCGTCGAACTGGGCGAACAGCGTCTCGACCGGCCGCCCCAGCTCCTCGGCGACAATGCGGCGGGCAACGGCGCCGGGAAAGGGCGGCAGGTGGTCCTGCAGTTCGGCGAGGTCGTCGGCCACCTGGGCGCTCAG
The DNA here is from genome assembly GCA_050185515.1 of Reyranellaceae bacterium. Taxonomy (GTDB): domain Bacteria; phylum Pseudomonadota; class Alphaproteobacteria; order Reyranellales; family JAQSWP01; genus JAQSWP01. The sequence goes on from JBFWZG010000201.1 coordinate 3,166, forward strand.
CAGGTCGGCGCGGGTCGACAGCGCCTGGCCGAGCTTGATGAAGCTCGGGCCCATTTCCTGCAGCGCCCGCGCCAGGCGCTGGCCCGGCCGGCCGGGCGCATTGCGACGGGAAATGGCCCGGGCGATGGCGATGACACCTGGCGCGACGTGCAGCGCCTCGAGCGGAAACAGCGCATCGTGGCGGGCCAGGATGCGCGCCAGGCCGATCAGGCGGAAAAAGTTGCGCAGCGAGCGGAACATGGCGCCGGCCGCACCCGTCTAGAGACGCCAGCCGGAGTGGATCGCCACCACCCCGCCGGTCAGGTTGGCGCAGCGCCCGCGCTCCAGCCCGGCCGCCTCCAGCCGCGCCAGCAGCGCCTGCTGTTCGGGAAAACGGCGGATGCTTTCGGCCAGATAGCGATAGGCCTCGCGATCGCCGGCCACCAGCCCGCCCAGCGCCGGCAGCACGGAGAAGGAATAGGCGTCGTAGACGCGTTGCAGCGCGGGGATCACGACATGGCTGAACTCGAGGCAGAAGAAGCGCCCGCCCGGACGCAGCACGCGCCGCGCCTCGCGCAGGGCGGCATCGATATCGGTGACGTTGCGCAGGCCGAAGGCGATGGTATAGGCGTCGAAGCTGCGATCGGCGAAGGGCAGCGACTCGGCGTTGCCCACCACCCAGTCGAGCCCCGCCATGCGGCCGCCATCGATCGCCCGGTCGCGGCCCACCGTCAGCATCTGCTCGTTGATGTCGCAGACGGCGACCCGGGCGGCCGGCGCGCGATCGAGCAGCCGGAAGGCGATATCGCCGGTGCCGCCGGCGACGTCGAGCAGCGCCTGTCCGGGGCGCGGAACGACGCGATCGACCAGCGCCGCCTTCCACAGCCGGTGGATGCCCAGCGACATCAGGTCGTTCATCAGGTCGTAGCGGCCGGCGACGCTGTCGAACACCTGACGCACCAGCGGCGCCTTTTCCTCGCGCGGCACCTCGCGGTAGCCGAACGAGGCGGTCGGCGCGCCGTCCGGCGGGCTGGTGTCGTCCGATCCCTGGGTCATGCGCCCAAGCTAGCCCAAGCCCCCTTCCCACGCCACCGAGCCCGCCCCGCCGCGGCGCGACATTTCGCCGG
>JBFWZG010000202.1:0-4266 GCA_050185515.1 Reyranellaceae bacterium
CAGTCCCGGCAGCCGGCCGTTGCCGCGCGGCGAGGCGGCCCGCCAGGCAAGCGAAATCGTCAGCCGCCATTTGACCCAGTACGGCGTCAAGCTGGCGCCGCTCGATCTGCGCAACATCGTCAAGCTGCTGCTCGACGAGGTTCTGACGCCGAAACCGGCGCCGGTCGCCCAGCCCGCCGCGTCGCCGCGAGCGGCCGCCGGCCGCCAGGCCGATCGCCGGGGGCGCGAGCCGGCGCCCGAGCCGCCGCGCATCAAGCTGCTGCGCGAGCAGGCCGACGGCCAGCTGTTCTTCGGGGTCCACAACCAGCCCGACGACGGCGCCGCCGTCGACCATCGCGCCGTGGAGATCGCGCGCGACCGCCTGCACCCGCAGGTGATGGATCGTATCGACCTGGCCAGCACCACCCGCCTGCCCCGCCCGGAACTGGAGCGCCAGCTCACCGACCTGGTCGGCGACCTGCTGCTGGAGAACCGGCTGCACCTGAACCAGATGGAGCAGCGTTACTTGGTGACGCTGCTGGTCGACGACATGCTGGGGCTGGGTCCGCTCGAGCCACTGCTGGCCGAGGAGTCGATCACCGACATCATGGTCAACGGCCCCAAGCAGGTGTACATCGAGCGTCAGGGCAAGCTGCACATCACCGACGTCACCTTCCGCGACGACGAGCACGTGCTGAACATCGCCAAGCGCATCGTGTCGCGCGTCGGCCGCCGCATCGACGAAACCACGCCGCTGGTCGACGCCCGCCTGCTCGACGGCAGCCGTGTCAACGTCATCATTCCGCCGCTGGCGATCGACGGCCCCACCATCTCGATCCGCAAGTTCTCCAAGAAGAAGATCACCCTCGATCGCATGGTCGAGCAGAACAACGTCTCGGTCGAAATGGCCAAGGTGCTGCAGATCGCCGCCCGCTCGCGCCTCAACATCCTGATTTCCGGCGGCACGGGCTCGGGCAAGACCACCCTGCTCAACGCCATGTCGCGGATGATCGACCACGGCGAACGCATCGTGACCATCGAAGACGCGGCCGAACTGCAGCTGCAGCAGCCGCATGTCGTGAGGCTGGAAACGCGCCCGGCCAGCATCGAAGGCGGCGGCGAGATCATCCAGCGCGACCTGCTCAAGAACGCGCTGCGCATGCGGCCCGACCGCATCATCCTCGGCGAGGTGCGCGGCGGCGAGGCCCTGGACATGCTGCAGGCGATGAACACCGGCCACGACGGGTCGATGTGCACGCTGCACGCCAATCGCCCGCGCGAGGCGCTCACCCGTCTCGAGAACATGGTCAATATGGCCGGCATGGGCATGCCGGCCAAGGCGGTGCGCCAGCAGATCGCATCGGCCATAAACCTCGTGATCCAGATCGCCCGCATGCGCGACGGCATTCGCCGCATCACCAACGTTATGGAGATCGTCGGCATGGAAGGCGACGTCATCACCGCGCAGGACCTGTTCGTCTACGAGTTCGAGGGCGAAGGGCCGGACGGCCGACTGCAGGGGCGTTTCCGCTCGACCGGCATCCGGCCCGCCTTCCTGCCCAAGGCCGCCTTCTACGGCCTCGACAAGGAATTGATGGAGATCGTATGAACGCGCTGCTGCAGAACAGTCTGGGCGACCTGCTGCCGCTGCTGATCGGCGCGGCGGTCGGTCTTCTGTGTCTCGTCGTCGGCATGCTGATTGCCGGCCTGCGTCGGCGACGCAAGGTCAAGCTGCAACCTGCCGGCGGCGACGACGTGCCGGAGATCCTCAACCTCCGGCGCGACGATACCGACAGTTCGATCCCGACCTTCGACAAGGCAGTGAAGCGCTGGCTGCCGCGCCGCCGCATGCTGCGCGAACGACTGGCGCGCACCGGCCGCAACATCACGATCGGCCAGTTCCTGCTGTTCTGCCTGTTTGCCGCCGTAATAGTGGCGCTGCTGGCGATCAAACTCGTCAAGCTGCCCCTGCTGCTGGCCCTGATACTGGCCTTCATCGGCGGCGTCGGCGTGCCCTACATGATCGTCGGCATCATGGGCAACCGCAGGCTGGACAAGTTCAACCAGCAGTTCCCCGATGCCATCGACATCATGGTGCGCGGCCTGCGCGCCGGAATGCCGATGCACGACTCGATCCTCGTGGTGTCGAAAGAGATCGACGCACCGGTCGGCACCGAGTTCCGCACGATCGAACAGACGGTGACTCTCGGTCAGCCGCTCGACCAGGCCCTGGCCGACGCGGCCAAACGCATCACCACGCCGGAGTTCCAGTTCTTCGTCGTCAGCCTGGCGCTGCAGCGCGAGACCGGCGGCAACCTGTCTGAAACACTGGCCAATCTCTCCGACATCCTTCGCAAGCGCCGCCAGATGCGTCTGAAAATCAAAGCCATGTCGTCGGAAGCGCGCGCCAGCGCCTGGGTGATCGGCCTGCTGCCATTCATCATGTTCGGAATCCTGATGGGCGTCAACGCGTCGTACGTCATGAAGCTGTTCGTAGACTCTCGCGGCATCATCATGGTTGCCGTCGGTCTGGTTTCGATCGGGCTGGGCGTTACGGTGATGCAGAAGATGATCAGGTTCGAGATATGAACTTCTCCGATTTCATTCCCGACGGATTCACGCGAGCCGATGCGTTCGTCGCCATGGCGACGCTCACTGCGCTGGTCATGTCGGTGGCGATCTGGCAGACGCTGTTGGTGCGGGACCGCTTGGGGCCGCGCCTGCGCATCCTCTCCAACAAGCGCGCCGCCCTGAAGGCAGCCTTTCTCGCGCCAGGCGAGACGTCGTCCGACAACGAGACCGTCGACTTCATGCGCGGCATCGCCGAGAAGTTCAAGTTGCTGCGCGGCCGCGAAGCGGAGAAGACGACGGCCCGTCTGGCCCAGGCGGGACTACGGACCAAGGACGCACTGGTGGTCTACCAGTTCATGCGCCTGGTGCTGCCGTTCGCCCTCGGCGCGCTGGGCGTGGTTCTGTTCGTGTGGCTTAACGTATGGAAATTCTCGAACGGACTTTCCGCCCTCGTCGTTATGGCGATGGTCGTAGCCGGCGCCTTCCTGCCCAACCTCTACGTCACGAACCTGATCCAGAAGCGGCGGGAGAAGCTCGAGAAGGCCATTCCCGACATGCTCGACCTGCTGGTGATTTCCGCCGAGGCCGGCCTCAGCCTCGACGCCTCCTTCAGCCGCGTCGCGCGCGAACTGGGCCCGGCCTGGCCCGAAATGGCAGACGAGCTGACGTTGACCGCGATCGAGCTGACCTTCCTGTCGGACCGGCGTCGGGCGATGGACAATCTCTGCGACCGCACCGACATGGATTCGGTTCGCGCGGTCGTCAATACGCTTCGCCAGGCCGAGAAGTACGGAACGCCGCTGGCCCAGTCTCTGCGCGTGCTGAGCGCGGAGTTCCGCAACAACCGGATGATGAAGGCCGAGGAAAAGGCGGCACGGCTGCCGGTCATGCTGACCCTGCCGATGGTCGTGTTCATCCTGCCACCCCTGTTCATCGTGCTGATCGGGCCGGCGATCCTCAAGCTGATCGACCAGTTGTCGAGGTTCTGAGCCGGAATGCCGCCATGCCAATCCAGGCCATACTCCGACGAAGACTCGCCCGGTTAAACGCCGATCAGCGCGGCGCGGCCATCGTGGAAATCGCCATGATTGCCCCGGTGCTGATGCTGTTCGTGGTCGGCATTTTCGAAGTGGCGATGATCCTGTTCGTCAGCAATCTACTGGAAGGCAGCGTGAGGGAAGCGGCCCGTTACGGCATCACCGGCTATGTCTACGAGGGTTACGACCGCATCGCCATCATTCGCAAGATCGTCGAGCACAATTCCGCCGGCATGATCGACATGGAAAAGGTTCAGATCGACACGCTGACCTACCAGTCGTTCAGCGCTATCGGCCAGCCCGAACCGTTCAGCGACACGAACGCCAACGGAACCTGGGACGCCGGCGAGGCCTTCAACGACGTCAACGGCAACGGCGTCTGGGATCCGGACATGGGCGTAAACGGCGCCGGCAGCCCGGGCGATATCGTGGTCTACCGCATCACCTACGACTGGCCGATGATGACCAGCTTCATGGACCGATGGCTGGGAACCGGCAGCCTGATCCAGCTCAGCGCCAGCTACGCGGTGCGCAACGAGCCGTGGGACATCGGCATCGCGGGAGGCAGCTGATGCGCTGGCATCTCCGCATTCCAGCATCGATCCGGCGCCTGTTCGGCGACCGCCGGGGAGGCGTGATCACCGAGTTCGCCGTCGCCTGCCCGGTCTTCGTCGTCCTG
>JBFWZG010000203.1:0-4224 GCA_050185515.1 Reyranellaceae bacterium
GCGCCGTGGCTGGCGGCGTCGCTGGTCTTCGCCGATCGCGGCTGGTTCTGGGCGGCGGCGCCCTGCTCCTTCATGTGTTTTCTCACCTGCCTGCGCCTGTCGCACAACGCGCAGCACAATCTGGTCGGCGTCGGACGGCGCGGCGACGATGCCATCCTGCTGTGGCTCAGCCTCGTCATGCTGTGGTCGAACCATGCCGTGAAGTTCAACCACCTGCGGCACCACAAATACATGCTGCGCGAGCAGGACATCGAGGGCGCCAGCGCGCGCATGAGCGGGCTGGGGGCGCTGGCGCTCGGCCTTCTGTTCCAGCCGATGCTGGCGCTCAACGCGCTGCGCCACGGCCGGCGGTCGATGAAACTGTTCGTCGCGGCCGAGCTGGCGCTCAACGTTGCCTGGATCGGCCTGGTTCTGTTCGTCTTCGACTGGAAGGCGCTGCAGTACCACGTCGCCGTCATGGCGGTCGGCCATCTGTTCACCGCCTTCTTCTGCGTCTGGTCGGTGCATCACCACAGCGCGGGCCATCTCTATCCGGCGCGCACGCAACGCGGGCGGCGGGCGAACATTCTCAGCTACAACATGTTCCTGCATGTCGAGCACCATCTGTTCCCGGCCGTGCCGACCTGCCACCTGCACCGTCTCGCAGAGCGGCTCGACGTTGCGCTGCCGGCGCTGGCGCAGCGTCAGGCCTTGCCGCTGGCGGCGGGAATCCGCTAGGTGATACGCCAGACAATCGACCGAGCGGGGAAGACATGCGCGCCATCGTGTGCCGGAAATGGGGAACGCCCGAGGATCTGAAGATCGAGGACGTGCAACTGCCGGCGCTGAAGCCGGACCAGCTGCGCATCGAGGTCAAGGCGGCGGGCGTCTCCTTCGCCTCCTCGCTGGTGATCGCCGGCAAGTACCAGCGCAAGCCGCCCTTCCCCTTCACGCCCGGCACCGAGATCACCGGCGTGGTGCTGGAAATCGGCAGCGCGGTGACGCGCTTCAAGGCCGGAGATCGCGTGCTGGCCTGCGTCGACTGGGGCGGCATGGCCGAGCAGACCCTGGCGCGCGAGGTCAACACCTACGCGCTGCCCTCGAAGATCGACTTCGCCACCGGCATCGGCCTGGCGACGTCGTACCCGACCTCGGCCGCCGCCCTGCTGTGGCCGCATCTGCTGCACGTGCAGGCGGGGCAGACGCTGCTGGTGCATGGCGCGGCGGGCGGCGTCGGCATGGGCGCCTGCGAGATCGGCAAGGCGCTGGGCGCGACGGTGATCGCCACGGCCGGGGGACCGGAGAAGGTCGCCTTCGCGCTGGAGCACGGCGCCGATCACGGCATCGACTATCGCAAGGACGATTTCCGCGCCGCCGTGCTCGACATCACCAAGGGCCGCGGCGTCGACGCCGTGTTCGACCCGGTGGGCGGCGACGTGTTCGACCTGTCGCTGCGCTGCATGGCGCCGGAAGCGCGCATCGCGCCGATCGGCTTCGCTTCGGGCCGCATCCCGCAGATCCCGGCCAACATATTGCTGGTCAAGAACCTGATCGTCACCGGCTTCAACTGGGGCTACTACATCGGCTGGAGCCCCGACGACGTGCGCGAGCGCGAGTTCCCCAAGGTCAAGGCGGTGATGGACCGGCTGCACGACTGGACCGAAAGCGGCGCCATCAGACTGAGCCCGACGCAGACCTTCAAGCTCGACGAATGGCTGAAGGCCTACGCGGCGGTGCTGGGCCGCAGCGCCAAGGGCCGCGTGGCGCTGACGCCGTAGCGCCTCGGCTCAGCGGCCGAGCAGCTCGGCCGTGATGTCCCGGCCCTCGTATATCGCCATGCGCGTGGTGTCCGCGGCCAGCGCCCGCGCCGCCTTGACGAAGGCGCGCGCGTCCTGGTCGGCGAAATGCGCCGCCACGGCCGCCCGATCGCGCCACAGCTCGACGAACACCAGCCGCAGCGGGTTCTCCGCGTCGACATGCACGGCGTGATGAAGGCAGCCATCCTCGGTGCGCGAGCGCACGCTGTGCGCGACGCACAGAAGGCGCAGCTCGTCGAAGCTCTCGGGGCGGGCGAGGATGGCGCCGGTGATGAGGATCATCGCGTCATGTTAGCCGAGAGGGGGTCGCCGGCAACACTCCCCTCGTCCTGAGGAGCGCCGCCGCGGGCGGCGCGTCTCGAAGGACACGATCCATCTTCCGCGTTGCCGATCCTTCGAGACGCTCGCTGGCGCTCGCTCCTCAGGATGAGGGAAGGGCGTGGCAGGCGACCTTTCGCCGCCTATTCCGCCGCCGCCTATTCCGCAGCCTGGGCCGGCTTGCGGTTGGGCAGGTCGGCGTGGAAGGCGATGGCGATGCGGTTCCACGAGCTCATCAGGCCGACGGCGAAGATCAGGTCGGTGAGGTCGCGCGGCGTGAATGCCTTGCTGGCGCGCGCATAGAGCTCGTCGGGAATGCCGTCGCGGCAGACCGGCACCAGCGCCTCGACGATCTCCAGCGCGATGCGCTCGCGCTCGTCGAACAGGGGAGCCGCCTCGCGCCAGCCGGCCAGCACGTCCATCTTGCGCTGGTCGAACTTCAGCGCCCGCAGGGCGGTCGAATGCATGTCGAGGCAGTAGGCGCAGCCGTTGATCTGCGACACGCGCAGATAGACCAGCTCGACCATCGCCTTGCCCAGCGGCGAGGCCGCCAGATAGGCGCTGAGGCTGCGCTGGATCTTCACCCCCTCGGGGGCGTCTTCGTAGTACTTGGCGCGCATGGCTTGCTCCATCGGTTGGGACTGGAACACTGACTCGGAATCGGCGCGGCAGGCATGACGATTGCGAAGCCCTGACCGCCGAAGATCGCGGGCCGACCGGCTATTTGCCCGTGAAGGAAGGCGGACGCTTCTCGAGGAAGGCGCCGATGCCCTCGCGGAAATCCTCGGTCTGCATCAGCGGCAGCAGCTGCAGGAAGACGTGATGAACATGCTCGTTGAACGGCTCGTTCCAGCCCATGCGCATCATGCGCTTGGCGGCCTGCACGGCGAGCGGCGCGTTGGCGGCGATCTCGGCGGCGATCTGGCGGGCGCGATGCAGCACGGCGGCATCGTCGGCGATCTCGGACACCAGGCCGAGTTCGAGCGACTGCGCGGCGTCCAGCGTGCGGCCGGTGAAGATCAGCTCGGCCGCCTTCGCCCAGCCGAGCAGGCGCGGCAGATGCCAGGTGCCGCCCGATTCGGGCACCACGCCGCGCTTGACGAAGGCGGCGGCCATCTTGGCCGAGCGCGCCATGACGCGGATGTCGCAGCCCAGCGCCAGGTCCATGCCGTAGCCGGCGGCCGAGCCGTTGAGCGCGCAGATGACCGGCGTGTCCATGGCGTGCAGGACGGTGGGCGGGGTGTTGCGCAGGTCGATATTGGTGCGGGTGACGCCGGAGCCGACCGAAATCGTGTCCCGGCCCTCGCGCTGCGCCTCGAGGTTGAGCCCGGCGCAGAAGGCGCGGCCGGTGCCGGTCAGGATCACGACCCGCACCTCCGGATCGTCGCTGGCGCGCTGCAGGCATTGCGTCAGCGCGCCCAGCATGGGGCCGGAGATGGTGTTCATGCGCTGCGGCGCGTTGAGCGTGATGGTGGCGACGTGGTCGGCGAGGTCGTAGAGCACCTCTTCGGCGGGGTTCGTCAATGTGGCGGGCTGGGACATGGTTTCCTCCGCAGCGCCTGCATCGGCCGGCGCTTTGCGTTATTGTCGGCCGGCAGACACCCGGGTTCAATCGAAAGCGATGGCAGCGCGCATGGCCGTTCCGCAAGACAAAATCCGCCGGCTGGAGGACCGCAGGTTCCTGACCGGCGCCGGGCGCTACACGGCGGACCTGGCGCCGAAGGACGCGCTGCACGCCCATGTGCTGCGCTCGCCCATGGCGCATGCCGCGATCCTATCCGTCGACGTCGAGGCGGCGCGGACGATGGACGGCGTGGCCGGCGTCTGGACCGGCGCCGATCTGGCGGAACTGGGGCCGCTGGCCTGCCCGGTGGAGATGACCGGACGCGACGGCAAACGCTACGTCGAGCCGTTCCGGCCGGTGCTGGCGCGCGAGCGGGTGAAGTTCGTCGGCGAGCCGGTGGCGCTGGTGGTGGCGCGGACCCTGGCGCAGGCGCGCGACGCGGCCGAGGCGATCTTCGTCGACTACGATCCGCTGCCTGCGGTGACCGACGTGCGCGCCGCCGCCGCCGAAGGCGCGCCGGCGGTATGGGAGGAGGCGCCGGACAAC
>JBFWZG010000204.1:0-4178 GCA_050185515.1 Reyranellaceae bacterium
CCAGCACCCAGACCAGCGTGCCGAAGCTCAGGATGGCGGCCGTCAGGGCCACCGAGCGCGGCAGGACAAAGCTGCCGATGCGCAGGCGCTTGTAGAACTCGGCCAACGTGTCGATCAGGTACCAGAAGACGATCGCCAGCACCAAGGGCTGCAACAGGTTCTTGCCAACGATCATCAGATAGCCGGTCAGGGTCAGGATGAAGAGCCAGAGGGCGTAGCGGGTCAGAGTCATCGTGGGCTTTCTGCTGGCCGCATTATGCCCCGGCCCCAAGCCGCCGTCGCGCGTCGCGCGTACACCCCGTCGAATCCATGTGTGCCCGGAGCGAACGAACAAGCGGGTTGACTCCCGCGCCCGAAATTATCAGCATAGACGCATAAAGAACTTTTGTTCTTTTTTCGAACATTTACGTTTTTCAGATCTTGGCCCCACCGACCAGAAAGGTGCCGCCCATGAATACGAAACTGTCCCGACGCTCCCTCCTCGCCGCCGGCGCCGTTGGCGCCCTCGCCGTCGCCGCGCCGCTTGGCGCGCCGACCATCGTTCGTGCTGCCGATCCGGCCAAGGTCTCGCTCGGCGGCATGTCGAATGGCTGGTCTCTGATGGCGACGACGCTGATGAAGAACCAGGGTTACGACAAGAAGCACGGCGTGGAGGTCGAAACCAAATTCTATCCCACCCTGTCGATCTACTACGCCGACTACATCGCCGGCCGGATCGATGTGGCGATGGGCGCCTGGGACTTCTTCGCTGCGCAGTACATCAAGGGCGCGCCGATCCGCCTGCTCGGCTCCGTGTCGACCTACAGCATGGCCGGATTCCTCGTCGGTCCCGACGGCCCCAAGACGGTCGAGGATCTCAAAGGCCACTCCGTCGCCGCACTGCAGGGGGGTGGCCTCTACTCGCTGACGAAGGCGACCCTGAAGAAGTTCTCCGGCATCGAACTCGGCACCGACGTGCCGGTGCAGAACATCCAAAACATCAATGCCGGCATCACGCTGGTGGCCGCCGACCGCGCCGACGCGACCCTGGTCTGGGAGCCAGGCCTGGCGACCGGCCTGCGCAAGATTCCCGGCTCGCGCGTTATGGTCACTATCAACGACTATCTGAAGAAGCATGTCGGTCGCGAAGGGCCGTATTTCGCGCTTTCAATCCAGAAATCCGCTCTCGACAAGAATCCCGACGTCGCGCGGCGCCTGGAAGACGTCTACCGCGAGCTGTTCGCGCATATCGCGGCCAATCCCGGCGAGTTCGCCGAGATGGGCAAGGTTCAGGATCTTGATCCGGCGATCATGAAGGACGCGCTCGACTCCGGACGCCTGAAGCTCGAACTGCGGCCCTCGCGAGCCCAGAAGAACCGGGACGACATGCAGTTCTTCGCCGACCTGCTGACGGAAACCGGCGCCTTGCCGGGCAAGCTCGACAGCGACTTCTACGTCGGCTGAGCCATGACCGACGTGCTGCGCTCCGCACCGGATGCGGCGGCTGCGCCCGGCGCCGGGCGCAGCACGGCGTCCCTTATCAGGCGCGACCTGTGGGCCAACGCCGTCGTCATCGCACTCATCGTCGGCGGCATGCAGATCTGGAGCCAGTTCGCGCCGAACTACGTTATGCCGTCGCCGTCGGAGACGGCCAGCGCCACCGGCACGATCCTCGGCAGCCAGTTCGGCGATATCCTGATAACGCTGCTGCGGCTGTTCTATGCGGTCGGTTTCGCCATGGTGGCGGGCTGCCTGATCGGTGCGGCGATGGCGATGATCCGGCCGCTGCAGCCCTATCTGAAGTCGCTCGTCGTCATAAACACGGGCATTCCGGCGCTGTCCTGGATGCTGTTCGCCATCTTCTGGTTCAAGGACGCCGAAACGCGGATCTTCTTCATCCTGGCGATGATCCTGATCCCGTTCTATGCGCTCAACATCTACGACGGAATTCGCGCGCTCTCCACCGATCTGGTCGAGATGGTCGAGACCTTCCGCCCGACCAGGCTGCACGTCTTCCTGTACCTGATCGTGCCGCATATCGTGCCCTACGTGCTGATGACGACCAAATCGATCATTGGCTACGCCGCGCGCATGACGGTGTTCGCCGAGCTTCTCAGCTCCAATATCGGCATGGGCGCGCGCATGGGACTGGCGCAGAACAACTTCCATATGGACCAGGTCATCGCCTGGACCGTTCTGCTGGTGGTGCTGAACCTCTCCTTGCAGGCGCTGGTCGCCGGCGCCGAAAGGCTGCTGCTGCGCTGGCGGCCAGAGGTCGTGGTTCGATGACCGCCGCCCGCGCCGACGAACTGATCCGTCTCGATGGCGTCACGAAGCGCTTCAACGGCAACCCGGCGGTCGAGAACCTCAGCTTCGCCGTAAGGCGAGGCGAGATCGTGGCCCTGGTCGGCCGCACCGGCGCCGGCAAGAGCACCGCGCTGCACATGATGATGGGCGTGATGCCGCCCGACGCCGGCAGCGTCGCCGTCGACGGCATGGATCCGTATCGGCGCTTCCGGGACCTGCGGGGACGTCTTGCGGTGAGCTTCCAGACCGATCGGCTGCTGCCGTGGCGCACGGCCTGCGGCAACGTCGAGCTCGGTCTGCAGATTCTGGGCGTCCCGGCCCCTGAACGCCGCCGCCGCGCCGTGCAATGGCTGGAGAACGTGAAGATCTTCGGCGAAGAGAACACCGCCAAGTACCCGCATCAGCTGTCGGGCGGCATGCGTCAGCGCGTCTCCCTGGCACGGGCATTGGCGGTCGACCCCGAACTGGTGTTGCTGGACGAGAGCTTCAGCCAACTCGATCACGTGACCTCGGCAGCCTTGCGCGCCGACTTTTCCGCGCTGGTGCGCCGGCTGGGCAAGACCTGTGTCCTGATCACCCATCGCATCGACGACGCGCTCGAGATGGCCGACCGGGTCATGGTGCTGGCCGCGCCCGCCCGGCTGATGCTGGAAGTCGCGGTCAACGACGAGCGGCGGGCTGACGCCGCCTGGCGCGAACGCCAGCACGAAAAGGTCGCGGCCGCCATGGCCGAGGGAATGAACTCGACCGGCGCAATTTCCGCCGCCGCCGGGATCTAGAAGCAGCGAAGCGCAACTGAAGGAGACCGACATGTCGCTGGCATTCGAACCGCTGTCGCCGTCGATCGGCGCTCAGGTCGTGGGTGTGGATCTGTCGCAACCGCTCAGCGACGCCATGTTTTCGGCCGTGCGCGACGGATTTCACAAGTACCAGATACTCCTGTTCCGCGACCAGAAGCTCGCGGAGGACCAGCACATCGCTTTCTCCCGTCGTTTCGGCGAGCTTGAGATTCACCCGGCCAAGCAGTATTTGCTGCCGGGCCATCCGGAAATCCTTGTGCTGACCAACGAGCTGAAGCCGGACGGCTCGCGCGTGTCGATCGCCGATGGCGGTATCGACTGGCATTCCGATCTGTCCTTCGTGCGCGAGCCGAGCCTTGGTTCCTTGCTCTATGCCATTCGCGTGCCCGACGATCCTTCGGTCCACCAGGACACGGAATGGGCCAGCATGTACCACGCCTACGAGACTCTGCCGGCGGAGACGCGCAAGCGGCTCGACGGATTGCGGGCCGTCCACGTGTTCGACCAGGATTCCAATCCGCGCCTGCCGCCGTCCGACACGCGGTTCCGCGACAAGCATTCGGCCGACCTGAAGGCGCGCACCCCGCCAGTCAGCCATCCGCTGGTCCGCACCCACCCGGTGACGCGCCGCAAGGCGCTCTACGTGTCGATCCGCTTTACCATCGGCATCGAGAACCTGCCCAAGGCCGAAGGCGACAACCTGCTCGACGAGCTGTTCGATCATCAGGCGCGGCTGGGCGGCGGATATCGCCATCGGTGGCGGGCGGGAGACCTGATGCTGTGGGACAATCGCTGCACCAACCACCGCGCGGTTGGGTCGGTCGTGCCGCAGCCCCATATCCGTCGCATGCAGCGCACCACGGTGCGGGGCGACGCGCCGTTCTGACCGGCGTCTGGCGAACTCGTCGGAGCATGGCTATTGAGCGGCCTGCGCCGTCCTGATCTCCACGGGCACGGCCGCAAGACGGGCGAACACGCGCTGGCGCCGGCGCGTCGGCCACCAGTCGTACAGCACCGCCTCGAGCGGCCGCCACATGCCGACCCAGCCGACGATCAGCAGACCTTCGGCCAGCCATTGCACCAGCGTGCCCT
>JBFWZG010000205.1:0-4124 GCA_050185515.1 Reyranellaceae bacterium
ATCGCGCATGATCTGCCGGGCGGCGAATGGCGCCGCATCCAGCGCGCCAGCGGCTACCGCTACGTGCTGGTCAATGGCGAAGTGACGATCGAGAACGACCAGCAGACCGGTCGCCATTCGGGTCTGCTGCTGCGGCACGGCACCGGCGTGCGCCAGCCGCAGCGCCAGGCGGCCGAATGAACGCGCCGGTCCGTCCGGCACGGGCGCGCGCCGAGAGCGCGTCCGCGAGCCAGGAGGCGGTGCTGCTCGTGGCGCTGAACTGCTTTGTCGAGCAGGGCTTCCACGGCACCTCGATGCGTGACATCGCCGCTCGCGCCGGCACCTCGATCGCCGCCATCTACTATCACTTCCCGTCCAAGGCGGCGCTGCTGCGGGCGATCATGACCCGGGTGACCGAGGATCTGCTGGCCGTCCTCGAACAGGCGCGGGCCGGCATCGGGCGGCGGCAGGACGCGGCGGCGCTGCTCGCCGCGCTAGTGCGGGCCTATGTGCGATTCCATACCGAGCGGCGGGAGGAAGCATTCGTCGGCAATTCCGAACTCCGCAGCCTGCGGGCTGACGATCTGGCGCATGTCATCGCTCTGCGCGACAAGGTGAGCGCCGAGTTCAACGATGCCATCGCCCTAGGGTTGAAGCAGGGCGTCTTGACCTGCAAGCACCCGCGAGAGGCCGGGCTGGCGGTGATGACGATGTGTACTGCGGTCGCCAACTGGTATCGTCCCGGCGGTCCGGCCACGCCCGAACAGATCGCCGACCGTTACGCGATTTTGGCTCTGGCCATGCTGGGTGCCCGTCAGACGGGATAGCGTCTTGAAGCTCCTCTAGCGGCGGTCGCGGCTGCGCTGGTAGGGCGGCAGACTGCGCAGGCTGTCGCGGTTTCCTTCCTGCAGGCGAACGTCTGCGCCGTTCATGCTCAGCCGTGCCATCGGCACAACGACCTGGCGCGCGCCGATGCCCAGAAATCCGCCGACATCCAGCACCACGCCCTCGACCCGGGCATCGGTCGATATCAGCAGCGCTGCGATGGTGCCTATCGTTTCGTCGCGTTCGTTGCGCACCTTGGCGCCGATCAGATCGTCGCTGTGGATGGTGGTGGCGCGGTTGACAGCTTCGTAGGAGCGCTTTTCCGCCGGCGCTTCCAGCCCCGGCGTCTGGTTGGTTTGCGGCGGTATCGGTCTTGTAGGGGAAACTCCTGTGCCCTGCGCCAAAGCCGTCGGCGCCACCAGAGCCAGCGCCAGACAGCCGGCAATCAATTTCGGCTGCGTGCTTCGCATAGCATTCCTTCCCGCTTCGCCGTTTGCGTCGGAAATCAACGCGTGGGATGAGCGGCCGGTTCCCCGCTGCGCGGGGTCGGAAAGGTTGTGAATCTGAGATTGCAGGTATCGGCCGCGAAGGCGGCAATGCCCGCAGGCGACGCGGCGCCTAGCGATTCCGTTCCGGACAGGAATCTCCTGCAGCGCCGCCGCCGGGCTGCAGTGCCGGGCGCGCCGGCACGGGCTTTCGTTCTAGTGCTCCTTCGAAACGTCGCCAGGTGCAGTTGCCGGGTTCGACCGTGGCAAGCGTTTCGGCCAGACGCGCCAGTTCCTTGCGCCGCGCCCGCACCTTGAGAGCGAGTTCGGGTTCGACGAGCAGACGCGTATCGAAGGCGTGCCGCAGTTCGGGCGGCAGCTCCTCGAGGACGTACTGCACCACCAGCGCCTCGTCGTTCTCGGCGGCCTCGGGTGCAGTCATGCCGGACAATCGAAACGAAAACTCATCAAGCATATGAAAAGGGCAAATATTTCTTTACGCCGTCGTCCGGCTAAATCTGAACGCCGGCCGAGGATGAAGCAGGTTCCGCTGGCTTGCAAACGCGCTGGTCGCAGCCGCAAATGGCCGTTGTCGCGAACTACGGGACTGTTTCAATATATGAAAAGCAACGCCGCCGCATGAAACCGGCGCATATTCGGGAGGAACTGCAGTGATTGGGAAAAAACTTGGCCTTGGTGCCCTGCTTTTCGGTCTTTTTGTCGCAGCGCTGGGATCGGCAGCGGCGCAGAATACCGCGGACAAACAGGGGTTCTCGTCCGAGCGACTGGCGCTCATTTCGACCACCCTGCAGAACGATGTCGCCAAGGGCCAGCTGCCCGGTGCGGTTCTGCTGGTGCAGCGCAAGGGCAAGACCGTGCTGTTCGAGACCTACGGCGCGCTCGATCCCCAGACCAAGGCTCCGATGCCCAAGGACGCCATCTTCCGCATTTACTCGATGACCAAGCCGCTGACGTCCGTCGCGGCGATGATGTTGATGGAAGAGGGCCGCCTGTCGCTGGCCGATCCGGTGGCCAAGTACCTCCCCGCGCTGAAGGATCTGCAGGTCGGATCCGAAAAGACCGGCGCCGACGGCAAACCGATGCTGGAGACCGCGCCGGCGCGCCGTCCCATGACGGTGCAGGATCTGCTGCGCCACACGTCGGGCATCACCTACGGTTTCTTCGGCTCGACCCTCGTCAAGAAGGCCTATAGCGATGCCAATCTGTTCGAAGGCGAGTTCGACAATGCCGAGCATGTTGAGCGTCTGGCCAAACTGCCGCTGCATTTCGAACCGGGAACGACCTGGGATTACAGCCACTCGACCGACGTTCTCGGCGCGGTGGTCGAGGCCGTATCCGGCAAGAAGCTCGATGTCTTTCTCAAGGAGCGCATCATCGGTCCGCTCGGCATGAAGGACACGGCCTTCCATGTCGAGAAGGAGGCCGACTTCAAGCGCGTCGCCGAACCCTTCGCGGGCGATCGCAGCCTTGGCGGCGGGGTCGAATTCTTCGATCCGCGCGTCGCCAACAAGTGGAAGTCGGGCGGCGGCGGCATGGTCGGCACGGCCGCCGACTACGCGCGCTTCCTGCAGATGCTGCTCAACGGCGGCAGCCTCGACGGCAAGCGCTACCTGTCGCCGCAGACGGTGCGCTACATGACGGTCGATCACCTCGGCAGCCTGATCAAGCCCGGCCCGTACTATCTGCCGGGCGCCGGCTACGGCTTCGGCCTCGGCTTCGCCGTGCGCCTGTCCGATGGCGTCGCACCGTACAGCGGCAGCGAGGGCGACTATTACTGGGGCGGCGCCGGCGGCACCTATTTCTGGGTCGACCCGACGCAGGACATGTTCGTCGTCTTCATGATGCAATCGCCCAAGCAGCGCGTGTACTACCGCGCAAAGCTGCGCGACATGGTCTACGGCGCGCTGGTGAAGTAGGGCTACTTCGCCCGCGGCGGCGTCAGGCCGCTGGCGGGCGGGATGATGAGGGCGCCGGCGCGCAGATCGGTGGCGCCCTCCGGCCGTCCTGGCAGGCGAGTGCCTCGAGACGGTCGATCGCGGCCCTTTCGGCCGTGAAATTCGGGGCGGTGCAGGCGAACGCCGGCGGCAGGCTGCCGTTGCGGTCGGTGACTGGCGGCCGGGCGGCCCAGCCCCTATCATCGGCGCATGGATGCCGCCTTCCGCCTGGTCGACCAGCTCAACCCCCTGAGCGAGGGCAACCTGGTCCTCTATTTCGTGACGGTGTTCGTCTACGTCTACACCTTCATCGCCATCTGGCTGGCGCGCCACGCCGCATGGCGGCTGTTCTGCCTGGTGTTCAACCAGATTTTCTCGTTTGGCGTGTTCTCGTCCTGGGCGACGGCGATGGTGATCACCTACGCCTACTGGCGCTATGCGCTGGCGATGGCCGTCTTCGCGCTGCTCTGCGCGCTGGTGCCGCTGCTGCTGCGCCGCCGCCGCGCCCGGGCGGTCTGGCCGCGCTAGGACCTGTTCAGGCGCTCGGCGCCGCCAGGTAGTGGATCGAGAACAGAGCCTCGTCGTCGGTCCACCACGCCTGCGGGTCGAAGCCCGCCTCGCGCGCCAGCGCCTGGAAGCCCTCGATGTCGTACTTGCAGGAATATTCCGAATGCAGGCGCTCGCCCTTGCGGAAGCGGAAGCGCTCGCCGGCGACGGTCACTGTCTGGTCCTGCAGCGATTCGATGTAGATCTCCACCCGGCCCATCGCCTCGTTGTAGAAGCCGACGTAGCGGAAGCGCTCGGGATCGAAATCCGCCGCCAGTTCGCGGTTCATGCGCGCCAGCAGGTTCATGATGAACGCCTCGGTGACGCCGGCGGC
>JBFWZG010000206.1:0-4061 GCA_050185515.1 Reyranellaceae bacterium
TCGGCGAACAGGAAATCCTGCACCACCGGGCCCTCGACATGGCCGCCCTTGACCAGCACCGCACGCGGGCCCATGCCGGCCAGCCGCTCGGCGGCGTGTTCCAGATCGCCGGGCGTCTCGACCCGCAATCCCGTCAGCGCCGCCGCTTCCGGCGCGTTGGGCGTGACGATGGTGGCCAGCGGCAGCAGGATCTGGCGCAGCGCGCCGGTCGCCTCAGGATCGAGCAGCGAGGCGCCGCCCTTGGCGACCATGACCGGATCGACCACCAGCGGAATGCGCCGTCCCTTGGCCGTCACGGCATCGGCCACCGCCTCGATCACCTCGGCGCTGTGCAGCATGCCGGTCTTGATGGCGTCGGCGCCGATGTCGTCCAGCACCAGGTCGATCTGCTGGCGAATGAAATCGATCGGCACGGCATGCACGCCGAACACGCCGGTCGTGTTCTGCGCCGTCAGCGCGGTGATGGCGGTGGCGGCGTAGCCGTTCAGCGCCGTCACGGTCTTGATGTCGGCCTGGATGCCGGCGCCGCCGCCGGAATCGGAGCCGGCGACGATGAGAACGCGGCCCTTCATCGCTACTCCGCCGCCGCGCCGGCGCGCGCGATGATGCCGGCGATGTCGTCGACGACGCGGCGCACGACAGCCTCGTCGTCGCCCTCGGCCATGACGCGGATCAGCGGCTCGGTGCCGGAGCGGCGGATCAGCAGGCGGCCCCTGCCGTCGAGCGCGCTTTCGCCGGCGGCGATCGCCTGGCGCACCGGATCGCTGTCCAGGGTTGCGGCGGCAAGGGCGATGTCCGACACGCGCACGTTCTTCAAGAGTTGCGGCACCGGTTCGAAGACGCGGAAGACCTCGGAAGCCGGCCGCCGCTCCTGCACCAGCACGGCCAGCGCCTGCAGCGCCGCCATCAGCCCGTCGCCGGTGGTGGCGTAGTCGGACATGATGATGTGCCCCGATTGCTCGCCGCCGAGATTGCAGCCGTCGGCCCGCATGCGTTCGAGCACGTAGCGGTCGCCCACCTGGGTGCGCACCAGTTTCAGCGCCCGGCTGGCGAGGAAGCGCTCGAGCCCGAGATTGGACATCACGGTCGAGACCAGGCAGTCGCCGCGCAGCCTGCCGTCGGCGCGCCAGGCATCGGCGATCACGCCCATCAACTGGTCGCCGTCGATCAGGCGGCCGGTCTCGTCGGCCATGACGAGGCGGTCGGCGTCGCCGTCCAGCGCGATGCCGAGATCGGCGCCGTGCGCCACGACCTGCCGCGCCATTTCCTGCGGGCTGGTCGAGCCGCAGTCGCGGTTGATGTTGAAGCCGTCGGGCGACACGCCGAGCGGCACGATCTCCGCGCCCAGTTCCCAGAGCACTGCGGGCGCCACCTTGTAGGCCGCGCCGTTGGCGCCATCGACCACGATCTTCAGCCCGTCGAGCCGCAGGCCGCGCGGGAAGCCGGTCTTGACGAATTCGGCGTAGCGGCCCAGCGCGTCGTAGAGGCGGCGGGCGCGGCCCAGCGCATCGGGCGCGGCGCGGCGCTGCTCGATGTCGCCCGCCATCAGCGCCTCGATCTCGGCCTCGGTGTCGTCCGACAGCTTGTAGCCGTCGGGGCCGAACAGCTTGATGCCGTTGTCCTGATAGGGATTGTGCGAGGCGGAGATCATCACCCCGAGATCGGCGCGCAGCGAGCGCGTCAGCATGGAGACCGCCGGCGTCGGCACCGGGCCGAGCAGCACCACGTCCATGCCGATGGCGACGAAGCCCGCCGTCAGCGCCGGCTCGAGCAGGTAGCCCGACAGGCGCGTGTCCTTGCCGATCACCACCTGGTGGCGATGGTCGCCGCGCGCGAACGCGAGCCCAGCCGCCATGCCGAGCTTCAGCGCCGTCTCGGCCGTCATCGGTTCGGCATTGGCCCGGCCGCGCACGCCGTCGGTGCCGAAGTATTTCCGTGTCATGGCGCGCACTCTACTCCGCCCGCAGCGCCGAGGCCACGGCCAGGGCGCGGGCGGTGTCGGCGACGTCGTGGACGCGCAGGATCCGGGCGCCGGCCGAAGCGGCATGCAGCGCTACGGCCAGCGAGGCGCCCAGCCGATCGGCCGGCGTGTCGCCGCCGCCCAGCGATTTCAGGAACCCCTTGCGCGAGGCGCCGATCACCACAGGCAGACCGATCGCGATAAAGCGGTCGAGGCGACGCAGGATCTCGAGGCTCTGGGCATGGGTCTTGGCGAAGCCGATGCCGGGATCGACGGCGAGGCGATGGCGGGCGATGCCGGCGCGCTCGCAGGCCGCGATGCGCTGTTCCAGCCAGACGGCGACCTCCTCGACGACGTTGGCGTAGTCGGTATGGCGCGCCATGTCGGCGGGCGTGCCGCGCATGTGCATCAGCACGACGGACGCGTCGCTGTCGGCGACGACGGCAAGCGATTGCGGATCGTGGGTCAGGCCGGAGACGTCGTTGACGATGGCCGCACCAGCGGCGATGGCGGCGCGCATGGTGGCGGCGTGGCGGGTGTCGACCGAGACCAGCGCGCCCTGCCCGGCCAGGGCCGCGATGACGGGCAGGACGCGGCGCTGCTCCTCGGCCGGATCGACGGGGGTGGCGCCGGGCCGCGTGCTCTCGCCGCCGACATCGACGATGGCGGCGCCCTGCGACATCAGGCGCAGGCCGGCCGCGACGGGATCGCCGGCATGACGGCCGCCGTCGGAAAAGGAATCGGGCGTGACGTTGAGGATGCCCATCAGATGCGGGCGATCCAGGGTCAGGCCGGCGAAGGACAGGCTCATGTGCGCACGATAAACGAAAGGCCCCTTTCGGGGCCTTTCCATCTCAAGTGCCGGGCGCGGGCTCCGGGGTGAAGCCGCCGGGCGGCGCCTTGGGCGCGGCGCCGGTGGGCGGCACCGAGGAGCGCCGGCGCGGACCGGGCGTGTCGCCGTCCTCGTTGCGGCGGATCGGTTCGCCGCGCAGCAGGCCCTTGACCTCCTCGCCCGACAGCGTCTCGTACTCGAGCAGCGCCTTGGCGACCTTGTGCAGATCGTCGAGGTTCTCGGTCAGGATGCGGCGGGCGGCCTGCTCGCCCTGCTCGACGAAGCGGCGGATCTCCTGGTCGATCAGGTGCGCGGTGGCGTCGGACAGGTTCTTGCGCTGCGTCACCGAATGGCCGAGGAACACCTCCTCCTCGTTCTCGCTGTAGCGCAGCGGCCCCAGCTTGTCGGAGAAGCCAAACTCGGTGACCATGCGGCGCGCCAGATTGGTCGCCTGCCGGATGTCGTCGGAGGCGCCGGTGGTGACGTTCTCCAGCCCGAACACCAGTTCCTCGGCGACACGGCCGCCGAACATCGACGCCAGCTTGGCCTCGATCTCGGTGCGGGTCAGCGAGAGCTTGTCGCGCTCGGGCAGCCACATGGTGAGGCCGAGCGCGCGGCCGCGCGGGATGATCGTCACCTTGTGCAGCGGATCGTGGCCCTTGGCGTGCAGCATGATCAGCGCGTGGCCGGCCTCGTGATAGGCGGTCAGCGCCTTCTCCTCCTCGGTCATGACCATGGAGCGGCGCTCGGCGCCCATCATGACCTTGTCCTTGGCGGCCTCGAAATCGACCATGGTGACGAGCCGCTTGCCGGCGCGGGCGGCGCGCAGGGCGGCCTCGTTGACCAGATTGGCGAGGTCGGCGCCGGAGAAGCCCGGCGTGCCGCGGGCGATGACCCGGGGCTCGACGTCGGGCGCCAGCGGCACCTTGCGCATGTGGACCTTGAGGATCTTCTCGCGGCCGGCGACGTCCGGATTGGGCACCACGACCTGGCGGTCGAAGCGGCCCGGCCGCAGCAGCGCGGGATCGAGCACGTCGGGACGGTTGGTGGCGGCGATCAGGATGACGCCCTCGTTGGCCTCGAAGCCGTCCATCTCGACCAGCAGCTGGTTCAGCGTCTGCTCGCGCTCGTCGTTGCCGCCACCCAGGCCGGCGCCGCGATGGCGGCCGACGGCGTCGATTTCGTCGATGAAGATGATGCAGGGCGCGTTCTTCTTCGCCTGCTCGAACATGTCGCGCACGCGCGACGCGCCGACGCCGACGAACATCT
>JBFWZG010000207.1:0-4049 GCA_050185515.1 Reyranellaceae bacterium
GCGAAGATTATGCAGACGGGCTCGCTCTCGACGCGCTGTCGGCCGAGCTCGGCCTGACCCGGTTCCAGCTCATCGGGCTGTTCAATCGCTGCACCGGGCTTAGCCCTCACGCCTACCTGACGCAGTTACGTCTGAGGATGGCGTGCCGCGGCCTGAAATCGAACCGTCCCCTGGCCGACGTCGCCACCGGTGCCGGGTTCTACGATCAGAGCGCCATGACCCGGCACTTCAAGCGCGCCTACGGCATTACGCCGCTCCAGTACAGAAGCGCCGCATACAGCGCCTGACAGCGCAATTTTCGCCAATACGCCGGCGCGACAGCCAGCCGATACTCGCCCGACACGAACTCAACAGGGACGAGGCGCCACGGCCATGCGCTATTTCTGCCACGACCATCCCGACACGTTTGTCCTCGAAACCGAGATTCTCGACTCACGTCCCGGGCGCGTTCGGCTCGCCCAGTCGCCCCTTTATCCCGGCGGCGGCGGGCAACTCGCCGATCGTGGCACCTTGCGCTGGTCGGGTGGCGAAAGCGCTGTCGTGGGGATGGAGTCGAGCGGCGGCCAGCTCTGGCATGTGCTGGCCGATCCGGTCGAAGCCTCGGGTATGGCGGAGGTCGCAGCCGATGCCGAGTTCCGCCAGATGATGCGCGAAATGCACACCGGCACGCATATCCTCAACGCGCTGGTATTCCAGAATTTCGATGGCGCGCTGGTCACCGGCGTGCAGATGAACGATGACGGCACCGCGCGCATGGATTTCGACCTGCCGCAGGCCGACAACGACAAGCTCCGCGCCCTGGAAGCGCCGATCAACGACGTCATGCGCCAAGACCTTAAAGTGAATTGCGTCTACGTCACGCAGGAAGAGGCGCAATCGACGCCCGGCCTGATCCGCAGCCGCTCCGTCGCCCCGCCGCCCAGCTCGGACGGGCTGATCCGCATCGTCGATATCGAGGAGCTGGACCGGCAGGCCTGCGGCGGCACGCATCTGGCCAACACCGGCAATTCGCGCGCCATCAAGATCCTGAAGATCGACAACAAGGGCCGCCACAACCGCCGCATCCGGCTGGGCCTGGTCGGGCTGGGACCGCTGGCGTAAGGCTGACTAATCGCCGGCTGCCGCCCGTCCCACATCGGGCACGAAGGGCTTGCTGGCGAAATGCTCGAGATCGCCGGTCGAGAACTTAAGTCCTGCCCGTTTGATGGCGCCGTCGTCGACGCGGTCGAGCTTGACGTAGGACCGGTCGTCCTCGCGCACATAGGCATCGTTGCTGGCGGCATTGTAGCAGATCAGCAAGGTCCAGCGCCGGTTGGGCGAACGGTTCTGATCGGAGCGGTGCAACGCGTTGGCATGGAAGAACACCGCGTCGCCGGGATCGAGTTCGCAATAGACCAGCTCGTGCTTCTCCAGAATGTGCTTCATCCGTTCGGGATCGGCGGCATTCTGCTTGTCCGACACCGGCACGTGGTCGATGCGGCCGAGCTTGTGCGAACCCTTGACGATCTGCAGGCAGCCATTGTTGCGATCGCTGCGGTCGAGCGCGATCATGCAAGAGAACATGTCGGGACGCAGGCATCCATTGTAGTACCAGTAGCCGTAATCCTGATGCCATTCCCAGGCGCCGCCGGTGAACGGTTCCTTGGCGGTCAGCTTCGACTGGTAGTGGTAGACCTCCTCGCCGATCAACGCCTCGGCGGTATCGACCATGCGATCGCAGCGCGCCGCCAGCCCATAGACGCTGTCGCCGGCGCGGTTCCACAGCGAGATGCGCGTGATCCTGCCGTCGGCATCCGGCCGCCCGATGGTGTGGTCGCGGATCGCCGGATCCTCCTCCATGGCGCGGCGCAGCAGATCGACCTCCTGCGCGTCGAACAGGCCGCGCACGAAAACCAGGCCATCCTGCTCGTACTGGCGCAGTTGCTGGGGCGATAGCACCGAAGTCATTGGCGATCCTTTCCCATCACTGTTTTCATTCATTGAAAATGATTTTCATTTTCTGTTAGGCTTTTTAACCTCGTGTGTCATCAGCGTCAAGGAAGCGGCCAATGGTGCGAATAAAACCCAAGCCCGAGACAAAGCCGCCCTATTTTACGGCGACGCTCGGCAAGGGGCTCGATGCGCTCGAAGCGCTGGCCGAAGTCGAGGACGCCAGCCTGACCGAACTGGCGCGCCGGCTGAACGCGTCGAACGCCACCCTCTTTCGCATTCTGGCGACGCTGGCAATGCGCGGCTACGTGCAGAAGCTGCCCCATAACAACCGGTACCGGCTGACGTTGCGCAGCTGGGAACTCGGCGCCCGGGCGGTCGGCCGATTGAGCCTGCGCGAGGTGGCGCTGCCGCCAATGCAGGCGCTGGCGCGGGAGGTCAACGAAAGCCCCCATCTTGCCGTGCTCGAAGGCGACGGCGTCGTGATCGTCGAGAAGGTGGAATGCGCACAGCCGGTGCGGGTCGACACCTATGTCGGCCAGCGCGCGCCTGCCCATTGCTCCGCACTCGGCAAGATCGTGCTGGCGCATGCCGGCGCGTCGACCATCGACGCGCTGTTCGAGCAGGCGCCGCGGCGCTTCACGCTCGATACGGTAACGGACCGCGCGGCGTTCGACAGCGAGCTGGCGAAAGTGCGGCGGCTCGGCTATGCGGTCAATCGCGGCGAATGGCGCGAAGGCGTGTGTGCCGTCGCCGTGCCGCTGGCCGATCGCGACGGCGCGGTGCGCGCCGGGCTCAGCCTGACCATGCCGACGGCGCGCTTCAGCGACCGGGCGCTCGAGGAACGTTTCGTGCCGGCGTTGCAGCGGGCGGAAGCGGCGATCGGCGCCGCTCTGGGACGCTGAGGGATAGGCTCAGTCGGTCGGGCGCTTGCGCAGGCGCGGCGTCGAACGCTTCGGCGCCGGTCCCTTCTTCACGGGCTTGGCGATACGGCGCGACCCGTCGGCGCCGATGCCGCGGCGAATGAACTTCACGTAGGCATCTATCACCCAGCGCGGCACGCGCTTCACGCCCTTGGGTGTCTTGACGTAGTACTGGTAGAGATAGGTGCGCGAGGCCAGCATGATCTGCGTCAGCACCGCCAGTTCGCGCTGGGAGTAGCCCTCGACCTCGCCCTTGCGCCAGGCAGCGGTGATCCGATCGAGAAAGCGGCCGAACCGGTCTGAGGTGTATTTCGCGTAGGCGACGGGGGCGGCGACCTCGGCCTCGGTGAAGATCCGCAGATAGTTGGGGTTCTCGACGACATAGTCGAAGAAGGCGTGCATGCCCTTCTCCTCCATCGTCATGAAGTCCGGCACCTCGCCGATACGGTCGCGGATGAAGGTCAGAGCCTCGGCGCCGACTTCCGGCAGCAGCCGATCGAACAGGTCCTGCCGCGAATCGAAGTACAGATAGAAGGTGCCCTGGGCCAGCCCGGCGCGCTCGACGATCCGCGACACCGAAGCCTCGGCATAGCCGTACTCACCCACGATCTCCGACGCCGCGCGCATCAGATTGCGCCGGTTTTCGGCCGCTTTCTGCGCCCGCGTCCGCCTCTGCTTCTTCATGATGCCATCGTCCCCAAGGCTTTTTTCGACCTTATACTA
Organism: Reyranellaceae bacterium; assembly: GCA_050185515.1. Classification (GTDB taxonomy): domain Bacteria; phylum Pseudomonadota; class Alphaproteobacteria; order Reyranellales; family JAQSWP01; genus JAQSWP01. The sequence continues at coordinate 3,576 of JBFWZG010000207.1, forward strand.
CGTCCCGGGCGCGGCGCGACAGCGAGAACGAACGGCCAGTCATTTTCGCAGAATCGCGAAGGAAGCGAAGAATCGCTCGATCGACGGATCGGCCTGATGGTCGCCGTCGATGTCCACCGCAAGGCTGACAAGCGATTCGCCGGGTCCGACGAACAGCAGCGATCGATAAAACCGGCCGCCGCCATACCGGATCGTGAAGGCGAGCCCCCGATATCCATCTCGCCGAAGCGACGCCTCCGCGACAATGCGGCCATCGGGAAAGGACGCCGCCAGCGCATCCCGAACCGCCTCCAGTTCGGTCGCGATCTCGGCCTCGGAGTCGGGCTCCCCCACAATGTCGTCCGGATAGTCGGTGATCGTCAGGCTGAAGCTGTCAATCTCGGCAAACCAGTGTGTGTAGTCAGTCATTCTGGTGCCGTCGGAATCAGTGTCGATCTCGCGATCGACAGGCGACGGCATCTCGACGCGGAAGCG
>JBFWZG010000208.1:0-4005 GCA_050185515.1 Reyranellaceae bacterium
ATCCGGACGAATGCGCCAGCTTCGCCGCCCTGACCCATTGCGCGGTGATCGAGGCGTCGCTCGGCATCACCAGCGAGGCGCTGGAGCTGGCCGGCGGGCGCGGCATGCTGCGCTCCGCGCCGCTGGAACGCTACTATCGCGACGTGCGCGCCTATTCGGTGTCGCCGCCGACCATCAACGCCTCGATGGTCAATGTCGGCTCCCGCCTGCTGGCGCCCGGCGCGCTGAGGGAGACGCTGGTCGAGGAAGGCGTCTGACCGCCCCTCCCTCTTCCGTCATGCTGAGCGCAGCGAAGCATCTTGTCGCTTCAGGCGCTGCTGCTCGCCAGAGATGACGTTCGCGTTGATGCAAAATCCTTCGCTTCGCTCAGGATGACGGAGTTGGGACGGCTAACCTGTCCTAGTGCTTGATAATCGGATCGATCGGCACGGAAGGCGCGTAGCCCAGCAGCTCCTCGACCAGATGCGCGGCGGAGAGCAGCCTGGCCTCGCCGCGCGGCGGGCCGATCAGCTGCAGGCCGATCGGCAGGCCCGATCTGGTGAAGCCGCAGGGGATGGAGACGCAGGGCAGGCCGGTCATGGTGATGATCGAGGGCAGCAGCAGCCAGTCGACATAGGTCTCCATCCTGATGCCGTTGATCTCCTCGACGTAGCGCTTCTCGACCGGAAACGGCGGATGCTGCGAGGCGGGGGTCACCAGAATGTCCCATTGCTCGAAAAAGGCGGCGAAGCGCTGGTAGAGCTCGCGCTGCAGATGCACGCCGCGGCGCACATCGTCGATTGACAGTTTCAGCCCGGCCTCGATGTTCCAGATCACTTCCGGCTTGAGCAGATCGCGATGGGCTTTCAGCAGCCCGGCGCGGGCCGTCGCCATGTTGTGCGCGCGCATGGTCTGGAACGCCTCACGCGCGCCGGTCGCGTCGGGATGGGCGGAGTCGACGGTGCAGCCCAGCTCGGCGATGCGGCGGGCGGCGGCTTCGCAGACGGCGGCGATCTCGCGATCGACCGGGCACTGGCCGAGATCGAGCGACCAGGCGACTTTGGTCGGCCTCACCGGCGCCTCCACGGCGCGCTGGAACGGCACGGCGGGCGGCTCGATCGACAGCGGATCGCCGCCCTGCACGCCGACATAGGCGTCGAGCATCAGCGCCACGTCGCCGACGTTGCGCGCCATCGGGCCGTTGATCGGGAACGGCTCGAGCGGAATGGCGCTGGGGCCGGAGGGCACGCGGCCGGGGCTGGGGCGGAAGCCGACCACCGAGCAGAACGAGGCGGGATTGCGCAAGCTACCGCCGAGATCGGAGCCGGTCGCCAGCCACACCTGGCCCGTCGCCAGCGCCACGGCGGCGCCGCCGGAGGAGCCGGCGCAGGTCATGCGCGTGTCCCAGGGATTGCGGGTGACGCCGAACACCTCGTTGAAGGTCTGGGCGCCGGCGCCGAATTCGGGCGTGTTGGTCTTGCCGACCACCAGCGCGCCGCGCGCCTCGAGGTTGCGCACGCCGAGATCGGTCTTGGTCGAGATATTGTCCTTGTAGATCGGCGAGCCGAAGGTGGTCTTCACGCCCTCGACGTCGTTGAGGTCCTTCACACCGATCGGCAGGCCGCCCAGCCAGCCCGGATGCGCCTTGTCGAGTCGCTCCAGGCCGCCGATGCGGGCGCGGGCGCGATCGAAGCACAAAGTCGGCATGGCGTTGAGCGCGCCGTCGGTCGCCGCCACGCGCGTCTCCGAAGCGTCGATCAGCTCGGCCGGCGAAACCTTGCCCCGACGCAGAAGATCCACCGCCTGCCGCGCCGTCAAACGCCACAACTCCGTCGCCGTCCCCGCCATGTGTTCCTCCGAATTCGTTGGCGAAAGCTTAGCGGCCGAAACTACCTCTTGAAACGTCATTCCGAGCGGAGCGAGGAATCTTTTGACCTTGCAGACGGCATGCCGCCAGCTGACGTCAAAAGATGTCTCGCTGCGCTCGACATGACAGAACTAGCGATCAGGAAGGCGTTCCATATTCCGCCACATAGCCGGCCGTCGCCAGTTCGGGGAACAGGTCGGCGGGATCGAAGCGCATGGCGTTGCCGGCGGGGATCTTCAGCACGGCGCTGCAGCGCAGGAAGGGTTCGCCGTCGGATGTCAGCACGGTTTCGGCGAACACCATGCCGCGGGTGCGGCGCACGAGCTTCGCGTCGCCCTCGATCCAGGCGCCGGCCTTGCCGCCCGACAGGAAATCGGTGGTCAGGTTGACGGTCGGCATGAAGATGTGGATGCCGCACTTGATCGACATGCCCAGCCCCAGGGTCATGTCGGCGAACACCACCGACATGCCGCCATGCATGACGTTGGCCGGATTGAGATGGTGCTCCATGACGCGGAAGCCGGTGACGAAGCTGCTGGCGTCGGCGCGATAGAAGAACGGGCCGGCGACGGCGTTGAAGTTGCCGCTGCGGCGGATGGGATGGAAGCCCGGCGGCGGATTGGCCAGGGCGGGATCGCGCATTTCGCTCATGTCAGTCGAACAGCCGGGCGCGGTCGAAGCGGAAGCCGTCGCCCGACGGGATCTTCATGATGCAGGAGGCGCGCAGCAGGGGCTTGCCGGCGACGCTCAGCATCACCGTGGCGAAGGCCAGCGAGCGCGTGACCTTGAGCAGTTCGCTGCGGCCCTCGATCCAGTCGCCGACATTGCCGGAAGCGACGAAGTCGAAGGTCATGTTGACCGTCGGCATGAACTTGTCGATGCCGGACGTCATCGCCGTGCAGAAGCCGGCCGTCATGTCGGCGACGCTCATCATCATGCCGCCATGCACGATGCCGGCCGGGTTGCAGTGGCGCTGCTCGGCGCGGAAGCCGAGCACGTATTCGCCGCCGTCGCGGCTGATGTAGATCGGTCCGATCATGCCGTTGAATGTGACGCCCTCGAAGGCGATCAGGCGGTAGCCCGCCGGCACGTCGGCTGCGGTTTGCGGCGCCATGGGCGCGGCCTCGTTCATGATTGCCCTGTTCCTTCGGTTGCCTCCGGCAGCGGCCTGCCGTCCGCGTCGCGCGGGCGGATGAAGCTGAAGACGCCGCTGGCGGTCATCAAGGTGTGGCGGCCGCGCCAGATGCGCGCCTGCACGAAGACGAGATTGCGGGTGGCGCGCGCCACCTCGCCGCTGCCCTCGATCCAGTCGCCCAGCCTGGCGGCGCTGACGAAATCGGTGGTCATGCGCATGGTGACGCTGGGCCTGCCGGTGGCCCGCCGGCCGATCTCGCTGAGCAGCGTGTCGGCGAAGGCCATCATCATGCCGCCATGGATGATGCCGAGGCGATTGATGTGGCGCTCCTCGGCGCGGATGCCGAGCACCAGCCTGTCGCCCTCGAGCTTTTCGTACCACGGCCCCATGGCGCGGCCGAACCCGGACATTGGCGGGATCTCGACGAAGCCGGGCGGAATGGCGGGCGCGGACGGGGCGGACGGCATGGCGCGCCAAAATCGGGCAAGTGCGGGCCGAAATCAACCGCCGATCGCCGCACTCGGCCTCGCCGTGCGGAACTGGCGACCGCATCGGATCGTTGTTTTCACCGCACGCGGGGGCGCGCAAGGCGAGCCTGTCGCGGCTTGCGACAGGGAAGGCGGCGATGGAGTGCGATCTGCAGGACTGGGCCGAAACGGCCGAACGCGCGATCGAGCGGCTGCGCGAGGCGGCGCTCGATCCGTGGATCCTGATGCAGATCGCCGCCATCGTCGTCGCCTTCGCCGTCGCCTGGCTCGCGCCATACGCGGCAATCCCGACCTGCTACGCCTGCTGATCGCCTTCATGCAGCGCCTGCACTGGCTGCTGCTGGTGGTGCTGCTGGCGCTGGCGCGTTTCGCCATGGCGCAGGTCGCGCCGCCCGAGGCGCTGTGGCTGCTGCCGGCGGCGCTGGCGCTGGCCGCCGCCTGGTTCGTCATTTCCGTCCTCACCCGGCTGATCCGCAACCGGACCCTGGCGCGCGTGGCGGCGCTGGCGATCTGGGGTTACGTCGCGCTGGTGGTGC
>JBFWZG010000209.1:0-3988 GCA_050185515.1 Reyranellaceae bacterium
ATCGCGGACGGCCGCGTAGAGCGCCGCCGAGGTCGCCTCGTCGGCGTCGCCGCCGAACGACATGGTGCCGAAGCAGAGCTGGGAGACCCGGACTCCGGTCCGGCCGAGAAGCCTATATTCCATTGAAGCGCTGCCTTGAATGAATGGTCGTGGCCGACAGACTACCGGCCCCGCAGCGCCGTGTCCGCCCGATAAGTGGCGCGGCTCATCGGCATGATGTGCCTCCTCGATTTCGCTTCCTTTGACAGGCCGATTACCGCATGCGAGCCTGCCTGCATTGCCGACCGGAAGCAGGTGTTGACCATTCTTCCTGACAGTCGGCGCGTGCAACGCGTGGTCCCGTCGGTCCGGCGTCCCTGTTGCGTTTTTCCCAGTGCCGCGTCCGTGTCGCGCCTTCGTGCGCCCAAGCGTCGCGTGAACAGAACGAATCAACAGAATGGGAGGATAGTGTCATGTCAGGCAAAGGTCGTGCAGTGCTCCTGTCGGCGGCGCTCGCCGTGGCCGCAACCGTGTTTGCCCTTCCGGCATCGGCACAGGACAAGGTGCGCTGGAAGATGCAGAGCACCTTCGGCAGCCAGCTGCCCCATATCGGCACCTCGGCGGTGCGCTTTTCCAAGAACGTCCAACGACTGTCGGCCGGCAAGCTCGAGATCAAGTTCTACGAGCCCGGCGCCCTGATCCCGCCGCTCGAATGCTTCGACGCGGTGTCGAAGGGCTCGATCGAGTCGTGCTGGACGACGCCGGGCTACCACACCGGCAAGTATCCGGCGCTTGCCTTCTTCACCACGGTGCCGTTCGGGCCGCCGATCGGCGAATTCCTCGGCTGGAAATGGTTCGGCGGCGGCAACAAGCTGCGCGACGAGATCTACGCCAAGCACGGGCTGGTCGCGATCGATTCGTTCGCCATCGCGCCGGAGACCTCGGGCTGGTTCCGCAACGAGGTCAAGTCTGTGGCCGACCTCAAGGGCATGAAGATGCGCTTCTTCGGCCTCGGCGCGCAGGTCATGCAGAAGCTCGGCGTGTCGACCCAGCTCCTGGCGGCGGCGGATATCTATCAGGCGCTGGAGCGCGGCGTCATCGACGCCACCGAATTCTCGATGCCGACCATGGACACGCGGCTGGGCTTCCACCAGATCGCCAAGTACAACTACTTCCCCGGCTGGCACCAGCAGGTCTCGGTCAGCGAATTCCTGATGAACAAGGCGGCGTGGGACAAGCTGTCGGATCAGAACAAGGCGATCATCGAGATCGCGCTCGGCGAGTCGACCATGCACACCTACGTCGAGAGCGACCACGCCCAGTTCACCGCCATGGCCGAGTACCAGGCCAAGAACGGCGTCCAGGTCAAGCGCTGGAGCGATGAGGATCTGGCGGCGTTCGAGAAGGCCTGGATGGAAGTGCTGGCCGAGGAATCGGCCAAGGATCCGCTGTTCAAGAAGGTCGCCGACCACTACCTCGACTATCGCAAGAAGTTCGCGGTGTGGGGCAAGTCGCAGGTGATGAAGCCGACCTATCTCGAAAAGTGAGCGGGACGCCGGTGCGGCCTTCGGGCCGCACCGGCCCGCTCGGTCATGACATGTCGATGCAGGCCTTGACGATGCCCGGCCGAGAGGCGCGCGCCTTGGTTTTCGGGAGGGGGAGAATGTCGATTGGAACCTCGCGGCCGGCATCGCGCCGGCCGATCTGTGCTCATGGGGCGCCGCCGCCATGAATGCCCTCCTGACTTCCGCGGAGGCGTTGCGTCGCCTGCTCGAGAAGATCGCGCTGGCGTCGGGGTGGCTGCTGGTCATCATGGCCTGCGTCACCACCTTCGACGTGGTGGCGCGCAAGCTCGGCATGCAGCTGCCCTACACCAAGCTGCAGGAGCTGGAATGGCACTTCCACGCGGCGATCTTCTCGCTGTGGATGGGCTACTGCTACACGATCAACGCCCATCCGCGGGTCGATTCCTTCCTGGAGGGCAAGTCGTATCGCGCCCGGGCATGGGTCGAGCTGTTCGGCTGCGTCCTGCTGGCGTTGCCCTATGTCACGCTGGTCGCCTATTTCAGCATCGACTTCGTGGCCGGCTCCTTCGCCGTCGGCGAACGCTCCGACAGCACGGTCGGTCTCACCCATCGTTGGGTCATCAAGGGCATCTTCGCCCTCGGCCTGTGGCTGGTGGTGCTCGGCATCCTGAGCGTGCTGATGCGCGTCATCGTGTTCCTGTTCGGAAACAAGCCCGCCGACGAGGTCAACCTGCAGATCGGGCACGTGGAGGCGGACGTTTAGTCCGGCATCGGGGGAACCATCATGCTCGATTGGTTGGCCGACAATCTCTCGCTCATCATGTTCGTGAGCATGTTCTTTTTCATCTTCCTGGGATACCCGGTGGCCTTCATCATGGGTGGGTTGGCGCTCGCCTTCGCCATCGGCGGAGCCTATCTCGGGGTCTTCAACCTGATCGGCATCTCCGACATCGTGCTGCGCATGTGGGCCGGCGTTGCCGCCGACCCGGTGCTGGCCTCGATCCCCATGTTCATCTTCATGGGTGCCATCCTCGAACGATCCGGCTCGGCCCGCGACATGCTGGCAGCCACCGAGATCCTGATGAAATGGTGCCCCGGTGCGCTCGCTGTGTCGGTCATGGTCATGGGCACCATCCTGGCCGCACCAATCGGCGTCGTCGGCGCCGCCGTGATTACGCTCTCGGTGATCGCCCTGCCGCAGATGCTGGCCGCCGGCTACAACAAGGAACTGGCGATCGGCACCATCGCCTCGGCGGGCACGCTCGGCATCCTCATCCCGCCCGCCATCATGCTGGTGGTGATGGCGGAGATGCTGGCGACGTCCGCCGGCAACCTGTTCCTGGGCGCCATCATGCCGGGCTTCGTGCTGTCCGGCCTCTACATCCTCTACATCATCGCCGTCGCGATCTTCAGGAAAGGGGCCGCGCCGACCCTGCCGCCGGATTTCGGGCCGCAGACCCGGGCCGAGTTCTGGCGCTCGGTGTGGCGCGGCCTGTTCCCGATGACCATCCTCATGGTGGTCGTGCTGGGCTCGATCTTCGCCGGCTGGGCGACGCCGACCGAGAGCGGCGCCGTGGGCGTTCTTGGCTCGATGTTCATCGCCGCGCTCAACAGGCGCATGACCGTGAAGATGACGAACGAGGCGATATTCTCGACCTGCAAGGCCAACGGCCTGGTGTTCATGATCTTCCTCGGCGCCACGGGCTTCTCCTACGTGTTCCGGGTGCTCGGCGGCGACGACGTCATGATCTCGACGCTGCAATATTTCGGCATCACCACGAAGTGGGAGATGCTGACCTTCGTCATGGTGCTGATCTTCCTGCTCGGCTTTCCGTTCGAATGGATCGAGATCTGCCTGATCGTGCTGCCCATCTTCGGGCCGATCCTGATGAAGTACGATTTCTCCGACCATCTGGGCGGCAGCAACTCCGGGCTGATGACCTGGTTCGGCACGCTGGTCGCCGTCAACCTGCAGACCGCCTTCATGACGCCGCCGTTCGGCGCCACGCTGTTCTACATGAAGGGTACGGCACCGCCGGATGTCACCATGGGCGACGTCTACCGGGCCATGTACCCGTTCGTCGGGTTGCAGGTTCTCGGCCTGCTGCTCTGCATCTATTTCCCGGAAATTGCCCTGTGGCTGCCGCGCCTGGCGGGGTTCATAGATTGAGATCATTCTCCTCCCCAACTTTGTTGGGGCAGGTGTCGCCGTCTAAGGCATTTTGGCCGGTCTGCGGCCCAAATGCCTAGGTGACCTTCCTTCGCCGAAGCGAAGCCGATTCGGCTTCGCGCAGGCAGGCGGAGGGGTCATGGCCGGGAGCGCGCCTTCTACTGGGCCGCCATAGAACGAGCAGGACGGAACGACGGCATGATCTCCTCCGCCACCCACTGGAACTGCTCGAGCATCACCGCCTTGGGAGTGCAGATGCTGGTCGACAGGTTGATGTGCTCCATGCCGGGGAAGCGTGACTCGAGCTGCTTCA
>JBFWZG010000210.1:0-3968 GCA_050185515.1 Reyranellaceae bacterium
GCCGCACGCCCATGAGTGGCATCTCAAGGACGAGCTCATTCCCATGCCGATCGTCGAGAAGATGGCGGAGATGGGCGTGTTCGGCCTGACCGTGCCCGAGGAGTGGGGCGGGCTGGGCATGGGCAAGCTGGCCATGTGCGTCGTCACCGAGGAATTGTCGCGCGGCTATATCGGCGTCGGCTCGCTGGGCACGCGCTCGGAAATCGCCGGCGAACTGATCCGTCTCAACGGCACCACGGCGCAGAAGGAGAAGTTCCTGGCGAAGATCGCCACCGGCAAGATCCTGCCGACGGCGGTGTTCACCGAGCCCAATACCGGCTCCGATCTCGCCTCGCTGCGCACGCGCGCCATCAGGGAAGGCGACGTCTACAAGGTTCAGGGCAACAAAACCTGGATCACCCACGCCGCGCGCACCGACATGATGACCCTGCTGGCGCGCACCAATCCGGACAAGCCGGGCTATCAGGGCCTTTCCATGCTGCTGGCCGAGAAGCCGCGCGGCACGGAGGAGAACCCGTTCCCCGCCAAGGGCATGACCGGCGGCGAGATCAAGGTGCTGGGCTATCGCGGCATGAAGGAATACGAGCTGGGCTTCGACGGTTTCGAAGTGCCGGCCGAGAACGTGCTGGGCGGCGAGGAGGGCAACGGCTTCAAGCAGCTCATGGCGACCTTCGAATCGGCCCGCATCCAGACCGCCGCCCGCGCCGTCGGCGTGGCGCAATGCGCCATGGAGCTGGGCCTGCGCTACGCCAGGGAGCGCGTGCAGTTCGGCAAGCCGATCTATTCCTTCCCGCGCGTCTCGGGCAAGATCGCCTGGATGGCGGTCGAGATCATGGTCGCCCGCCAGCTCACCTATTTCTCCGCCCGCGAGAAGGACAGCGAACGGCGCTGCGACATCGAGGCAGGCATGGCCAAGCTGCTCGCCGCCAGAGTGGCATGGTCGAATGCCGACAACGCCCTGCAGATCCACGGCGGCAACGGCTACGCGCAGGAGTACCAGATCAGCCGCGTGCTGTGCGACGCGCGCATCCTCAACATCTTCGAGGGCGCGGCCGAGATCCAGGCGCAGGTTATCGCCCGCGGGCTGATCGAGGGGCGGAACTAACCTCGCGGGCCGGCGCGGCGTCGTTCGAGATAGAGCGTCAGCCCCCAGCACAGCAGCGCCCAGGCGCTGCCGACGCACCAGCCGGCCAGCACGTCGGTCGGCCAGTGGACGCCGAGATAGACGCGACTGATGCCGACCAGCACGGTGATGACGACGCCGACGCTGGCGAGATAGATCTTCAGGCGCCGGTGCGGCTGGGCGCGTGCCAGCAGGGCGCCCAGAGTCAGGTACACGACGGCTGCCGACATGGCGTGCCCGCTGGGAAAGCTCATCGTGTGCACGGCGTCGATATGCGGCGCCAGGTCGGGGCGGGGACGGGCGAAGCCGCTTTTCAGCAGCGACGACAGCAGCACCCCGCCACCGACCGACAGGACCAAGAGCGCGGCCGATCCAACCTTGCGGAGCAGCAGCAGCCAGACGATGGCCGCCAGCACGATCAGGCTCAGCACGGCGAAGCTGCCCAGAGCGGTGATCTCCAAAGCCGCTTCCTCCAGCCACGGCGGTCCCAGCGGATCGTCGACGTTCGCCGGATTGCGCAGCGCGAGAAACAGCAAACGATCGAAGGCGTCGGCCTCGCCTTCGAGCACTTCGTCGGCGATCTCGACGAACCCCCAGACGCCGCCCGCCGCCAGCAGCAGCACGCTGAGCAGCGCCAGCTCGCGCCGCGCCAGCGCCAGTGCGCCGAAGGCGAACGAGATCAGGCGAGCAACATGCGTGTCGGCCGGCTTCATGGTCGATGGATGGCTGCCCTGTTAGAGTTCCGCGCCTGATGGAGAGGAGGCAGTGTGCTGGTCATTTTCGATTGCGATGGCGTTCTTGTCGACAGCGAGCTGCTGGCCAATCGTTGCTTCGCCGCTGCGCTCGCTCGCATAGGCCTGCCCTGGTCGGTCGAGGAGACCATGCGCCGCCTGGTCGGCCGCTCCATGTCCTCCTGCGTCGCGATCATCGAGGGCGAGACGGGCAGGAAGCTGCCGGAAAACTTCCTGGCGGAACTCCAGGCGGAGACCTTTGCGTCGTTTCGCTCGACGCCGGTGCAGCCGGTCGCGGGCGTCGGCGATGTTCTCGATCGCCTCGATGCTCATGCCATCGCCTACTGCGTGGCGTCCTCCGGCGAGATCGAAAAGATGCGCCTGACGCTGGGCATCACCGGCCTGTTGGGGCGTTTCGACGGACGGATGTTCAGCGCCGCGATGGTGCCGCGGGGCAAGCCGTTTCCAGACCTGTTTCAGCATGCGGCGAGGGAAATGGGTGCGGATCCGGCCGATTGCGTGGTGATCGAGGATGCCGTTGCCGGCGTACAGGCAGGGAGCGCCGCCGGCATGCGCGTGCTGGCCTATGCGGGTGCGGCGCATGCCGATCACGCGGGGCTGCAGGAAGCGGGCGGCGTGCTGTTCGAGCGCATGGACGATCTGCCGCGGCTGCTCGGCATTCCGGCCTCGTCAGCCGAGCGCAGGGGTCCTAATATCCTCCGCTGAATCGGGCGGCCACGCGCCGCGGGAGCGAAGTCGATGACGGTATTCCTCTATATCCTGCTGGGGATCGGCCTGATCGGAACCCTGCTGAGCCTGTTCTCGGGCCTGTTCTCGATGGGCCGCGGCGGCGCCTTCAACCAGCGCTACGGCAACAAGCTGATGCGCATGCGCGTCTATTTCCAGCTGTTCACCGTCGTCGTGTTCGTGCTGCTGCTCCTGCATCTGCGCGGCTAGCTCGATGGTCAAGCTCACCCGCATCTACACCCGCGGCGGCGACAATGGGCAGACCTCGCTGGGCGACGGAACCCGCGTCGCCAAGCACGACCCGCGCGTCGCAGCCTACGGCGACGTCGACGAGGCCAATGCCTGCATCGGCCTGGCCCGCGTCCATGCGCAGGGCGAGGTCGATGCCATGCTGAGCCGTATCCAGAACGACATGTTCGATCTCGGCGCCGATCTCGCCACGCCCCATGTCGACAAGGACCTGGGCTACGAGCCGCTGCGTATCGTCGCCGCCCAGGTCGCGCGGTTGGAGCGCGAGATCGACGCCATGAATGCCGAACTGCAGCCGCTCAATTCCTTCATCCTGCCGGCGGGGTCGGCGCTGGCGGCGCATCTGCATCTGGCGCGCACCGTGGTGCGCCGCGCTGAGCGCCTGATCGGCGCGCTGGCCGAGCGCGAGACGGTCAATCCCGAAGCGGTAAAGTACGTCAATCGCCTGTCCGACCACCTGTTCGTCCTCGCGCGCCATGTTGCCGACAAGGGCCGGGCGGACGTGCTCTGGGTGCCGGGCAAGAACCGCGCGTGAGCGCAGGAAACGGGCCATTCGCGGGGTGAAACGGCGGAAATCCGGGCCATTTCGCAGTCGCAGCGACGGCTTGACTTGCCCGGACCGTCACCCTAAAGAACAACGTTCATTTGCTCAGGGGAACGCTGAAAGATGAAAGTCCTGGTCGCGGTAAAACGCGTGATCGACTACAACGTCAAGATCCGCGTCAAAGCCGACAAAACCGGCGTCGAGACGGCAAACGTCAAGATGTCGATGAATCCCTTCGACGAGATCGCCATCGAGGAGGCGGTCCGCCTCAAGGAGGCGGGCAAGGCGACGGAAGTCATCGCGTTCTCCGCCGGTCCGCAGCAGTGCCAGGAAACCATCCGCACCGCGCTCGCCATGGGCGCCGATCGCGGCGTCCATGTGCTGAGCGATGCCGAACTGCAGCCGCTGGCCGTCGCCAAGCTGCTCAAGGCGGTGGCCGAGAAGGAGCAGCCGGGCCTGATCATCGTCGGCAAGCAGGCGATCGACGACGACAGCAACCAGACCGGCCAGATGGCGGCGGCGCTGCTCGGCTGGTCGCAGGGCACTTTCGCCAACAAGGTCAGCATCGCCGACG
>JBFWZG010000211.1:0-3960 GCA_050185515.1 Reyranellaceae bacterium
TCGAGGATGGCCACCGAGGTGAAGGTCAGCGCCGCCGGGTTGATGACGATGCCGCTGCCCGCGCGCACCGCCTCCTGGATCCACTCGACGATCTCGCCTTCGCGGTTGGACTGGTGGAAGCGCAGCCTGCGGCCGCCGGCCGCCTGGCGGCAGATCGCCTCGATCTCGGCCAAGGTCGTGGCGCCGTAAATATGCGGCTCTCGGATGCCCAGAAGGTTGAGGTTGGGTCCGTTGAGCACGAACAGCGCGTCGGGGGTCTTGCGGGCGGCCATCGGATTACCCCTCGTAGCCGAGCTGGCGCGGCAGGAAAAGCACGAGATCAGGCACGAAGGTGATCAGCGCCAGCGCCGCCATCATGGCGCAGAGAAACGGCACCACGTCGCGCACGATGTCGCGGATCGGCACCTCGGCGATGCGGGTCATGACGAACAGCAGCAGCCCGAAGGGCGGCGTGATCAGGCCCAGCATGACGTTGACAACCACCACCACGCCGAAATGCACGATGTCGACGCCCAGTGCCTGCGCCGTCGGCACCAGCACCGGCACGATGACCAGCAGAATCGTCGTTCCTTCCAGCAGGCAACCCAGCAACAGCAGCAGGACGTTGACGAGAATGAGGAACGTCACCGGCGACAGCTCCCACTGCGTCAGCAGAACTCTGACATCGGCCGGAATGTTCTCGACCGTGACGACGTAGTTGAACGCCATGGCACCGGCGATCAGCATGCCGACCCCGGCCGAGGTGCGGGCGCTGGCCAGCAGCGACCGGTAGAGTTCGCGGAGGCCGACGCTGCGATAGACCAGGCCGGAGATCACCAGCGCGTAGGCCCCGGCGATGGCGGCCGCCTCCGTCGGCGTGGTGATGCCGGAATAGATGCAGCCCAGCAGCACCACCGGCATCATCAGGGTCGGCAGGGCGCGCCAGGTGATGCCGGGCAGCTGCCGCAGTGGCGTCGGCGGCTCGACCGGAAAATTCTCGCGCCGCGCGCCGATCAGGATGATGCCCATCTGCGACAGCGCCATCAGCAGGCCCGGCACAACGCCGCCCAGAAACAGGAAGCCGATCGAGGCGTCGGAGACCAGCGCGTAGAGGATCATCGGAATGGAGGGCGGGATGATCGGCCCGATCACCGCCGTCGCGGCCGTCAGCGCGGCGGCGTAGCTGGCGCGGTAGCGGCCGCCGGCGGTCATCATCGACTGCATCATCTTGCCGGTGCCGACCGCGTCGGCGATCGCCGAACCCGACATGCCGGCGAAGATGATGCTCTGCAGCACGTTGACCTGGGCCAGCCCGCCGCGGAAGCGGCCGACCACGGCGTTGCAGAACTGCAGCAGGCGTTCGGTCATCGAACCGATGTTCATCAGCTCGGCGGCCAGGATGAACAGCGGCACAGCGAGGATGATGTAGTTGGAGTACATGCCGTTGAGCAGCTGCTCGGCGGCGGTCGCCAGATCGAGATTGGCCAGCAGCAGATAGAGGAGCGAGCCGGCGATCATCGAATGTCCGATCGGCAGGCCGAGCAGCGCCAGCAAAGTGATGGCGACGATCGACAGCGAGAACGGGCTGGCCAGCGCCATCAGGGACGGTCCGCGCGCATAGCGCGCCAGGCGATCCAGAGATAGCGGATCAGGATGGCGACGACGAAGGCCAGATAGATCGAGAACAGCCAGTCGAAGCGGATGCCGAGATAGGCGGTGCGTTCGACCTTCATGAAGGCGACGTAGTCGAAGGTGGCGGGCAGCGAAACGCCATAGAGGAGGACGAGCGCCAGCGCCGCGACCAGCGCCATGGCGCGACGCGCGCCGGCGCCGACGGCGGAGTAGACGAGATCGAAGCGGATCTCCTCCTCCTCGCGCACGACGAACGCGGCGCCGAACAGCACCAGCCATACCCACAACACCGAACTGAGTTCGTTGGTCCAGCCGGTCGACAGGCCGAGCAGGTAGCGGAAGCCTATCTGAAGCAGGAAGGCGACGAACATCGTCGCCAGCATCGCAGCCAGCGCGTTCTCGGCGCGACGGCTCAGAAAGCCGCGCCAGTCGCCCAAATCGAATGCCAAGCGTCGACTCCGCAGGCGCCGTAGGTCGGGGCGCGGTCCGGCGGCGATGCCGGACCGCGCCAGCCGATCCTAGAGGGCGTTGATCTTGTCGACCATGCCCTTGGGCCAGCTCTTGGCGAGATCGGACGCCAGGTACTTCTCCTGGGCGTGCTTGCGGAAGGCGGCCTGGTCGGGCTCGTAGATCTGCAGCCCCTTGCTCTTGAAGAACGCCACCAGTTCCTTCTCGCGCGCCAGGTGCTTGGCGGTCGAGAACTCGATGGCGGCGTCGGCCGCGGCCTGGAAGCGCTTCTGGGCGTCGGCCGACATGCCGGTCCACACCTTGTTGGAGACGGTCAGGAGATCGAAGCCGACCAGATGCGAGGTCAGCACGATCTGCGACATGACCTCGTAGAACTTCATGTTCTCGACATTGGGCAGCGGATTGTCCTGGCCGTCGATGGCGCCGGTCTGCAGGCCGGTATAGACCTCGGAATAGGCCATCGCCGTCGGGCTGGCGCCCAGCGATTCGCCGAGGAACTGCCAGGCCTCGCCCGGCGGCATGCGCAGCTTGATGCCGGCCATGTCGGCGGGCGTGCTGATCTTCTTGTTCGGCTTCAGCCCGATCTGCCGGGCGCCGAAGTAGGTCGGTCCCAGCACCCGCACGCCAAGCTGGTCCTCCGTCATCTTCTTCATCTCCGCGCCGGCCGGGCTCGCGAAGAACTTCTTGAGATGGTCGGCGTCGCGGAACAGGTAGGCGGCGGTCAGGATCGACCAGGCCGGGATCTGCTTGGAAAAGTCCTGCGGCGCGATGTTGCCCATCTCCAGGTTGCCGCGCTGCAGGGCGACCAGTTCGGTGCCCTGCTTGAACAGTGTGCCGCCGTAATACCCCTCGAAGGCGAAATCACTGGCGATCGAAGCGGCGAACATCTTCATCATCTCGGCGCGGATGTCCTGCTCGGAGAAGACGGCGGAGAAGCGCAGCTTCTGCTTGTCCTGCGCCAGCGCCGGAAACGCAGCGGCGGCGGCGACGGCGCCGGTGCCGGCGAGAAAGCCGCGGCGCGTGGTGTTGAAAGCCATGTTTACCTCCCTTTGGTTGTCGATTCCGGATTGCCCCGGTTCATGCCGCTTCGAAGAAGCCAGCCATGGCCGTGCGGTCGGCGGCCATGCCGGTGAAAAGCTCGAAGGCCCGCGCCGCCTGGCCGATCGCCATGCCGATGCCGGGCAAGGTGCGACAGCCGAGCGCGCGGGCGTGGCGCAGCAGGGCGGTCTCGAGCGGGAAATAGACGATGTCGGCGACGAAATGGCGGCGTTGCAGGGCGTCGGCCGGCAACGGCAGTCCGGGGTATTTCGCCATGCCGACCGGCGTTGCATTGACGACGCCATCGGCAGCCGCGATGGAGGCGGCGAGATCGGCGACGGCGGCGACGCGCTTGCCCGCAACGCAGAAGCGGTCGGCCAGTGCGGCGGCGCGGCCGGGTTCGCTGTCGAAGACGTCGAGCTGGCCGACGCCGAGGTCGAGCAGCGCATAGGCGACGGCCGCGCCGGCGCCGCCGGCGCCGATCAGCACGACGCGGCCGAGGGCGGCGCCGGGCAGCCCCTCGCGAAAGCTCTGCAGGAAGCCGAAGGCGTCGGTGTTGTGGCCGACGGCGCCGGAGGGCGAGAACACCACGGTGTTGACCGCGCCGATGGCCTCGGCTTCCGGCGCCAGCGACCGCAGCAGCGGCACGACGCGCTGCTTGAAGGGATGGGTGACGTTGAAGCCGGCGAAGCCCAGCGTGGCGCCCGCGTCGAGCACGGCGGCCAGCGCCTCGTCGGGCAGGCCCAGCGCATCGAAATCGACCAGCAGATAGGAACAGGACAGGCCCAGCCGGCGCGCCTCGCGCTCGTGCATGGCGGGCGAGCGCGACGACTGGATGGCGCG
>JBFWZG010000212.1:0-3948 GCA_050185515.1 Reyranellaceae bacterium
GAGCCCAAGCCGCTCGTGGACCTCAGCCACCTGTACGGAAACCGCCGCGTGCGCGTGCGCCAGATCGTGGTGCGGGCCTTCTAAAAGCTGCAAATGGCGATCAAGAACCCGGCGGCGAAGATCGCCGCCACGGCGCTGGAGCATGCGCCCGCATAAGCTCTCTCTCAAGGCGACGACGGAAAACGGCGGCTCCCTAGGGGCCGCCGTTTTCCTTTTCGGCGCTGCCGCTAGAGCAAATCACGATCTAGGCCGGCTCCTTTTCGCGCGCCGCCATCATGGATTTGAAGGCCGGCCGCGACTGGCAGGCCGCGATCCACGCCTTGACCGCCGGGAAGCGGTCGAACAGGGCCGGCACGGTCTGGGCGTAGCGCAGCACCTCGGCCGTATTCAGATCGGCGACGGTGAAGCGCCCTCCGACGATATGGCCGCCGCCCCGTTCCAGGGCCGCTTCCAGCACCCCGAACGGTCCCGGCAGCGCCGCCGCCGCCGCGTCGACGATGTCCTGGTTCTTGCCCATGTTCATCACGATGACGACGCTGCGCGGCTCGACTTCGGTCGCCGCCCACAGCGCCCACATCGTCATCAGCGCTTCTTCGCGGGCATCGCGCGGCGCCAGCGCGCCGCCATGCTTCTTCGCCAGGTAGAGATTGATCGCCAGCGATTCGTGCATCACGAACCCGTCGTCGTCGATGGTCGGTATCAGGCCGTTGGCATTGACCTTGCGGTACTCGGGCGAGGCCGTGTTGAACGGCGCGTCGGGCGCCGCCAGATCGGCCAGTCGATAGGCCTGCATCACCGGCACGTGCTCGTAACTCATCCCCAGCTCGTTGCACAGCCACGCCACGCGCGAGGCGCGCGACCGCAATACGCCGTAGAGTTTCAGGCCCATCATTCCTTCTCCCCAGACCATGATCTTGCGCCGGAAATCTAGCGCGCTCGCGCCATCGCCGGCCTGCAAAAACAGCGCGGCGGCCTTGCGGCCGCCGCTGCGATTATCTCTTTCCGAGGTCGTGCTTCAATGCGGACGCCAGTTGCCGTGGAACCCGAACGGCACACGATGCGGCAGCTGCGCCGTGCCGATCGGCCCTCTGTCGACATTCGCGGCGTCGAACACGCACAGATCGGAGCGGTTCTCCGCGCCGCGATAGACTACAGCCAGCAGCCACCCATCGCCCTCCTCCGCATCGTCGTGGCGCGGCACGAACACCGCCTCCGACGTCGCATCGCCTTCCGGCAGGCTGTAAAGGCTGCGCCGGCCGGTTTGCAGGTCGATATGGCCGATCGAGTCGAACATGCCGATCTGCTTGCCGGGCCTGTAGCCGGTGAAATAGCCATGGCGGTACGCCAACCCGGCGCGGCGCTCGTCGAAGCGCGGAAACTCGCCCGGCGTGTCGTCCAGCTCCTGGCGCGTGTAGCTGTCGCTGTTGCCGTCGAGATCGAAGGTCCAGCGCACCAGCTTCGCCATGGCGCGGCCGTTGGCGTTGGGCGTGCCGTCGGGATTGGGAAACAGCGGCGCCACCGGGTACTCCATCACGTCGGCGAACACCTTGTTGCCCTCGTTCCAGGCGTTCATCGGATGGAACACGTAGGTCGGATCGCCGGCGAACCAGCGGATCGTGTCGGCCTTGGCGCCGCGCTTGAGGATCCCGATGCGGTTGCCCTTGTCCGGCTCCCAGGCGAAGGCCGGCTTGCCGCCCATGGCCCGCTCGATGCTGCCGGTCAACGGCAGGATCGGAAACACGACGAAATCCCTCGTCACGCAGAAATCGTGCACCATCGAAACGAAAGGCGCGTCGAACTGCTGGTAGTCGGTCAGCGTGCCGTTCCGGTCGATCGTGTAATAAGCCATGGTCGGCGTGAATCGGCCGGCGGCGGAATAGGCGAAGCACACCATCTCGCCGGTTTCCGGATCGATCTTGGGATGCGCCGTCATGCGCGTCTTCAGCTTGCCGCCGTAGTTCTGCTCGCCTTTCGGCTCCAGCGTATCCGGATCGACCTCGAACGGCAGATGCGCCTCCTCCAGCGCCAGCAGCTTGCCGGCATGCCAGACGACGTTGGTGTTGGCGAGCGTCGAATCCTTGCCGAACGTCACCGGATCGGACCACATCGGATTGCCGAAGGCGCCGAACAGCGTTTCGCCGGCCTCGTTCTCCATGCGCCACTTCAAGGTGCGCACCCAGCGATTGCGGTACGCTACCCGTCCATCATGCACCTTCAGCGCATGCAGCATGCCGTCGCCGGCGAACCAATGATAGAAACCGCGCGGCGCGAATTGCGGGTTGGGCCCGTTGCGGTACAGCGTGCCCGACAGCTCCTTCGGGATCTCGCCAACCACCGGCAGATCGTAGGCATCGGCCTCGATCAGCAGCGGCGCGAAATTGCCGCGCAGGAACGGATCGTCGGCCGGAAACGGCTTGCTCATGCTTGCCTCCCTCGTTTGCCGCTTCAGGCGGCTTCGGCTTTCACCTTGATGCGCAATCCCGCGCCACGCAGCGCCAGGCGTGAGCCCTCCTCGACGATGCGCATCATCGTGTCGCGCTCCAGCTTGCCGGCCAGTTGCAGCATCAGCGCCCCGTGCAGAATCGACCACAGCACGAAGCCAAGCATCTGCGTATTCGTTTCCGGCGGCAGCGCGCCTTCCTCGACCATTCCCACGACATGGCGCGTCATGGTCGCGCGCGCGCGCAAGGAGGCGCGCTTCAAGTCGGAATAATCAGCCATGTCCTGCGACGTGCCGTCGAACATCAGGCGGTAGGCGCTGGGGCTGCCGAGCGCGAAGGCGATATAGGCTTCCATCGTCGCCCTGGCCCGAACGACCGACGCCCCATGGCTTTCGGCATAGGCCCTTTCCATCGCTTCGGAGAACCGGTCGAAGGCGTTGGCGCGCAATGCGGCCAGGATGGCGTCCTTGTCCTCGAAATAGCGATACGGCGTGGTGGCGCTGACGCCTAGGTCCTGGGCCAGCTTGCGCAGGGAAATCCCCGCTTCGCCTTCCCTCTCGAAACGCCGCAATGCCGCGGCGCACAGGCGGGCGCGGAAATCGCTGACATCGTTGTCGCTGAGGATTCTCGGCATCATCCGACCTCCAGACATCAGATAAATTACATCGTAAATTTACATCGTCAATAACTAACTTGCCGTCAGAATACTACTATCAGTTGTTTTGGATAGTATTTCTTCTCGCTATTATCTGCCGCCATGAAGCGTTCTCCGTCCTTTTCCGCTGAGGTCATGCGACAGGCCCGGCTGGTGAACCTGTCGCGAACTTTCTGCCTCGTGCTGGGCGCGTCGGCGTCGATCATCCTGTTCGTCTACGCGCTGACGCACTTTCTCCTGGTGTTCACCTCCCTTGAAAATCCATTCATCGCTTACCTCGAAGCCGCTTACGACAGCGGCCTCTGGTACGCGGTGGCGCGTTTTCTCTGGTTCACCGTCTTGGTGTGGCTGTTCATAGGCGCCTGGCAGGCCTGGCGGTTGGACTGGTTCGAATGCGGGTGGCGTTACCGGTACGGCTTCGGGTGGACCGTCGGCACTCTGTTCGTTCCGATACTCGACTTCGTAAGGCCGTGGATGGGTTTGGCGGAGATCGACGCAAGATTGCGCGTGGCCGCGAAAGAAGACGTCGCGGACATGGAGAACGAGGATCGAACCAGCCCGCTCAGCGTCGGCCTGGCGATCGCCATGTTCCTGTTGTTGCTGGCGCCCATTCTCTACGAACGGGAATTCGCCGGCGAGCGGCTCTTCCTGTATGCGGTCCTCGAGTTCGTCGCCGTCGCCGCCTTCGTCGCTCTTGCGGTCGCCTGGCTCGGCGGCGTGCGGCACAATCTCGACGCCTTCGCGCGGCGAATCGAGGCCGACCGCGAAGCGGTGGCCGCGGCCGGCCAGCCGTCCGTCCTCAATCGTTGAACGGATCGCGGATAAGGATGGTGTCGTCGCGGTCGGGGCTTG
>JBFWZG010000213.1:0-3685 GCA_050185515.1 Reyranellaceae bacterium
AACTCGATCAGCATCATCGGCCGCGGCGAGAGCCAGCCGCTGGTGCCGACCGCGGACGGGGTGCGCGAGCCGCAGAACCGGCGCGTGGAGATCCTGCTCTAGGCGGCGTGCCGCAAAAAGACGCAGAGACAGTTTGGGGCGGTCCTCAGGACCGCCCCATGTTACAAGTGCAAACGACCAGTGGCGGTTCGGCCAGGTCAGTCAAACAGCGTGAGGATTGCAAGGTGTCTGTTTCCAATCGAAACTCGAAAGGCTTCATGTCGGCGCTTTCGATAGCCGGTCTGCTGCTGGCCGCCGTTTTGTCCACGGGGAGCCAGACCCAGGCGCAGACGCGCCAGTCCGATCCGCGCCAGCCGAGCGCCACGCCGGCACGTCCCAGCGCGCCCGCTGCCGCCCCTGCTGCGCAGCCGTCCACGGTGGCGCAGGCCGCCCCTGCGGCAGCACCGCGGCCTGCGGCGGTGCCCCAGCCGGTACCAGAGGTGTTCGATAAGTGGTCCTTGCGGTGCTACCAGGACGCTAAAGGCGCACAATCGTGTCGAATTGAAACGATCGTTCGGGAGCAGAATAACCGCCCGCAGCTGGCGGTGACTGTGCGCCCCCCTCAGGCCGACAACCAGCCGTCGATCGCCACCGTCACGCCGCCCTGGGGCATCCTACTGGCTCGTGGCATCGACATGCAGATCGATGCCCAGCCGGCCCTGCGCATTGGGGTCCGTACCTGTCTGCCGACGGGCTGTCTGGCCGATTTCTCGCTGATCGACGTTATGGCAGCACAGTGGCAGAAGGGGACAACCCTGAAGCTAACCATGGCGGCAGCGGACGGCAAGCCGCTGACCATCGAGGTTCCGATGGCTGGCTATGCAAAGGCGTATGCCCGGCTTCTTGAGAAATCCAAGCAGCGGTAGAGGATTGCGGCTGACGCGTTCCAGCCGGCGGTGGCAGGTTAAGGTCAAATGCGATCTTCGACTTTTGCGGCAGCGTTAGGCGGCGCCATCGTGCTGTTGGCGGTCATCGGTGGCGCGATCTATCTTATGAGCCCTCCGGACGGGCAGGATGCGCAGCCGGTTTCCGGCCCGTCCCAGCGCGCCGTCCCTGGCAGTCCACAGGCCGGCGCTCAATCGGTACCCGTTCCCCCGCAGCCGCGGAATGCGGCGCCGCCGCTGCAGGTACCGCAGCCACTGGCCGAAAGGTTCGGCGAATGGCGCGTCTGGTGCACCCTGGACGTTCAGAGCCGGGAGAGCTGCCGCGCCGAGCAGGTGGTGAAGGATCAGGAAGGCAGGACGCATCTTGCCGTCGTTGCTTATCCCGCCACTGCCGGCGTGCCGGCGCGAGTGCGGATCGTCCCTCCCTGGGGCGTACTGATCGTGGCCGGGCTTGCAGTGCGCGTGGATTCGCAGCCCGTGGTTCAGGTGCCGATCAAGAGCTGCCTGCCGACCGGCTGCCAGGCGGATCTCACCTTGAGCGATGGCCTGTTGCAGGCCATGCGATCGGGCACGGAGTTGAAGATCGGCGTTACCACCGCTGATCGTAAGCCGGTTTCGACCAATGTGCCGCTGGCGGGGTTCTCGGACGCCTATTCCCGGATTGCCGGCAAGACCGGCAAATAGGGCTTCGCCGCTTCGATCTCCCTAGATTTCGCGCACGAACTCGGGACGCTTCCCGCTTGGCAGGGCATCGATCGCGGCGACCTCCTGCAGCTTGATCGCGAAGGCGTTACGGAACAGCGCCTTCGCCTCGTCTGCAAGGCGCCCCCGCTCCATGTCGGTGAGCGGTCGAGCCGGGGCGACGATCAGCTCGATCCGGTCGAGACCGGTCTGTCTGAACTGCCACTGGCGTATGGGTGCAATGTCCGTCCAGTCGAGTCCGTCTATGGGAACGAATTGTCGAGTGCCGTCCGGAAACTGAACGATCGAACGCTCGCGACCCATGATCCGCTCGATCACGGGCCAGGTTCGCCCGCAGGTGCATTTGGCGCCAGCGACCGCATAGTCGCCGACATCGTATCGAATCAGCGGCATGACCACGCTGTGCGGCAGAGTGACGAGCACGCGGCCAGTCACGCCCGGCTTCACCGGGCGATACTGGTCGTCCACGATTTCGACGATCGCCATCGGAACGGCGTGGTACCGGTTGCCGTGTCCGCATTGCAGGGCGATATAGCCGCATTCCTCGGTCGAGTAGCGGTCGCTCAACGTGGCGCCGAAGGCGCGTCCCAGCACGTCGCGCAATTCGTCGGTGACCATTTCTCCGAAGGTGAGGAACTGCTTGATCTGCAGAGGCGCGCCGCCACGCTGCAGCTTCAGGTAGGCGAGCTGACGGGCGATACTGGGCCAGGTGGTCACATAGGCTGGCCGCTCGGTTTCCAGCCAGGCGAGCGCTTCTGCGATGTCCTTGCCCACGGGATTGAACTGCACCCGCGGTCCGGTCGACACAAGATTGAACGTCTCGCGGCTCCAGTAGGGACCGCCCCGCCCTTTGCCGACCTCCTTGCGAATGACCGCGAGCTTTCCCGAGAAGTCGCGACGTCCCCAAAGGTGATCGGTGAAGGTGATGGCGTCGAACAGGATGCTGTTGATTTCGGGCTTTTCGACTCGAACCCATTTGCCGGTCGATCCCGAGGTTTGAAAGGTCGAGACGTCGCCCCATTTCGCGGGGGCGGGATAGGCCCGCATGTCTTCAAACGCTGTCTGCATGTCTTCTCTTTTCAGAGGCGGCAGACGTTGCAGGAGATTGATGTCGAAAGCCTTTGCCTTCGGATCGAACCCCGCCGCGCGCAGGCGTTGGCGCCAGAATTTCGACTGCCGTTCGGCATGGATGAACAGGCTGTGCAGCTGCTGGTATTGCAGCGTCGCCAACTGGCCCGGCGGAAGGCGGGAAGACCATTCGAGTTGAGAGGCGACGGCGAAAACTTTTGCCGCCCGCGCCTCCGGGATACCCGGAAACAGATGGGAGGGGATATCGGACTGGAGCAGCATGACCTTGCAGACGATTGATTTGTCGAAGGAACCTTAACGCAAAACCGGCGACGGCGGTGAGAAAGAGCGCGCCGGAGCGAAATAGGGTCTCATTCTAGAACTGACCTGGGGACATGCGCCGGCGGGTTTGTCAGGTTACGTCTCGTCGGCGATTCGCAGCATTCGCGCCATCGCCCTCTTGTCGGGCTTCCCGCGGACGTTGCGCGGGAAATCTGGCAGGACGAGGACTTTGCGCGGGTAGCGGACGCCGATCCGATCGCGACAGAAATCTTCCAACTCGCCATCCCTGGGCGGCGGCGACGCGCGGACGGCGGCGACGGGAATGCCGCCATGAACGGAGTGGGGGAGTCCGAAAGCGACGGCTTCGGTTACAGTCGGGTGTTGCATCAGGCAGTTTTCGATCTCGACCGGGAAGATGTTGATGCCGTCGAGAATGATCATGTCGTCGGCTCTGCCTTTGAACAGAAGCTGGCCTGTTTGCGACCACGCGCCCAGATCGCCAGGATAGAACCATCCATCGACGAATGCCGCTCGTGTCGCTTCCTCGTCATTCCAGTAGCCGTCAATCATGTTGGTGTCGCGGGCGCGGATTCGCCCTACGACTCCCGCGCCCACCGGTCGCAGCGCCTCGTCCACGATCTGCACTTCGCCACGCGGTACCGGCCAGCCAACCGTATCGGGCTCGCTGAGGCAGGTGGCGCCGAGTGCCG
>JBFWZG010000214.1:0-3685 GCA_050185515.1 Reyranellaceae bacterium
GCCAGATCGCCTCCATGCCGAGCTCCGGATACTCCAGCACCTCGACCTTCTTGATGACGTCCTGCGCCAGGATGGCGGCCGGGCCGCCGATCGAGCCGAGATAGAAGCCGCGATGCTTCTTGCAGGCATCGACCACCTGCTTCGAGCGATTGCCCTTGGCCAGCATGACCATCGAGCCGCCGGCGGCCTGGAACTGGTCGACATAGGAATCCATGCGTCCTGCCGTGGTCGGGCCGAAGGCGCCCGAGGCGTAGCCTTCCGGCGTCTTGGCCGGGCCGGCGTAGTAGACCGGCGACTGCTTGAAGTATTCCGGCAGGCCTTCCCCGCGATCGAGCCGCTCCTTGAGCTTGGCGTGCGCCGCATCGCGCGCCACGATCAGCGTGCCGGTCAGGCTGACCCGGGTCTTGACGGGATGCTGCGTCAGGACCGACAGCGTGTGCGCCATGCCCTTGTCGATGTCGACCTGGACCACGTCGCCGGAGAGCTGGTCTTCGGTGATCTCGGGCAGGTATTGCGCCGGGTTGGTCTCGAGCTGCTCGAGATAGACGCCGCTCCTGGTGATCTTGCCGAGGATCTGGCGGTCGGCCGAGCATGAAACGCCCAGACCCACCGGCACCGAAGCGCCATGGCGTGGCAGGCGAATGACGCGCACGTCGTGGCAGAAATACTTGCCGCCGAACTGCGCGCCGATGCCCATGGTGCGGGTCAGCGCCAGAATCTCCTGCTCCATCTCGACGTCGCGGAACGCCTGGCCGTGCTGGTTGCCCTTGGTCGGCAGCCCGTCGAGATAGCGCGTCGAGGCCAGCTTGACGGTCTTCAGGTTGAGTTCGGCCGAGGTGCCGCCGATGACGATGGCGAGGTGGTAGGGCGGGCAGGCGGCGGTGCCCAGGGTGCGGATCTTCTCGTCGAGGAACTTGATCAGCGATGCCTTGTTGAGCACTGCGGGCGTCTGCTGGAACAGGAAGCTCTTGTTGGCCGAGCCGCCGCCCTTGGCGATGAACAGGAATTTGTAGGCGTCGCCCTCGGTGGCGTAGATCTCGATCTGCGCCGGCAGGTTGGTGCCGGTGTTCACTTCCTTGAACATCTCCAGCGGCGCGACCTGCGAATAGCGCAGATTGTCCTCGGCATAGGAGCGGTAGACGCCTTTGGCGATGGCTTCCTCGTCGCCGCCGCCGGTCCAGACTTTCTGGCCCTTCTTGCCCATGACGATGGCGGTGCCGGTGTCCTGGCACATCGGCAGGATGCCGCCGGCCGAGATGTTGGCGTTCTTGAGGAACTCGAGCGCCACGTAGCGGTCGTTGGTCGAGGCTTCGGGGTCTTCGAGGATGGCGCGCAGCTGCTTGAGATGTCCCGGCCGCAGCAGATGCGAGGTGTCGTGAAAGGCCTGGCGGGTGAGTTGGCTGATGCCTTCGGGATCGATGGTGAGGATCTCGCTGCCGTTGAACTTCGCCGTGTCGACGAAATCGTCGGTCAGCTTGCGATAGGGCGTGGTGTCCTCGCCCAGCGGGAACATTTCCTGGAAAGCGAAATCGGCCATGGCGCGTCCTGTGGCTTGCAGCCGCCCGAAAGCCGGTCGGATCCGGCGCGCAGGCGGGCTCGGCGGCGGGAATTCGCGGGTCAGAGACTATTTTTTGCGGAAGGCGTCAAGCGTGACGACCTTGCTGGCCGGCTCGCCTTTTTCCTCGGCCTTGCCCTCGGGCTTGCCGCCGCCCGGACCGGGCGTCTCCGGCTCCGGCGGTCGCAGGTCGGGCCCCTGCGTTCCGGCCTCGCCCTTGCCGTCCTCGAACTGCAGCCCGAAGCGCACCGAGGGATCGACGAAAGCCGTAAGCGCGGCGAACGGCACCACCAGCCGCTCGTTCTGGCGGTTGAAGCTGACGGTGACGGAAAAGCTCTCCTCGGCCACCTCGAGGCCCCAGTACTGGTGCTGCAGCACGACCGTGATCTCTTCGGGATAGCGCGCGCGCAGATAGTCCGGCATCTCGACGCCGGGATGGGAGGTGCGGAAGCTGATGTAGAAATGATGCGTGCCGGTCAGACCGTTCTCGGCCACGTCGCGCAGCACGCGCCGCGCCACCCCGCGAAGGGCGTCGTCGACGTACTGGTCGTAGCGAAAGCGGTCGTTGGACATCGGCGGCGCTGAATGTTCTGTGACGCCTAATGTCGGGCCTCGGGACGCGCCGTGTCAACGATGCCGGCATTCTGCTGGCGTAGCATCTGGGGAAGGGAAATCGGTGGGGGGATTCTGTTGCCAGGCTCCCCCCGGGCCCCGCCTAGGCTTTAAGCCGCGGCGCGAAGTTCAACGTTATCGTTGGCACTTCTAGGTTTGGCCCGATGACGGTGGATACCATGCCGGGCAAAAACCCTGTCTTTACTGCACACGTCGATCCTGTTTCGCCCCCAGGGACGCCCGCATTTCCATGCGGGCGGAAATCTGGTGGAGGCGCCGGGTACCGCCCCCGGGTCCGAAATGCCTATGCCACAGGGCGTTTATCGCCATAGTCGGTTTCCCGACGAGCTCAATATAGGCGCTGCCTGTGGATTTTTGAAGGTGCCTAATCCTTGTTCCGCCGGGGCGCCTCCGCCTACAGTGGCGCGCCTTCGCCGTCCTGCCCCACCGATTTCGAGCCGTCCATGTCGCTTCGCACCGACCAGTCCCAGGAGATCGACGATCTGCGCGCCCAGCAGACGCCGACGCGCCGCGCCACCGTGGCGGCACTGGAGGAAATCCTCTACCAGGCGCTGCCCGTGCTGGATCACGGCTTCGTCCGCGTCGTCGACTACATGGGCGACGATGCCGCGGTCGTGCAGGCGGCGCGCGTGTCCTACGGGCGAGGCACCAAGAAGGTCAGCGAGGACAAGGGGCTGATCAACTACCTGATCCGCCATCGGCACACCACGCCGTTCGAGATGTGCGAGATCAAGTATCACGTCAAGCTGCCGATCTTCGTGGCGCGGCAGTGGATCAGGCATCGCACCGCCAACGTCAACGAGTACTCCGCGCGATACTCAATTTTAGACAATGAGTACTACATTCCACGACCGGAACATTTAGCCGCACAGTCTTCTGTGAACCGCCAAGGTCGTGGCAATACATTGAGCGGCGATGAAGCGAGAAGAGTTTACGATCTGCTGAAGAAGGACAGCGAGCAGGTCTACGAGCATTACATGGAAATGCTCAACGAGGACGAGAAGGGCGCGGTGCTCGACGCCGAACGCACCGGTCTGGCGCGCGAGCTGGCGCGCATGAACCTGTCGCTGAACTTCTATACGCAGTGGTACTGGAAGACCGACCTGCACAATTTGATGAACTTTCTGTCGCTGCGCGCCGACGCGCACGCGCAGTACGAGATCCGCGCTTATGCCGACGTCATGATCGATACGCTCAAGCGCTGGGCGCCGATGAGCCATGAGGCGTTTCTGGAATACCGGATGGGCGGGGCGCATCTGTCGCGCACCGGACTGGAGATCGTCAAGCGCATGCTGGCCGGCGAGGCGGTCGATCAGAAGGGCAGCGGTCTTTCGGCGCGCGAATGGCGCGAGCTGATGGCGGCGCTGGGGCGTCCGGCCTGAGCGTCAACCGTCGCCGTAAGGCGGTAGGATCCTGACTCGCACAGTGAAGGAGCCAGACGGGCGGATGGTCCGCAGCTTCGCCGCCAGTTCATCGCCTTCGCTCTTCTCGAGCACA
>JBFWZG010000215.1:0-3650 GCA_050185515.1 Reyranellaceae bacterium
GTCACCCCGCCCGGCACGGCGAAGGCGCACAGGCCCTCGCTGAGCTGCCAGTTGCGCTCCCTGGCCCGCTGGCGCGCCACCCAGAGAGGTGCCGTGAAAAGCATCGGCTTGTCGGGATGCTCGCCGGCATGGACCAGCAATGTCTTCTCGAAAGCGTCCATGCCGGTCGGGATCGGTGAAAACGTGTTGGTCTCGGTGCCCAGCGTGGCGGTAAATACGCGCATGAACCACTCTCCCCGTTGCGGCGACAAGTCTAGCCGCGTCCGCCCACCCCTGCGCAAGCCGAGTTTGGCCGGCGCGACGCTTGCTGCCATCCTCTGCCTGCTCGCGGCAGCCTTGACGAGCCCGCCGGCCGTCGCCCAGGGCAAGGGCGAAGCCGGCCGGTTCGACTACTACGTGCTGTCCCTGTCGTGGTCGCCGCAACATTGCGCCACCAGCGGCGCCTCGAGTCCGCGACAATGCGGCGGCGGCCGGCGCTACGGGTTCGTCGTCCACGGTCTGTGGCCCCAATACGAGCGCGGCGGCTATCCCGCCTATTGCCGGTCCGGCGCCGGCCCGTCGCGCGACACGATCGACAGGATAATCGACGTCATGCCGAGCGAATCGCTGATCCGTCACGAATGGAGCAAACATGGCGCCTGCTCCGGCCTGCCCGCGTCGCGATACTTCGACATCACGGCCCAGGCTTTCGCCCGCATCGCCATGCCGGAATTCTATCGCCGCCCGACCGGCACGCTCTCGCGCAGCGTCGGGCAGCTCAAGAGCGAACTTGTCGCGGCCAATCCGTCGCTGCCGGCAACGGCGATTTCGGTCGTTTGTTCAGGCCAGTATCTGCGCGAGGTCCGGATATGCCTGGAAAAGTCGCTGCAACCGCGCGCCTGCTCGCCCGAAGTGGCGCGCAGCAACTGCCGCGGCGACTTCATCGTCCGCCCGGTCCGCTAGTCGGCCCCTTTGTTAGTCTGATGGCATCGGCCCGGTATAACGCGCGCGCGGCCGGATAAGCTGCGGCGTGGCGCTCTGTTCGAGGTGGTGCGCCACCCAGCCCGCGGCGCGTCCCAGCAGGAACAGCGCCAGGCCGCCGCCCACCGGCAGCTTCAGAGCGCGCTCGATGGTCGCCAGGGCAAAATCGACGTTCGGCTTCTTGTCGGTCATCGCTTCGCCGGCTTCGGCGGTACGCACGGCCAGACGCACCGCCGGATCGTCGGGGCGGATCCGTTGCAACATCCGCAGCAGGAAGGCCGCCCGCGGATCGCCGTCCGGATAGAGCCAGTGGCCGAAGCCCGGCAATCTTTCTCCGCCCTGCAGGAAGCGGCGCAGCGGCGCTCTTGGCTCCGGATTGCGCGCCAATTCCTCGAACAACGCCACCATGCGCGGCGTCACGCCGCCATGGCGCGGTCCCTGCAGCGCCGCCAGTCCGGCAAGGGTCGAGCCGTAGACGGTGGCGCCGGTGGCGGCCACGACGCGCACCGCGAACGCCGACGCGTTGAGCTCGTGGTCGGCGCACATCACCAGCGCCGCACGAATGATTTCCGCCGCGCTGCCGTCGAGCTTCCAGCCGCGCGCCAGCAGCAGGTGCGCCGGTTCGTCCGATATCGGCATCCCGGCCACGATCGCCGCCAGCAGGCGCACGACTCGCACCCCACATTCCATGATGCTGCCCCGATCGGCATTGAGGGCGCGATCGTCCAGCATCGCAGCGTGCGGCAGCAGCGCCAGGCAGCGGTCGATCGGCGGCATGTCCGCGACGCCGACCCAGGCGCGGCGCAGCCTGCCGTCATCGGGCGGAAGATTTGTTGCCGTGAAGGGCTCGGCCGGCGCCTGCCACAGCAATTGCGCCACAGCCTCCAAAGTTGAGTTCTCCGCCAGTTCCTCGACATTGCGACCGCGATAGTAGAGGCGGTTGTCGGCAATCAGTGTCAGCGCCGATTCCAGCACCGGCGCGCCGAAATGCAGCGCGCCAGAGGCTACCGCCTCGGCCTTTCGCCCGCGCGCCTTGCGCGCTTGCAGCGCCCGGACATCGGCAGCGGCATAGAGCCTCCGGCGGCTGCCCTCCGGCGCTTCCGAGCGGACTAGGCCCCGGCTGACATAGGCGTAAAGCGTCGGCAGCGACACATTGAGAGCGCGGGCGGCCTCGGCGGCGGTCATGTGGCGTTTGCTCATGGAATTATATTGATTCATTTAATCAATATTGACAATCTTTTTATTAAGTTCGACCTTCGATCCAGGAACGGACGAAGGAGAAGCGTGATGAGCAATTCCGGTCTGGACGGCGTCGTCGCAGCCGACACAAGGCTCAGCCTGGTTGATGGCGAAGCCGGACGCCTGATCGTCGCCGGCCACGAACTGCCCGAGCTTGTGCGGGACTTCGGCTTCGAGGGGACCATTGCCCTGTTGTGGGAGGGGCTGGCCCCTGAGGGTGGGGATCGTGCGCGGGTACGGACGGAACTTGGCCGCGCCCGCGTTGCGGCCTTCGCCCATGTGCCCGCCCTGCTCGCCGCCACCGCGCCGCTGACGGTGATCGAAGCGCTGCGGGTGGGTCTGGGCCTGCTGCCCGACAAGGCGCCCCTGCCGGCGCATCTGATGGCAACCGGTGCCCTGCCGGTTTTTCTGGCCGCGCTGTTGCGCCGCGCCGATCGCCTGCCCGCGGTAGCGCCCGATGCCGCGCTGGGCACGGCGCAGGATCTCCTGCGCATGTTGCACGGCGAACGCGCGCCCGCCGCTCAGGAGAAGGCGCTGGATGCCTATCTGACGACAATCGCCGATCACGGCTTCAATGCGTCGACATTCGCCGCCCGCGTCATCGCCTCAACCCAGGCCGGGCTGATCTCCGCCGTGCTCGGCGGACTGTGCGCACTGAAGGGGCCACTGCACGGTGGTGCGCCGGGGCCCGTGCTCGACATGCTCGACGAAATCGGCGAGCGCGCCAACATCCTGCCGTGGCTCGAGAAAGCGGTGAATGACGGCGAACGACTGATGGGTTTCGGGCACCGCATCTACAAGGTGCGCGATCCGCGCGCCGACGTGCTGAAAGCGGTGGTGGCAGGCCTTGGCGGCAGCAGCGACAGGTTGCGCTTCGCCGCCCAGGTCGAAGCCGGCGCCATCGCCACCCTGCGTCGTCTGAAGCCGCATCAGCGGCTCGACACCAATGTCGAGTTCTACACCGCACTGGTGCTCGAGGCCGTCGGTCTGCCGCGCAGCGCCTTCACCGCCGTATTCGCCGTCGGGCGAGTGGCCGGCTGGTGCGCCCATATTCTGGAGCAGGAGCAGACCGGCCGCATCATCCGCCCGCAGTCACGCTATGTCGGGCCGATGCCGCATCAACCCGCGGCCGCGTGACGGAAGAAGGTTTCGGATGGAACGGGTGCCCCGCGCCCGTTCCGCCCTGACCGCATTGTCGGATTGCACCATTTGATCTGGTGCAATGGCGAAAAATTAGCATCATCCTCCCGAGATAGAGTGATCGGGAGGAAACATGGACAGGATCGAACTCGGCTGGTTCATTCCAACGCAAGGCGACACCACAGCCTATGGCGATCCGTCGGCCAGCGTTCCCTCTTCCGCCGAGATGTTCGAGCGCGTCACCCAGGCGGCCGAAGACGCGGGTTTCGAATACCTGCTCATTCCGGTCAACCAGCATTGCTGGGAGGCCT
>JBFWZG010000216.1:0-3619 GCA_050185515.1 Reyranellaceae bacterium
CGGTCGGCAAGGTCAGCTTGCGGGTCTTGCCGCCGTCGCTGGCCTCGCATTGCACGCCGGGCATCCAGTCGGCCAGGCCCGTGAAGCTGCGGATCTTCTGCCACACCTTGTCGGCATCCGCCTTGTAGTCCTGGCTCACCTTGACTTCCGCCATGTCCTGCCTCCCCGCTTCAGTTGGTCGGGCCGATCCTCGCGCGATCGCCCAGATTGTCAAACAACCCGATCATGCGTTGCCGCCAGGCATGGATCGGATCGTCCTGCTCCAGCATTTCGAAATGGCTGGCGATGCGCGGCCACTGGAAGGTGCCGAACGCCATGTAGTCGGCATAGTCCGGCGCTGCGCCGCACACGAAATCCTGCTGACGCAACAACGCGCGCAATGGTTCGAGCGTGGCGCGGAACGCGACCAGGCGCTGCTCGCGGCCGATCGGAATCTCCTCCAGCTTCTTGCCGAAGCGCTTTTCGCGGCTCTCGCGGAAGTACGGCTGGTCCTCGACCCGCACGCGCTGGAAGACATCGGCCACGATCATGCTGGCCATGGCGGGAAGAACCGCCGCGCCCAGCCAGTTGCCGAAAAACTGCGCCAGCGCCAGCGCCTGCGGCGAATCCATCAGCGGCTTGTCGGGATAGGCTTCGTCGAGATAGCGGGCGATCTGGAAGGAATCGAACACCACTTTTTCGCCATGCTTCCTGTCGACGATCACCGGCACGAGCGGCTGGCCGGAGAATGCGATGCGATCCTTCTCGGTAAAGCCGACCGCGACGTTCTCGGGCTCGATGCCCTTGTGCGCCAGCGCCATGCGCGCACGCCAGCCGAACGGGCTGTAACGCAACCCATCCTTGCCCTTAAGGTCGTACAGGACGATCGTCATCAATGCCTCATTTCCCGTCCAGCATCTTGACGATGCCGGAGAAATCCATCGCCCCGCGCCCGCCATTGACGAAGAGATTGTAGAGCTGGGCCGCTTCGGCCCCCAGCGGCGTCGAGGCCCCGGCAGCCGAGGCCGCCTGCTGCGCCAGCAGCAGATCCTTCAGCATCATCGCCGCGGTGAAGCCCGCCTGGTAGTCGCGATTGGCCGGCGAGGTCGGAACCGGGCCCGGCACGGGGCAATAGGTCGTCAGCGACCAGCACTGGCCCGAAGCGGTCGACGACACGTCGTACAGCTTCTGGGCATCCAGCCCCAGCCGCTTGGCCAGCATGAAGGCCTCGCTGACCGCGATCATCGAGACGCCGAGGATCATGTTGTTGCAGATCTTCGCCGCCTGGCCGTTGCCGCTGCCGCCGCAATGCACGATGGTTTTGCCCATCTTTTCCAGGACCGGCTTGGCCTTGGCGAAGGCCGCATCGGGTCCGCCGACCATGAAGGTGAGCGTGCCGCCGGCCGCGCCGCCGACGCCGCCCGACACCGGCGCATCGACCATCTGCAGCCCGGCATCGGCCGCCTCCTGCGCCACCGCACGCGCCGATTCGACGTCGATCGTTGAGCAGTCTATCAGCAGCGCGCCCTTCTTCGCTGACTTGATCAGCCCGCCCTGTCCGCCATAGGCGCCGCGCACATGCTTGCCGGCCGGCAGCATGGTGACCACCACGTCGGCGTCCTTGACAGCTTCCGCCGGGCTGCCCGCCTTCTTCACCCCCGCGACCACCGCGTCGGCCAGGGCTTTTTCCGAGAGATCGTAACCGCGCACCTCGTGCCCGGCCTTGATCAGGTTCTTCGCCATCGGCCCGCCCATGTTGCCCAGCCCGATGAATGCGATCGTCGCCATGTCTTCCTCCCTCGCCGGCGCTCGCCGCGCGCTACTTGAAAATCAGGTCGTTGCCGACCGGCGCGAAATGCCGCGCCACGATGTCCTCTCCAACGGCTTCCAGCGTCGCCGGCTGCCACTTCGGCGCATGGTCCTTGTCGATCAGAACCGCGCGGACGCCTTCGTAAAAATCGTGCCCGGCCATGCAGCCCTGCGACAGCCGGTACTCCATGGTCATAATGTCCTCGAACGACATCGAAGCGCCGTCGCGGATCTGCCTGAACGTGATCCTCATGCTGGTCGGCGACAGCTTCGCCAGCGCCGCAGCGGTCTTCTGCGCCCACTCGCTGCCGTCCTTGGCCAGCGAGGCGACGATGCCCTCAACACTGCTTTGGCCGAAATGCCGGTCGATGTCGGCGCGATGCGCCGGCAATGTCGGCTCGCCCGCCTCGCCCTTAAACTGCGCCAGGACGGCTTCGACGGCCGCGTCGCCTTCGCCCTTCATGCTCTCCAGAGCCTGCTTCAGTTCCGGCATCTTCTCGCTGGAGACGAAATGCGTGGCCACACCGCCATAAAGCGCATCCGCCGCCTTCAGCCGCTGGCCGGTCAGCGCCAGGTACATGCCGAGCTGGCCCGGCAGGCGCGGCAGGAAATGTCCGCCGCCGACATCGGGAAACAAGCCGATGCCGGTTTCCGGCATGGCGAACAGGAACTTTTCGGTAGCGACTCGAAAGCGGCCATGCACCGACAGTCCGACGCCGCCGCCCATGGTGATGCCGTCGAGCAGCGCAATCCACGGCTTGGGAAAACGGAAGATGGCGCGGTTGACGATGTATTCCTCGCGGAAGAAATCCCGCCCCAGGCTCATGTTACCGGCGACCTTCTGGCGATAGATCTCAGCAACGTCCCCGCCGGCGCAGAAGGCGCGATCGCCGGCGCCGGATATGACGACGGCCTTGATCGCCTTGTCCGCCGCCCATTTCTCCATCTGCGGCGCAATCAGCCGCACCATCGGAAGGGTCAGCGCATTCAGCGCTTTGGGCCGGTTGAGCACGATATGGCCGACGCGGCCTTTGGCCTCGAACAGAACTTCCTGATCCGACATTCGCTTCGCATTCCTTCTATCTGTTCGACGGCCAGTCGCCCGACAGCAGCTTGCGGGCGATGATGACGCGCATGATCTCGTTGGTCCCTTCAAGGATCTGATGCACCCGCAAATCGCGCAGATAGCGCTCGATCGGATACTCCTTGAGGTAGCCGTAGCCGCCATGCAGCTGCAGCGCCTGGTTGACCACGTCGAAACCGGTGTCGGTGGCGAAACGCTTGGCCATGGCGCAGGCCATCGTCGCATCGGGAGACTTCTGGTCGAGCTTGAAGGCGGCGCGATGGATCATCAGCCTCGCCGCATCGAGCTCGGTCGCCATGTCGGCCAGCTTGAACTGCAGCGCCTGGAATTCCGACAGCGCCTGGCCGAACTGCTTGCGCTCGCCCATGTATCGCTGCGCGCTCTCCAGGCACTGGCGCGCGCCGCCCAGCGAGCAGGCGCCGATATTGATGCGCCCGCCGTCCAGCCCGCTCATGGCGATCTTGAATCCGTCGCCCTCCTCAGCCAGCCGGTTGGCGACCGGAACCTTGCAGTTCTCGAAGATCACCGCGGCCGTCGGCTGCGAATTCCAGCCCAGCTTGTGTTCGAGCTTGCCGAACCCCAGGCCGGGCGTGTCGCGCTCTATCACAAGGGTCGAGATCCCCTTCGGCCCCTCGCCGCCGGTGCGCACCATGGTGACGTAGACGTCGCTGGCCGTGCCGCCCGAAATGAAGGCCTTCGAGCCGTTGACGATGTAGTGGTCGCCCTCGCGCACCGCCCTGGTCCGCA
>JBFWZG010000217.1:0-3597 GCA_050185515.1 Reyranellaceae bacterium
GCTGCTGGAGATATAGCGGTCGTTGTACTCGCCGAGATTGCTGTCGATGGCGGCATAGTTGCCCGAGACGAACACGAAATCGTCGCCGTCGGCGTCGTCGTCGAAGCCGCCATCGATTCGGAAGGTTCCGCCCGAGGTATAGTTGACGACGATGACGTCGCCTCCCTCCAGACCGTTCACGTTCGCCGCATCGTCGTCGATGATCAGATCATTGCCCAAGCCGCCGCGCAGAAGATCCGTACCGGCGCCGCCGAAGATGGAATCGTCGGCAAATCCGCCATCGATCGTATCGTCACCCTGGCCGCCGAACAGCGTGTCGCTGCCGCCAAAGATGAAGTTCGGATCGAAATCCAGATCGTCCCCATGAATCACGTCATTGCCCTGGCCGCCATAGAGCGTATCGGAGCTTTCGCCCGGCGCATCGACGTTGTTGCGGCGACCGCCAACGATCAGATCGTTTCCCGAGCCGGAAAAGACGACGTCGTTGCCGCCGCCGGCCTCGATCGTGACGTTTTCGGCATAGGCGTTGCGCGTGGTGCCGTTGTTGAACGTCAGGTTGATGATGTCGGCGGCGGAGCCTGCGACGATGATCTCGACGCCGGCCAGCGCCGTGGGCGAGAGAGTGTTCCAGTTGCTGGCGGTGTAGGCCGTCCTGGCGCTGGCGTTCGAGACCACGCTCAGATCGAGCACGTCCGTGCCGACGCCGCCGAAGGCGGAGTCGCCGTAAAGCTGGGTGGCGAACGGCGCGTTCACGTTGATCGGTCCGGACCCGGCTTCGCCATCCCAGCCCTGGATCGTCTGGCCGCCGAGCCCGACGCTGCCGTCGGCGTTGAGCTGCAGCATGTCGTCGTCGTCGCCGCCGAACAGGGTATCCAGACCGGCTTCGCCTGCGAGGAAGTCGTTGCCCATTCCGCCGAACAGCCTGTCGATGCTCGACCCGCCGTAGATGAGGTCGGCGCCGGCATTGCCGAACAGCGAATCAGCGCCGGTGCCGCCGTAGACGGTATCCGCCGCGCCGCCCGCGGTCGCCGTGTCGCCTTCGCGATCGCCATAGATGATATCGTTGCCGATGCCCCCATACAGCGTGTCGACATCCGAAACGTCGGCAGCGGCGCCGGAAGCCTGGTTGCCACCGGCGATGATGTCGTCGCCGGAGCCCGACACGACGATGTCGGAGAGAACGCCCCCGAAAATGGTGGCGGCCTGCGTCCAGGCCTCCTGCCGCTCGCTGTCGTTGAGCTGGATGATGTCGCTGCCACCCCCCAGCACGAAGACTTCCACCCCCTGCAGGCGACCGCCGCTGTCGGCCTGGTCGACGCCGTCCACGGTAAGGTCGCCGCCGTTCTGCAGGACGATGTTGGCGCCGTTGTTGGCGGTCAGGGTGTCGATGCCGCCTTCGCCGCGGAACAGGTCGGCGCTCACCGTCGTTGGGCCGGCCACCACCGCCACGGTCGCCGTGGGATTGGCGGCTTCGCCGGTCCACAGGCGCACGAGATCGTTGCCATCGGCTGTAAAGGCAAGATCGTCGCTGAACTGCAACACGTCGTTGCCCAGCCCGCCATAGAGCGTATCGATGCCGGCGCCGCCCTGAAGCGTGTCGATGCCGGCGCCGCCAATCAGGGAGTTCGCTATGCCGCTGCCGGTCAGGAAATCGTCGTTGTCCGAACCGATCAGGTGCTGGAAGTTGGCGAAAGTGTCGCCGGCGGCGAAACCGCCTGCAGCGGCGGAAGTGCCCAGATTGACGGTCACCGCGCCGGTCGAGGTGGCGTAGCTGAGGAAGTTCGCGCCGGCGCCGCCGTCGAGGGAATCGCCGGCATTGCCGCCGTCGATCGTGTCGTTGCCGTTGCCGCCAAGGATGGTGTTGGCGATGGCGCTGCCTGTCAGCGAATCGTCGAAGCCCGACCCGACCAGTACCTCGATGTCGCCGGCGATGGTGTCGCCGGCGCCGTGGTCGCCGATTCCGGCGCCGCCGCTCATCGAAATGGTCACTGCCCCGGTCGCCGATGCATAGGTCAGCGTGTCGGTGCCGGCGCCGCCTATCATGGAATCAGAACCGAAGCCGCTGAACAGCGTGTCGTTGCCAGCGCCGCCGTCCAGCGTGTCGTTGCCGCCCTCGCCATCCAGCGTGTCGTTGCCGGCCATGCCCTGCAGCCGGTTGGCGGCCGTGCTGCCGATCAGCGTGTCGCCGAAGTTGACGCTGTTGGATCCGACCAGGTGCTCGATGCCGTAGAATCTGTCGTTGGTCGCCGCGCCGGCGCCGGTGCCGAAGCCGCTCACTGTCTGCAGGTCGATCGACACGGCCGCACCCGTCCACAGCGAGTAGTTGACGGTGTCGTTCAGGCTGCTGTCGAGGCCGTTGGCATTCTCGACGAAGGTGCGATCGATCCAGTCCTGGCCCGGATTGCCGCCGTAGAAGAACTCGCGGCTCTGGGCGAAGGTGGTTGCGGCGTACATCATGTCGTCGCCGTCGCCGCCGTAGAAGGTGTTGTCGGTGGTGGAGCCGACGCCGATTGAGGGCGTGCCGGGATCGAAGTTGAAGGCGCCGCCACCATAGATGATGTCGTTGCCGGAATCGCCGTAATAGACTTCGCCGCTGTTGGCGCCGTAGATCGTGTCGTTTCCGGCGTAGCCGTAAAGATCGTCGGCGCCGATCGAGCTGAAGTTGCGGCCGCCATAAATGGTGTCGTTGCCGCCCATCCCCCAGAGGCCGTCGCCTAGGTCGAGGTTCTCGTCGCCGCCGTAGATGACGTCGTTGCCTTCGCCGGAGATGACCAGATCGCGGCCGGCGCCCATGTCGAGCGTGATGTTGAGTTCATAGGCGCGCCCGGCGACCGGCGTCAGCACGCCGCCGATCGTGTAGTTGAAAGTGGCGCCGTTGTAGCCGAGGTTGATGAAGTCGTGAGCGTCGCCGCCTAGGATCGTTTCGAAAGAGATCGTTTCCTGGCCGAGGCTGCCGCCAGGCAGGCCATAGCGAATGTTGTTGCCGCCGGCGTCACCGCCGTAGCCCTCGTACATATCGAAGAACGGGCCGCCGATACCCTGTTCGGTGGTGCGCTCGTCCCAGACGATGGCGACGTTGTCGCTGCCCGACCCCATCCACAACACGTCGGCATTGCCGTCGCCCGCAAAGCTCTGCGGATTGCGCATCACCGTCCAGCCCGAGATATCTCCGAACGGCACCTTGCTGATGCCATTGACGTAGAGCGAACTGACGACCGTCAGCGAGCCGCCGCCAACCGGTCCTGGCAGCGTCGTCGTGCCGAAGGGAATCGTCGTGAATCCGTTAAGGGAGTTGATGAATGACCACTTGGCCATGACAGTCTCCGAAATGAATTTGATGAAAATCGCGATTCAGAACGGACCGGCGTTACAGTGGCAATGCACGTAAACGTTCGATCATTACCTATAGTGCATTTTTACACTGAAGACGCAAAATGAATCATATCGATTGACCAATTAGCGGGACGAATGATGCTAAAATGTTTGTGTTCAATGCATTAAAGTCATATAAACAAATTATAACTGTAAATATTGTGCGGCAAGTGAGCAGATAGGTTCGGTTCTCGAACTCATCGGAACCGCAATGGGCATGCTCAC
>JBFWZG010000218.1:0-3589 GCA_050185515.1 Reyranellaceae bacterium
GCCGCCGTCGGCGCGCTGGCGGGCTATCTGTTCAACTTTCCGGTCTCCAAGCATCTTGTGTTCCGCACCGGCCTGCCGGCACGATCGGCGTCACGCGCCGGAGAGCGAATGGAACGGTGATGGATTTTTCCCGCCTGCGTCTGCATCGCAGCAAGAACAATCAGTACCTCGTGGCGCCGCAGGGCCACACGGCGGACACGCCCCATCGGATAGCGCCGGTGTTCGATCGCCCGGTCAGCGAACTGGCTGGCGACTTCCGCCGCCATGCGCTGGCGCAGCCGCGCGTTAAGCTGCTCGAGGTCAGTCCGGACGGGCAGCGGCTTGAACTGGTCCAGCGGTCGCGGATTTTCCGCTTTCCCGATCGCATTTCGGTCGAATTCATCGCGGTCGACGAAACTCGGTCGACCCTGGCGATCTACAGTCGCTCGCGCTACGGCAGCAACGATTTCGGCGTCAATCGCAAGCGCATCGACGCCTGGCTTGCCGCTATCGACGCGCCAGCAGAATCCTAGCCGGCACTCAGCCCCGCCAAGGCCTGACGCACGACCTGATGGCCGCGGAACAGAATCATTTCCTTCCAGTCGTCGCGATCGGGATAGAAATGGTCACGCAAAGTGGCCTTGATGCGCTTGCCCTCGCCGGACAGCGGATCGCCGTATTTGTGTAGCCAGTGGTCGGCGCGCAGCGCCTGGTGGCCCGGCTCGCGCGGATAGGTGCCGAACTCCAGCGTCACCACCGTGGTGTCGATGCCGGCCAGCGCCCGGTTGTAGCCATAATGGGTCAGCCCGTCGCGCGCCTGCGAGGCCGACATGCCGCGCTTGGTCTCCATGAGCGACGGACCATACCAGGCGCGGCTTCGCTCGGAACTGGGGGTACCAGGATCATAGTGGCCGATCAGCTCGCCGTAGCCGTAGGGACCGAGCCCCGTGTGGAAATCGACGACCGCGACCGCCTTACGATTGCGCAGGAAACGGTCCATCAACGCATGGGCGGTGCGGTTCGACCAGGTAGGCGCGTTGCCACCGAAAAACAGTCCATCGGGATGGCTGTACTGGCCCGCCGAAACCGCCCGGTAGAAGGCCACGTCGCCGTGCTGGCGGCGGTACTCCTGCAGCTTCGCTTCGGCCGCACGCAGCGAGGCCTCGTCGAGCGAGCGCGGGATGACGTAGTCGGCCAGCTCCCGATAGCCGGGATTGTCGGGATATGGCTTGTCGTGGTCGACGTAGTTGCGGTTGAGATCGACGTTGTCCTCGGTCACACGCCGGATCCAGCAGAAGCCGTAGGGGTTTATGGCATGCACGATCAGCATGCCTATGCCCTTGGGGAGACGATGCGGACCATCGCCGCGCAGCCAGTCGATCTGCCAGCCAGAGCCGCAGAACCCTTCGACGCCATGGGTGCCGGAAATCGCCACCAGGGCCTTGTCGGCCGCCGGATCGCCGAACCAGGCGACATCCGTGGCCAGCGTTTCCCCTGCCGGTCCCTTGACGGGATTGATGAAGGACTCGGGCGTCGCCCCGGCGCGTTCTGCCGCAGCGAGAAACTTCTCCCGCGCCTCGGCGTAGGACTGCGAAAACGTTCCGAGTGTCTCGCTCATGTCCGCAAAGTTAGCCCGCCATCGGCGACAAGGCCATGGCCGGTGATGAAATCGGCATGGTCGGAGGCCAGCAGCAGGGCGGCGCGGGCGATGTCGACCGGATCGCCCAGACGCCGCAGCGCCGCCTTTCTCGCCCAAACCTTGCGGATGTCCTCGTTCTGGAAGCTGGCACGCGTCAT
This sequence comes from Reyranellaceae bacterium, assembly GCA_050185515.1. Lineage (GTDB taxonomy): Bacteria > Pseudomonadota > Alphaproteobacteria > Reyranellales > JAQSWP01 > JAQSWP01. The sequence continues at coordinate 1,777 of JBFWZG010000218.1, forward strand.
GCCCGTCTGGATGGCGCCCGGCAGAACGTAGTTGGCGGTGATTCGGTACTTGCCCAGTTCCAGCGCCAGCGTCTTGGTCAGCCCGGCGACGCCGTGCTTGGAAGCGGTATAGGCGGACAGCCCGTAATCGGTATCGAACGCCATCACCGAAGCCGTATTGATGATTCGCGCCCGTCCCTTCTCTTCCGCCCGCTTGCGCAGCACCGGGATCGCCTCGCGGCAGATGCGAAACATGGCGCGCACGTTGACCGCGAAGGTGCGATCCCATTCGTCGTCGGTCATGTGTTCGGCCAGCGCGTTGGTCGACACGCCGGCGTTGTTGAACAGCACGTCGATGCCGCCGAGCTGGGCGTTGGCCGCCGCCACGATGGCGGCCGGGGCGTCGTCGGCCGTGATGTCCTGTTCGAGAACCCGAACCGCGTTGCTGCCGGCATGGGCCTGGGCGAGGCTGGTGCCGGGCCGGTCGACGGCCAGCACGGTCGCCCCCTGCTCGGCGAACAGCGCAGCGCTCGCGGCGCCGATGCCCGACGCCGCGCCGGTGACGATGCAGGCCTTGCCCTGCAGCAGCATCAGCTGCGGCCGGAGAGCAGGATGATCTTGCCGGTCGCCTTGCGCGACAGCAGCGCGTTCATGGCGTCGGCCGCCTTTTCCAGCGGGAAGGTCATCGAAACGTGCGGCTTCAGCTTGCCCTGCTCGTACCAGCCCAGCATCTCCTTGAAGTTCTGTGCCGAGTCCTTGGGGTCGCGCGCCCGCCAGGCACCATAGAACACGCCGCGCACGTCGCAGCTCTTCAGCAGCGCCAGGTTGGCCGGCAGCGAGGGAATGCGGCCCGAGGCGAAGCCGATCACCAGCAGGCGCCCCAGCCAGTTGATGCAGCGAATCGCCTCGTCGAAGGCATCGCCACCGACCGCGTCGTAGATCACGTCGGCGCCCTTGCCGTCCGTCATTTCCTTGACGCGATCGCGGATCTTCTCCTTGGAGTAGTTGATGAGGCCTTCGGCACCGTATTTCTTGGTAAGTTCCAGCTTCTCGTCGCTGCCGGCGGCCGCGAGCACCTTGGCGCCCATCAGCTTGCCAAGTTCGACGGCCGCCAGGCCGACACCGCCCGCCGCGCCCAGCACCAGAAGCGTTTCGCCGGGCTTCAGCTCGCCACGCTGCTTCAGCGCGTAGTACGACGTGCCGTAGGTCATGGTGAAGGCGGCGCCGTCGATATAGCTCATGTTGTCCGGCATCTTCAGCAGGCTGCCGACATCGACCACCACCTCGTCAGCGTAGCCGCCGTGGCCGGTCATGCCGATGACGCGATCGCCTTTCTTGAACGCGGTAACGCCTTCGCCGACCTCCGTAACGTCGCCGGCGACCTCATGGCCCGGCGCAAAGGGCATTTCGGGCTTGAACTGGTATTTGCCCTGGATGATCAACGTGTCCGGAAAATTGACGCCGCTGGCATGGATCGCCACCCGCACCTGCCCCTTCCCTACCGGCTTCGAGGGCACTTCCGTGAGCTTGAGGCTCTCCGGCGGGCCATAGGTGGTGCACAGCATGGCTTTCATGGTCGACGTCTCCCGATATGTCCTGGCGATTGGATGGCGAAGCTTAGTCACTGCCCGGATGCATGTGAAGCGCCGTTTACCCGGATGCCGCGGGCTGGCCTATCGGGCAAATCCCGGCACGGTTGGGCCACGCCGCCGCTTCGTGCCATAAATTAGCCGCGCTCGCCGCCCATGCCAAAGCCCGACGGATAACCAGCCGGACCAGATGCGTCGCCCCTCCCGCAACATCGAGATATTCTCGCTCTCGGCGCTCGACCTTT
>JBFWZG010000219.1:0-3518 GCA_050185515.1 Reyranellaceae bacterium
GCTCCTCGACCGATACGTAACTGAACAGTCCGCTCTGCTGCACATCGGTTCCGCGCATCGCTCTCGCTCCGTTCAATGCCGTGACCGAACTGTGCACCATCCGCGGCGTTTTTCAACACCCTGTTAAGCCTAATCCTGTGGCGATTCGGGTACTTCTCGAAAAGTGCGCAACGGGGGCAAGCGACTCATGAGCATGAGACAACCCGGAAATAGTACCTCCGCAGGATTGCCGGGAATCTGAATCGACGAACGGATCTGCCTCCTGTAAAGCGAGGGTGCGACTCCGATTCGTTGCGTGAAGAGATTGCTGAAACTGCCCAGACTCGTGAAGCCTATTTCCATGCACACATCGGTCACGGAATAATCGCTCAGGGCAAGCAGATGCTTTGCTCTTTCCAACCGCACCCAAGTCCGGAACTGATGCGGCGTCTCACCAAATACCGCTTCGAACCGCCTGATGAAATGATATGGCGACATCCGGGCGGCTTGTGCCACATCGTGAATCGACCGCGGGGATGCGAGGGTTTCGCGCAATTCGTCGCGCGCACGACAAAGACGGGACAATGTGCGGGGGGTTAGCATGCGAAAGTGGGATTATTGCAACTGGTCAATAAGCTCGCTGGCGAACGCGCGGCGTTCAAGATCGTTGTTCCATTCGATGCGCACGTCCAGAGGGAGTTCAATCGGCTGCGACCTCTGCCTGTTGTCGATGGCCTTTTCGAGACCGACGAAGGCCATGCCTGGCACCTCATCCAGGTACGATCGTTCGACAAGAGCTATCCTGCCTGTCACGGCAACGGTAACGGCGGGCAGTTGCTGCTGGTCGTGCCGCAGTTCGACCTGGCGGTCTTGTTCGCAGCACCATCGCATTGACGGGGCAACTGGAAAACGCAATGCCGCAAAAGAAAGATCCACGGAAGCGGGTTTTCACTGGCGTCTATTTCGATCGCCCGCAACATGACGCCTTGCGTCAGTTGAGCACGACGACCCGCGTTCCGCTCGCGGTTTATCTGCGGGAAGCCGTGGACGACCTGCTGAAGAAGTATGGCGTCAAGACCGGCGGGCCGAAGGGCCGGCGATAACTGCCGCATCCCGGCCGTGCGACGCTCAACGATCGACCAGGCGCTGGAGGTGCTCCGGGTAGCGGGCGCCTTGCACGGGCACCTGCGACAGGGCGATCTCGATCTCCCGGAGATCGTCCGCTGACAACCTGACGTTGACGGCCCCCAGGTTTTCCTCGAGCCGGGAAAGTTTCGTCGTTCCGGGAATCGGCACGATCCAGGGTTTCTGTGCCAGAAGCCAGGCGATGGCGACCTGGGCCTTTGTCGCCTGTTTCCGTTCTGCGATGCCGCCGAGCTGCGCGACGAAGTCCTGGTTGGCCTTGCGCGCTTCCGGCGAGAACCGTGCAAGGCCAATGCGGAAGTCGCCGCTGTCGAAAGTCGTCGACGCGTCGATCGCGCCCGTCAGAAACCCCCTGCCGAGCGGGCTGAATGGCACGAAGCCGATGCCGAGTTCTTCGAGCACCGGGAACACGTCCTGCTCCGGTTCGCGCCACCACAGCGAATACTCGCTTTGCAGTGCTGTAACCGGCTGCACGGCGTGCGCACGGCGAATCGTCTCGACGCCCGCTTCGGACAAGCCGAAATGCCTCACCTTGCCGGCCTGGATCAGGTCCCTGACCGTGCCCGCCACGTCCTCGATCGGAACCTCGGGATCGACGCGATGCTGGTAGTAGAGATCAATGACATCGATTCCGAGGCGCTTGAGCGATGCCTCGGCGACTTCCCGGATGTGTCCGGGCCGGCTGTCGAGCGGGCGATCGGCGCCCGTTGCCCCGATGTTGAATCCGAACTTGGTGGCGATGACGACGTCATCCCGGAATGGCGCCAGCGCTTCGCCGACCAGTTGCTCGTTCGTATACGGCCCGTAGACCTCGGCGGTATCAAAGAGCGTGACGCCGCGCTCGACGGCATCGCGGATCAGTTGGAGACCTTTCTGCCGGTCGGTTGCCGGGCCGTAGCCGTGACTCAGACCCATACAGCCGAGGCCGATGGCCGATACGGCAAGGCCGCCGCGGCCCAGCATTCTCTTGTCCATGTCAATGGTCTCCGTTCGGGGAGCTTGCAGCTTCAACTGCGAAACGCTCCGGCCGATACGGCGCAAGCGCATCCACCCGCTCGCCGTCAACGATCTCGCGCGTGACATACCGCCCCAGGATCGGCGCGAGTGTCACGCCGCTGTGCGTGACCGTGACATAGACATCCGGCGCGCCGGGCACCGCGCCGACCACCGGCATGTCATCGGCCGGCAGCGGCCGGAATCCGAGCGTCAGGCGCTCGAGGCGCGCGTCTTTCGCGGCCGGCAGGACGCCGGCGATTTTCGTGAGGATGCGATTGCCGTGCATCTCACGCAGCTCGTCGCTCGGGAAATCGCCGGCCGCAGTACGGATTGCCGCATGTTCCGGGCGATCGGGCGGCGAGGGTGAGTCGGTGCCGACGAGGCTGCCATCCGCCATCTGCTTGAAGCTGAGGTCCAACGGACCGTCATGGATGATGCGCGTCAGCGATGGCAGCGGCTTGCTGTGCGCGAGGATCCCGGGCGAATGCTTCAACTGCAACTTGAAACCCGTGAGCGCGAGCACGGCGGGCGTGTCGTTGCCCGCGGCCACGACCAGCCGATCGAGTGGCACGCGGCCTTCCGACGTCACCGCTCCCGTCAGCCGGCCATGGCTGAAATCGAGCGCCTGCACTTCGGCGGGCATGCGCAATGTGGCTCCATTCGCGACCGCGCGGTCGAGGAAGCGGCGAGTCACATGCACTGGATCGAGGTGCCCATCGATCCCCGAGAACAGCGCCGCGCTGACCGGGCCTGGCCGGAGCTGGGGAGACAGCGCCGCGATTTCCGCCGCGCCGAGCCACTGCACCGGATACGTGGAACCGAGCATCTCGGCGTTTGCGCGCACGACCGCGGCCTGGATGTCGTCGCGCGCCCAGTTCAGATAACCGCCCCAGGTGATGCCGAGTCCCAGCGGCCGGTCGAGATTGCGGAAGGTCGCCATGCTCGCGAGCCGCAGCGAACGGTAATGCGGGTCGGCGACGAAGGCATTGAGCCAGGCGAAGGAATTGCGCGTTGCGCCCATCGCCGGTCCGGCCTTTTCGAACAGCGTGACGCGGGCGCCGGCCTCGGACAGGTACATCGCGATCGCCGCGCCGACGATGCCGCCGCCGACCACGCCGACCCGCAACGGCCGCGGTCGGGCGCGGACCCAGGGCGGGAAGGCGGCAGTCGTGGTGCCGGCGAGGAGGGCGAGGAAATGGCGACGCTTCAATCGCGTGTACCGGCGATCGCATTCAGGATCAATCGCCCGGCCATGACCGACGTCAGGCCATTCTTGAAGTCGTAGCTCGGCGCGACTTCGACCAGGTCGATCCCCACGACCCGGTTTCTCTTCGCCACCGCTCGCAGTAACGGCGCCAGCTGCCGGTAGTAGATCCCTCCCGGCGTCGGCGCCATCACCG
>JBFWZG010000220.1:0-3497 GCA_050185515.1 Reyranellaceae bacterium
GCGAAGTATTTCAGCGTGTGATTTTTGGGGTTAGCATCGGCGCCTTCGCCTTCAGGAGTAGCCGATGTCCCTGCCCGCCTCGCTCTCGTCCCGCCTCACCCTGCCGCTAATCTCGGCCCCCATGTTTCTGGTGTCCGGACCGGAGCTGGTGATCGAGGCTTGCCGCAACGGCGTCATCGGCTCCTTCCCCACGGCCAACTGCCGGACGACGGGCGATCTCGACCAGTGGCTGGAGCGCATCGCCCGCGAAACCACTGGCCATGCGCCCTATTGCCCGAACCTGATCGTGCACAAATCCAACCCGCGCGTTGAGGAAGACCTGGCGCTTGTGATCAAGCACAAGGCAGAGATCGTCATCGCGTCGGTCGGCTCGCCCGAGCGCGTCATCAAGCCGTTGCACGATGCCGGCTGCCTGGTGCTGGCCGACATCGCCTCGCTGCGCCATGCCGAGAAGGCCATCGCCGCCGGGGCCGACGGGCTGATCCTGCTGACCGCCGGCGCCGGCGGCCAGACCGGCTGGGCCAATCCCTTCGCCTTCGCCCGCGCCGTGCGGCAGATGTACGACGGCATCGTCGTCATGGCCGGCGGCATTTCCGACGGCGTAGCGCTGCATGCGGCCGAGCAGCTGGGTTGCGATCTCTCCTACATGGGCACCAAGTTCATCGCCACTCAGGAAAGCATGGCCGTCGACCGCTACAAGCAGATGCTGGTCGACTGCCGGCTGGACGACATCCTGCTGACCAAGGCTTTCACCGGGCTGGAGACCAGCAAGCTGCGGCCGTCGATCGTGGCGGCTGGGCTCGATCCCGACAATCTGCCGGCCCGCGGCGCGCTCGATATCTCCAAGGACATCAACGCCGCCGAGCGCGACAAGCCGTCGGCCAAGCGCTGGAAGGACATCTGGAGCGCCGGGCACTCGGTCTCGGGCGTCAGCGACGTTCCGACGGTGGCCGAACTGATCGCCCGCACCAGGGCCGAGTACGAGGGCGCGAAAGCCGGCGGGGCATGAGCGCCGAGCTTTGGCTGCTGGCCGCCAGCCTGGTGCTGGCGCTGGCGCAGATCGGCCTGGCCAGCCTGTCGGCCAAGAAACAGACCGGCATCGAATGGTCGGTGGGGCCGCGCGACGAGGCGCGCCCGGTTTCCGGCGTGCCGGCGCGGCTGGAGCGGGCGCAGCGCAACCTGATGGAAACGCTGCCGATTTTCGCCGGCGCTGTGCTACTGGTGGAAGTCGCCCAGCGCACCGGCTGGGCCAGCGAACTGGGCGCCTACATGTTCTTCTGGGGCCGGCTGGCCTACGTCCCGGCCTATTCCGCTGGCATCCCTTGGGTGCGCTCGATCCTCTGGAACGTCGCCACCGCCGGCATCGTCCTGGTGCTGCTGAGCCTGGTGCTGTAGCCGCTCAGTGCAGCTGGTACTGGGCGTCCGTGTAGCGCCATTCCGCCGGCTGGATCAGTCCGGCGCTCGCCACCCGGACCTTGTAGAGAGGCCCATCCAGATTACGCTGCCAGAAATCGAGGAATTTCCTGAGAACGGGAAATTCCGGCGCCAGATCCAGGTCCTGCCAGACGAAGGTCTGGAACAGGTGCTGATGGTCGGGCATGCGATAGAGAATTTCGGCCGTGGTCAGCCGGTAGTCCTTTAGCTGCAACGAAAGCGAGTTAGTCATCGAACGCTCCCCGATTACCAAACGCCAACGATCCCAGCGTGACACCGGTTTCATCGATGGGCAATAAATCTTTTATTTACAATGATTTAGCAGCATAAGCGGTCGAGTGCTGCCAGCCCGATTGGGCGGCAATCGCCCTGAAACCGGGCGTTTCCGGCTCCGACCGGGGGTTCCGGAGCCTTGACAGAAAACCAGGCAGAGCCTAAATCCGGCGCGGCTTTGGCACTCCTCTTACGGGAGTGCTAACAACTGGGAGCGGCCGCCGATTCGCGGCCATGTTCAAATACTTGAGGAGGATTCATATGAAGTTCCGTCCGCTTCATGACCGCGTCGTCGTGCGCCGAGTCGCGGAAGCCGAGAAGACCAAGGGGGGCATCATCATCCCCGACACCGCCAAGGAAAAGCCGATGGAAGGCGAGATCATCGCCGTCGGTCCGGGCGGTCGCGACGAGAACGGCCAGCTGGTGGCTCTCGACGTCAAGGCCGGTGACCGCGTGCTGTTCGGCAAGTGGTCGGGCACCGAGGTGACGATCGACGGCGAGGAGCTGCTGATCATGAAGGAGAGCGACATCATGGGCATCATCGACGGCGCCAAGGCGTCGAAGAAGGCCGCCTGAAATCGCTCCGACCGAATTTCCAACCGACTAGATAGACAGAGGTCAAACAGCCATGGCTGCCAAGGACGTTAAATTCTCCGTCGACGCGCGCGACCGCATGCTGCGCGGCGTCGATATCCTCGCCAACGCCGTCAAGGTCACGCTCGGTCCGAAGGGCCGCAACGTCGTGATCGAGAAGAGCTTCGGCGCTCCCCGCATCACCAAGGACGGCGTCACCGTCGCCAAGGAAATCGAACTGACCGACAAGTTCGAGAACATGGGCGCGCAGATGGTGCGCGAAGTCGCTTCCAAGACCAACGACATGGCGGGCGACGGCACCACCACCGCCACCGTGCTGGCCCAGGCCATCGTGCGCGAGGGCGTGAAGTCGGTCGCCGCCGGCATGAACCCGATGGACCTCAAGCGCGGCATCGACCTCGCCGTCGAAGCCGTCGTCGAGGACATCAAGGGCCGCGCCAAGAAGATCACCACTTCCGAGGAAGTGGCGCAGGTCGGCACCATCTCGGCCAATGGCGAGAAGGAAATCGGCACGATGATCGCCGAGGCCATGAAGAAGGTCGGCAACGAGGGCGTCATCACGGTCGAGGAAGCCAAGTCGCTCGAGACCGAGCTCGAAGTCGTCGAGGGCATGCAGTTCGATCGCGGCTACCTGTCGCCGTACTTCATCACCAACGCCGACAAGATGATCTGCGAGATGGAGAGCCCCTTCATCCTGCTGTTCGAGAAGAAGCTGTCGGGCCTGCAGGCCATGCTGCCGGTTCTCGAGGCCGTCGTGCAGTCGGGCAAGCCGCTGCTGATCGTCGCCGAGGACGTCGAGGGCGAGGCGCTCGCCACGCTGGTCGTCAACAAGCTGCGCGGCGGCCTGAAGGTCGCGGCGGTCAAGGCGCCGGGCTTCGGCGATCGCCGCAAGGCGATGCTGGAGGACATGGCGATCCTGACCGGCGGCCAGCTGATCTCCGACGATCTGGGCATCAAGCTCGAGACCGTCACGCTCGACATGCTGGGCAAGGCCAAGCGCGTCATCATCCAGAAGGAAGCCACCACGATCGTCGACGGCGCCGGCAAGAAGAAGGACATCGAGGCCCGTTGCCAGCAGATCCGCCAGCAGATCGAGGAGACCACCTCGGACTACGACCGCGAGAAGCTGCAGGAGCGGCTGGCCAAGCTGGCCGGCGGCGTGGCGATCATCAAGGTCGGCGGCGCCACCGAGGTCG
>JBFWZG010000221.1:0-3442 GCA_050185515.1 Reyranellaceae bacterium
TTCCGCGGGGCGACCATGGTCGCCCAAAAATCAGGCAGATTTATAAGTTATTAATTTTCATTGTTTTTTACGGAGAATCCGCGTGACAAAACTGCAATACGGTACTGAGTGCCGGCTTTGGGCATCGACGGGAAGCGCCGCGCGGGCCTGTAGACAAACAGCGACGGTTGGGCGAGGTCGGTCCGTCCAAGTCAAGAAAATTCGGCAGCGCTAGTCGCAGCGCAGCCGTTCGATCTCGACGCCCACGCTCGCCGCATCGGCGAAGACCTCCAGCTTTTCCAGGCGAATCCTGGCCTTGCGGACCTGCGGATCTTCCAGGCAGATCGTGGCGATGCGCTCGGCCAGGGTCTCCACCAGATTGACATGGCCTTCGGCGATCAGCGCGCGGACGCGATTGACGATCTTCTCGTAGCACACGACGTCGGACAGTCGGTCGCTCGACGGGCGGGACGATTCGGCCACCGTCAGATCGAGGTTAAGGCGAATCCGCTGCTCGCGCTTCTTTTCGTGCCGATGCACGCCGATACGTGCGCTTAGCACCAGGTCGCGCACGAAAATGCGCCTGGTGGCGATCGCGCGCTGCGGTACGGGGAGGGGTTGGATCTTGCCCGCCATGATGGCGCCAGCTTAGCCAATCGGCGGCGCCGGGGGGAGGGTGGCATGGCCGCCATTCGACATGACGGCCATGCGTGGTTCTGGTCGGCTAGAGCACCGACAGCATGCGTCCGACCAGCGGGTGGCGCACCACGTCCTTGTCGGTCAGGCGCACGACGCTGACGTCGTCCATCGCCTCGAGCCGGCGGCCGATGTCGTCGAGGCCGGACATGCCGGCCAGCAGATCGGTCTGGTCGGGGTCGCCGGTCAGCACCATGGTCGAATGCCAGCCCAAGCGCGTCAGCAGCATCTTCAGCTGGCCGTAGGTGCAGTTCTGCGCCTCGTCGATCAGGATGAAGCTGTTGTTGAGCGTGCGCCCGCGCATGAAGGCGACGGGGGCGATCTCGATGGTGCCGTCCGAGAGATAGGTGCGCAGGCGCTTGGCGCCCAGCCGGTCGTTCAGCACGTCGTAGAGCGGGCGCAGATAGGGATCGAGCTTGTCGCGCATGTCGCCGGGCAGATAGCCGAGATTCTCGCCCGCCTCGACGGCCGGCCGCGACAGCACGATGCGGCTGATCTTGCCCGCCTCCAGCGCCTCGACGCCGGCGCTGATGGCAAGATAGGTCTTGCCGGTGCCGGCCGGCCCCAGCGCCAAAGTGAGCGCGCTGCGTTCGATCGATTCCATCAGCAGGCGCTGGTTGTCGCTGCGCGGACGGACTTTGGCGAGATAGCGCTGGTCGCGGTCTTCGGGAAGATCGGCGGCGCCGCGCCCGCGCGGCTTGTCGAAGAACAGGTTGTGGACGCGGGCGGAGTTCTGCTCGGTCTGCTGCAAACGACGCGACGCACGCTTGGCCATTCAACTCTCCTGTGGCTGACGCGAGGTGACCGTCCGCCGCCAAACGCAAAACGCCTCCCGGGAGGGGGAGGCGGTCGGGTTACTGTCGAGTTGGCGGCTATCGGTCGGGATCGAACCGGAGGGGCTGCCGGACGGCCGCAGCATCTGTGGCGGACTTGCGCCTGTCGAATCGGGCCGTCGGTCGCTTATGGCGATACCTCCCCAGGAACACGAAAATGCTAGTCCCCGCCGCTGCGACTGTCACCAGATTTGTGGCGGCGTCCCAGAAAATTCACACAACATATTGATAGTTGTTGCATTTCGGCCCAAACGGCGTCCCCGCCTGCCGGAAATTCAGGCGCGACCGCTGGTCTGCGACAGGGCGCCGGGCTCGACGCCCAGCTTGGCGTAGGCGCGTTGCCATTTGCTGTCGATATCGGCGTCGAACAGCAGGGCGGTGTCGGCCGGAACGACCAGCCAGCCATTGTCCTGGATCTCGCGGTCCAGCTGGCCCGGTCCCCAGCCGGAATAGCCCAGCGCCAGCAGGCTCTGGGCAGGTCCGCGGCCCAGCGCGATGTCGCGCAGAATGTCGGTGGTGGCCGTCAGCGCCATGCCGCCCGCGACGCCGGTCGTGCCGTCGATCGAGTAATCGCTTGTATGCAGCACGAAACCGCGGCCGGGCTCGACGGGGCCGCCGAAATGCACGCGAATGGCATTGGATTTGTCGCCGGTCTCGATATCAAGCTGTTCGAGCAGATCGGCGAACGGCATGTCCTCGATCAGCTTGTTGACGACCAGGCCGACCGCGCCGCTGCGGCTGTGGCTGCACATGTAGACGAGGGAATGGCGGAAGCGCGGGTCCTCCATGTGCGGGACGGCGATGAGAAGCTGGCCCTCGACCGAACCGGAAATTTCGCGCTCGTTCTTCATTCGATTCAATTAGGCGGGGATTATGGCGAGCGCAAGGCTTGCGCCCGGCGGCGGCCCTTCGGCGTCGGAATTCCACAGGGAATGAAGGGGTTGCTCTCCGGTGGACAAAGCCCGGCGGCCCCAATAGGGTGCCTTCAGTCGCGCTGGCGGGGCGGCGCGCGCCGATTGTCCGCGCCCCGAGTTCGCGCCGTTCGAATACCAGGAGGGAATGGGAAATGATCAAGGTGGGCGACAAGATTCCATCGGCCAAGCTGATGCAAATGACCAAGGACGGCCCGCGTCCGATCACCACCGAGGAACTGTTCGGCGGCAAGAAGGTGGTGGTTTTCGCGCTGCCTGGCGCCTTCACGCCGACCTGCTCGGCAAAGCACGTGCCGGGCTTCGTGCAGCATGCCGCCGACATCAAGGGCAAGGGCATCGACACCATCGCCTGCGTTTCGGTCAACGACGCGTTCGTCATGAACGCCTGGGGCAAGGATCAGAATGCCGGCGACAACGTGCTCATGCTGGCCGACGGCAATGCGGAGTTCACCGACAAAGTCGGGCTCACCTTCGACGCCTCCGGCTTCGGCATGGGCAAGCGCTCGCAGCGCTATGCGATGATCGTCGAGGACGGGGTCGTGAAGGCGCTGAACGTGGAAAAGCCGGGCGCATTCGAAGTGTCGAGCGCGGAGGCCATCCTCAAGGCGCTTTAGGCTTCGGCCGACGCCGCGACAGCGGAAACGACAAAACGGCAGGCCTGTCCTGCCGTTTTTTATTGTTTATCAAATAGATAAACACGCGACTGCAAATCGTTTGCAATCAATGACAGAGCTCGCTAGCCTTCCTTGACGCCTTGTCGAATTCGGGAGGACGCATGCATCGCATTGATCCGCAGCCGCAGACCGCGCAGCCGGCGCCGGAAGCGCCGGTCAATGCGCTGGGTGTCGCCGAGATGTTCGCGGTATGGGCGATCCGGCTTTGGGTGCTGGCCTATCGCGGCGGCGGCAATCTTCTGCCCGATCTGCGGCGGGGCTTCGCGCTGGCCGGCGCGCCAGCGGCCTGGCTCGATCTCGACGAGTTCCTGACGCGCCTGCTCGGCAA
>JBFWZG010000222.1:0-3422 GCA_050185515.1 Reyranellaceae bacterium
AGGACGTGGAAGGTCGCAAAATGCTGAAGATATCGCCCGACTGGGGGTTCCCGATGGTCGACGCGCCGGTCGATCCCCGCATGCGGCGTTGAACGGAGCAAGGGAGCAAACGCGCGATGAGCGAAAAGCCCTATCGTCTGATCGGCTCGAACCCATCTCCCTATTCGGTGAAGATGCGCGCGCTCATGCGGTATCGGCGACTGCCGTTCTTCTGGGAATGGCGCAATCCGCGCAACATCGAGGAAACCAAGGACGTCAAGCCGCAGGTGATCCCGATCCTGCAGTATCCTGACGGCAGCTTCCGCAACGACAGCACCTTCGTCGCCCTGGACCTCGAGGAGCGACACAAGGAGCGTTCGGTGCTCCCCGACGATCCCGCGCAGCGGTTCCTGTCCTTCCTGATCGAGGACATGGCCGATGAGTGGGGCACCAAGTGCATGTTCCACTATCGCTGGTTCTACGCGCAGGACCAGGATTTCTGCAGCAAATGGATCGCCGGCGAGTGGGGCATGGGCGGCTCCTACGGCGCCATACTCGAGCGCGCCGCGCAGTTCCGCGACCGGCAGGTCGGGCGCATGGCGCTGGTCGGCTGCACGCCGGAGAACCGGCCGGTGATCGAGGAAAGTTATCTGCGCGTGCTGCGCGTGCTCGACGAGGGGCTGAAACAGTATCCCTTCATCTTCGGCCATCGTCCGACGCTGGCGGATTTCGGCTGGTTCGGCCAGCTCTTCCAACTCTATATGGATCCGACGCCGTCGACCCAGATGCGGCTGACCGGCCCGCGCGTCTATATGTGGGTGCCGCGCATGGACGACACATCCGGGGTCGACGCGAACGCCAGGCTGGCGCCGGCGGACGGCGCGTTGCCGCAGTCGGTCATGGGCATGCTGCGCCTGGCGGGCGAATGCTACCTGCCGTTCCTGGCGGCCAATGCCCACGCGCTGCAAAGCGACGCCGAGGAACTGGCGCTGCCGATCTGGGGCATGCCCTATCGGCAGGTGACGTTCCGCTATCAGGCGAAATGCTACGACTGGCTGCGCAAGCACTTCGCCGCTCTCGACAATACCGCGCGGGGCAGGCTGGAGCCGGTGCTGGACGAGACGGGATGCCTGCCGTATCTGCGCTGATCGGGCGTAAATGGAAAACATCATCGGCATCGTACTGCCGGCCGTTCTCGTAACTTCCGTCGGATGGATCATCGTTCGACTAGGCGTGCTTGGCGCCGAAGGCGCGCGCGGACTGAGCAGCTACACGTTCAACGTCGCATTCGCCGCCCTGCTGTTCCGGGTCATGCGCGACGTGCGTCCGCAGGATCTCGACATCGATGTGCTGCTGGCCTATTTCGGCGGTGCGCTGATTGTCCTGGCGTTGGGCATGGCCATCGGACGCCTCGCTTTCCGCCAGAACGGGACGGAGCGCGTGGTCATGGGCATGACCGGCGCCTTCTCGAACAATGGCATCCTCGGCATTCCCCTGGTCCTCACGACATGGGGCGAGCAAGGCCTCGTGCCTTTGCTGATGATCATGGCGCTGCATTCGGCCATCCTGCTCTCGCTATGCACGGTCCTGGTCGAATGGCATCGCGGCGGCTCGGCCGGCATCCGCATCGCCGAACGTTTCGGCCGCATGCTGGTGGCGGTGCTGCGCCATCCGCTGCTGATCGCCATCCTGCTTGGACTCTTCTGGGGCGTGACGTCGCGCAGTTTCGACCTGACGCTGCCGGGCGCCGTCGAACTCGCCTTGAAATGGATCGGTGACTCGGCGATCCCGTGCGGGTTGATCGTGCTCGGCGCCTCGCTGGCCCGCATCAGGCTGGCGGGCGATCTGCCGCAGATCGCCACCGCGACGGCGATCAAGCTGGTGCTGCAGCCGCTCTCGGTCTGGCTTCTGGCGAATCACGTCCTCGGCCTGCCGCCGCTGGCGGCGGCAGTGGTCACGCTGACCGCCGGCATGCCGACCGCCGTCAACGTGCACATCTTCGCCAATCAATACGGCGCATTTCAGCAGCGGGCCACGTCGATCGTGCTGCTGTCGACCGCTCTGAGCGTCGTCAGCCTGTCGGTGCTCCTGGCGCTTCTGACCTGAGCGTTACTTCATAAGGTGTTGCGCTCGGTGGAACGGCTGGCGTCGGCCGACTGCGACAGGCAATATCGCCCGTCTCTTCGTCGTCCGACTCGGTCCGTTCGCACATGACCACCGTTATCGGCATCGTCCTGCCGGTCTTCGCCCTGATCTTTGTCGGCTGGCTGATCGTCAGGGTCGGGCTGCTGAGCCAGGAAGGCTTGCGCGGACTTACCGCCTACACCTTTTACGTCGCCTTCTCAGCGCTCCTGTTTCGCGCCATGCGCGAGGTGCGTCTGCAGGATCTCGATGCCGGCATTCTGCTGGCCTATTTCGGCGGCGTCGCCGCCGTCTGGCTGCTCGCCATGGCGATCGGCCGGCTGGCGTTCGGGTTGAAGCCGGCGGAGCAGGCGATGATGGCGCTGGGCAGCTGCTTCAGCAACGGCGTCGGGCTCGGCATTCCGCTGATCCTGGCGACCTGGGGCCACGATGGCCTGGTGCCGCTGCTGATGATCATCGCCATCCACTCGGCCATTCTGCTGTCGCTGGCCTCGGTGCTGGCCGAGTTCGCCCGCGGCAGCGCCGGCGATCGCAGCCTGTGGCATCGCCTGGGCGTTTCGACGCTTGCCATAGCGCGCCACCCCGTTCTGCTGGCTATCGCCGCCGGCCTCGCCTGGGGCGCCATAGCGCGCCAGTTCTCGCTGGTCCTGCCGGGCGCTGCCGAAACCGGGTTGAAATGGCTGGCCGACTCGGCCATTCCGTGCGGCCTTGTCGGGCTTGGCGCGTCGCTGGCCGGCATCCGCCTCGCCGGCGACCTGCCCCAGGCGCTCGTGATGTCGGCGCTGAAGCTCGCCGCGCTGCCGCTGGCCGTGTGGGTGCTGGCGCGGCACGTGATCGGTCTCGAGCCGCTCTGGGTGGCGGTGGCGACGGTCAACGCCGCCATGCCCACCGGCGCCAACGTCTATCTGCTGGCGCAGCGCTACGGCGTCTATGTCGCGCGCTCGACCTCGATGGTGCTGTTGTCGACGGCCATGAGCATCGTCACGCTCTCCGTCGTGCTGGCTATCTTCGCCTGAGACGGTGCCGCCGGCCGCGGAGCCGGCGGTCGCCTATCGGTTCAGCGCCACCAGCGCCAGCGGCGGTCGGGCGAGGTGCCCGGGCCACCGCGCCAGCCCGGCGGGTTCTCCCAATTCGTCCCCGGACCGCCGCGCCAGCCCGGCGGATTGCCGTCGCCGTCATGCGCCATGGCGGCAGGGGCGCCGATCGCAAGGGCCATGGCGAATGCGCCGGCCGCGGTCAGCAGCTGGAACCGGGAAAACGCAACCATCGCAACTCTCCTCAACCGAACAGGAAATGGGCAA
>JBFWZG010000223.1:0-3356 GCA_050185515.1 Reyranellaceae bacterium
GCGGCCGAACGGCTGATCTGGGGCTTCGGCGACGGCTCGACCCTGCCGGTGTTCGACACCGGCCACGGCACGATGGGTTCGGTGATCTGCTGGGAGAACTACATGCCGCTGCTGCGCACGGCGATGTACGCCAAGGGCGTCGAGATCTGGTGCGCGCCGACGGCCGACGGCCGCGATTCGTGGATCCCCACCATGCAGCACATCGCGCTGGAGGGCCGCTGCTTCGTGCTCTCGTGCAACCAGTTCTCGCGCCGCTCGGATTTTCCCGCCGACTTCCCCTGCGCGCTGGGCGACGATCCCGCCACGATCATCTCGCGCGGCGGCTCGTGCATCGTCGATCCGTTCGGCACGATCCTGGCGGGCCCGCATTACGAGGGCGAGACCATACTGACGGCCGAGCTCGATCGCGGCCAGATCGCCCGCGGCAAGTACGATTTCGACGTCGTCGGCCACTATGCGCGGCCCGACGTGTTCAGCCTGACCGTCGACGAGCGGCCGAAATCGCCCGTGGTCACCCTGCGCAACGCGATCGGCGCCGAACGCCTGCCGGGCGACGGCGACGCCTGAGCGTCAGCGGGCCGGATCGATCCAGAACAGCACGCGCCGCTGCGCGAAGCGCACCAGCGCGCCGGCGGCGACGCCCAGCAGGGCGAGGCTGATGATGGCGGCGAACATGACCGAGATGTCGAGTTCCCCCGCCTGCGTCTTGATGACGAAGCCCACGCCCTGGGTCGAGGCGATGAATTCGGAGATCACCGCGCCGATCAGCGCCAGCACCACGGCGATCTGCAGCGCGCCGAAAATGTAGTTGCCGGCCGCCGGCAGCCGGGCATGGATCAGAATGTGCAGGCGCGAAGCCGAGAAGGCGCGAAACATGTCGACGATGTTGGCGTCGACCGCGCGCAGCCCGGCGACGGTGGCGACGAACAGCGGGAAGAACGTCAGCAGCGCCACGGTGAAGACCTTCGATTCGATGCCGAAGCCGAAATAGGCGATGATCAGCGGCGCCACCGCGATCTTGGGCACCGACTGCATGCCGCTGACCAGCGGCACCATGAAGTACTCCAGCGGCCGCACCATCGACACGACGCCGCCCACCAGGATGCCCAGCGAGGCGCCGATCGCCAGGCCGACCAGCGCCGCCCGCCCGGTATAGGCGATGTGCGGCAGCAGCAGCCCGTCGATCCAGCCCTGGCGCAGGGCGCCCAGCACGGCCGCCGGCGGCGGCAGCACGAAGCTTTCGACGCCGCCCGGCCCGGTGGCGAAGGCCCACAGCGCCAGCAGCGCCAGCGCGGTAAGCGCCGTGGCAAGGGTGGTTTTCGCCAGCTCGTTCATGCCGATTCCAGTATCGGCGCGCCTTGCCCGCCGCGATCGCGCTCCCAGAACACCAGCCGCCGACGCACCAGGCGCACCGTGGCGGCGGCCGCGATGCCGGCGATCGCCAGCAGCAGGACGACGGCGAACACGGTGGCGGTCTCCAGCGTCGTCGAGGCGTTCTGGATCAGGTATCCGAGCCCGGCCCGCGAGGAGACGAACTCCATCACCACCGCGGCGATCAGCGCGAACACGATCGAGACTTCCAGCCCGGTGAGGATCTGGGCCGCCGCCGAGGGCAGGCGCACGGCGGTGAAGATGCGCAGCCGGCTGGAGCCGAAGGCGATGTAAAGATCGATCAGGTTGGCGTCGACGGCGCGGAAGCCGATCAGCGCATTGACGAACACCGGATAGAAACAGGCCAGCGCCACCAGCGTGATCGAGCTCGAGATGCCGAATCCGGCCCAGATGAAGATCAGCGGCGCCAGCGCGATCTTCGGAATCGACTGGAACGCCACGATATGGAGATAGAGGAAGCGTTCCGCGGACTTCGACAGGGTGAGCAGCGCCGCCAGCGCTATGGCGACGGTGGCGCCGATCAGGTAGCCGATCGCCGCCGCGCCCAGGGTCGCGCCGATATGCGGCCAGAACTCGCCGCCCAGCAAGCCGTCGGCCAAAGCCCGCAGCGCCGCCGTCGGCGCCGGCAGGATATGGCTCGGCAGCCCCGCGAGATACTTCATCGCCGCCCACAAGGCGACGACGAAGGCGATGGCGCACAGCCCGCCGCCCAGCCCGGCCAGCCATGCGGGACGGAGGGCGCGCGAGATCACGAGGCGCCGCCCTGGGTCATGTCGACGAATTTCTGCCGCAGATCGTTGGCCAGGGCGACGAAGCGCGGATCGGCCATGGTCTCGATGCTGCGCGGGCGCGGCAGGTCGACCTCGACCTCGTGCAGCACCCGCCCCGGCCGCGGCGACAGCACGAGGATGCGGTCGGACAGGAACACCGCCTCGGGAATCGAATGGGTGATGAACAGCACCGTCTTGCCGGTTTCCATCCAGATGCGCTGCAGTTCGCCCATCATCGCCTCGCGCGTCATGGCGTCGAGTGCGGCGAAGGGTTCGTCCATCAGGATCACCGCCGGATCGTGGATCAGTCCGCGCGCGATGCCGACCCGCTGCTGCATGCCGCCGGACAGTTCGTGCGGATGGTGCCGGGCGAAGCTGTCGAGCTTCATCATGGTCAGCAGCGCCATCGCCCGCTCGCGGCCTCGGGCGACGTCCATGCCCATGGCGCGGATCGGCGCCAGCACGTTCTCCAGCACCGTTTTCCACGGCAGCAACGTCGGCTGCTGGAACACGATGCCGACGTCGCGCCGCGGTCCCGTCACCTCGCTGCCCGCCAGCCTGATCGTGCCGGCGCTGGGCTTCAGCAGGCCCGAGACCAGCTTAAGCAAGGTCGACTTGCCGCAGCCCGAGGGACCCAGCACCGAAACGAAGGCGTTGGGCTCGAGCTCGAAATCCAGCCCGTCGAGCGCCGGCACCGCGCCGCTCCGGGAAGCGTAGACCAGCGAAACGCCGGACACTTCCAGATGCTGCGCAGAGCCGGCGTCCGACACGGCGATCACTTGCCCGACGCTTTTGCCTTGGCGACCACCGCCTCGGTGTCGAACTTGTTGAATTCGTCGACGAAACGGTTGGTGTAGAGCTTGTCGAGGTCGAGGTCGGTGGTCGGGATCACGCCGCCCTCGTGCAGCACCTGCATGTGGACCTTCCACGATTCGGGACGGAAATAGCCCCAGCGCGGCTTGCCGTCGGGGAAGAACGACAGCGAGCGGTAGTTGCCCTCCAGCAGCTTCTTGGTGTTGGCGATCCAGGTCGCCTCCTGGTCGGGCGCCGGCTTGCTGGCCGGGAAGGTCTTCCAGAACGAGCGGGCGCAGGCGTCGCGATTGGCGGCGCAGGCCACCGTCATCTTGGCCATGGCGCGGCCCATCTTCGCCACCAGTTCCGGCCGCTTCTCGATCGTGTTCACGCTCGCCATCA
>JBFWZG010000224.1:0-1604 GCA_050185515.1 Reyranellaceae bacterium
ACGGAAGTTCTGACACAGATAGGCATTGTCTGGCATGGCTCCCTCCCTGCCCGGCTGAATGCCGGAGCAGGAAGCCTAGGGCCGTCCAGCACGGCGGCCAACCATGCTTATGCTGCCTGCGACAGGTCCTCGCCGGCCAGCGCCCTGTCGATCAGGCGGGCGACGTTCTCGACGCCATAGAGCTTGCAGAAGGCGCCCATGCGCGGGCCCTGGGTGGTGCCGAGAAGCACCTCGTAGAGGGACTGGAAATACTGGCGCAATTCGGCCTGCGGCCGGTGCCGTTTGCCGCATTCGTAGATCTCGTTCTGGATCGTCTCGGCAGTCGCGTCCGGGGCCTGGGCCCGCAGCGTCCTGGCCAGATCCTCGAATTGCGGCCGTTCCTCCGGCGTGGGCAGGCGGAACTTCTTCTGCGCCTTGTGGAAGTCGCGATAGTAGTTGCAGGCGTAGCCCACCAGATGGTCGAGGAAGGGCGAGGTCTGGGGGCTGGCGCCCGGCGCATAGCGGGCGATGAAACCCCACAGCACGTCCTTCGATTCGGAATTGGCGACGCCGGCGAGATTCAGCAGCATGCCGAAGGTGATGGGAATGGGCTGCGCCGGCGGCTTGCCGTCATGGATGTGCCAGACGGGACTGTCGATCCGCTTCGCCGGCTCCTCGGCCGGAAACTTCTCGAGCAGGCCGAGATAGTCGTCGACCGCGCGCGGGATGACGTCGAAATGCAGGCGCTTGGCCCGGCGCGGCTGCTGAAACATGAACAGCGACAGCGATTCGGGCGGGCCGTAAGTCAGCCACTCCTCGATCGAAATGCCGTTGCCCTTCGACTTGGAGATCTTCTGGCCCCTGTCGTCGAGGAACAGCTCGTAGTTGAAGCCCTCCGGCGGCAGTCCGCCCAGGATGCGCACGATCTTCGCCGACAGTTCGGCCGAGGGGATCAAATCCTTGCCGTACATCTCGTAATCGACGCCGAGTGCGTACCAGCGGCCGGCCCAGTCGGCCTTCCACTGCAGCTTGACGTTGCCGCCGGTCACCGGCGTTTCGACCAAGGCGTCGTCCTCGTCGCGATAGACGATGGTGCCGGCGGCGGCGTCGGTCTGCACCACGGGCACCTGCAGCACGCGACCGGTCTTGCGGCAGACCGGCAGGAATACGCTGTAGCTGCGTTGCCGCTCCTCGCCCAGAGTCGGCAGCATGATCGCCTGCACGGCCTCGTAGTGGCGCAGCATGGCGAGCAGCATCGGATCGAAGCGGCCGGATTTGTACCAGTCGGAAGCCGACTGGAACTCGTAGTCGAAGCCGAAGGAATCGAGGAAGGCGCGCAAACGGGCGTTGTTGTGCGCGCCGAAACTGTCATGCGTGCCGAACGGATCGGGCACCGCCGTCAGTGGCTTGCCCAGATGCTGGCGCAGCATGTCCTGGTTGGGCACGTTGTCGGGCACCTTGCGCAAGCCGTCCATATCGTCGGAGAAGGCGAACAGCCGGGTCGGGATGTCGCTGAGGCGGGCGAAGGCCTGTCGCACCATCGACGTGCGCGCCACTTCGCCGAACGTGCCGATATGCGGCAGGCCGGACGGCCCGTACCCGGTCTCGAACAGCACGTAGCCTTT
>JBFWZG010000224.1:1704-3349 GCA_050185515.1 Reyranellaceae bacterium
CCACAGCCAAGCCGGCGCCACCCGCCCGCGCAGCAGCAGCATCTGGCCCGCCGCCGCCACCGGGGCGGTCAGGAAGGACAAAGCCTGCAGAAGAATGAGATTGCCGGACTGCGCCAGGTAGGGCGTCGCGGCGGAGGCCGCCAGCGCGAACCAGGTTTCCGCCAGCACCCACAGGATGATGAAACGCAGGCGCGGGTCGAAGGCGGTATCCATTGGGCTCCTAGGACCTGGGCAGGCGAAGGCGCTGATGAAGGAAATCGGCGAAGGCGTCGATGCCGCTCTCGTCGGCGAACAAGGCGGGCGCGCGCTGGGCGATGCGGGCCTCGATGTCCTCGCGCCACGGCCTGTCGTTGGCCAGCCGCTGCGCCAGTTCGACGTAGTGATCGATGTCGCGGGCGAGGAGATCGGTGATGCCAAGGCGCGAATAGAGCGAGAAGCCGACCCGCCCCTTGAGCGCCGCGCCGGGCAGTGTGACGAAAGCCTTGCCAAGCGACAGAGCCTCGTAGGCAGTGACCCCGCCGGAGAAGTTGGGCGTGTCGAGCAGCGCATCGGCCAGCAGGGTGATGCGCATGAAATCCTCGGGCGAGACATGCCCGAGCTGGCGCACCGTACGATCGGGATCGGCAAAGGCGCGGCGCAGGCGGCGGTCGAGAATGCGGCCGCTCTGGTGGATCGAGGCGCCGACCAGCACCAGCAGCCCCCTGGGATCGTTCTCCACGATGCGCGCCAGCACGTCGTCGAAATCGGGTCGAAGCTTCAGCAGCGACTGCACGCAGACATAGAGTCTTGCGTCCTCGGGCAGACCGAAGCGCGCGCGCGTGACGTCGTCGAGCTTCGGCGGCGGCGCGAAGCGTACCGGCGCCATCGGCAATCGAACCAACTCGCGTTCGGTGTAGAAGCGCTCATTGCCCGGCGGATCGAGCAGTTCGTCGCTGATGAAGCAGTCGATGCTGCGCAGGCCCGACGTGGCGGCATGGCCCCAGGCCACGACCTGCAGCGGCGCCAGCCGCGCGAAACCCAGGAAGTAGCTGAAGGCATGCAGGCCGAGTTCGGGATAGAGAACGATATCGGGCGCGAAAGCGGCGATTGCCTGCCGGGCCTCGGCCACGGTCGGGGGCAGACGCACGAACGACCCGACATGCGCCTCGAGATCGGCCGAGACCGCGTCGCGCGTATCGCGCGTGGTGAACAACCGCATGTCGAAACCGAGCGAGGGCAGGCGCCGCAGCAGGCGTCCGAACAGCCGGTCGATCGTGTGCGTGTAGACGAAGCGGGTGATGCAGGCGATGCGCGGCTTGCGGTCCACCGGCGGCGTCCAGCCGGCGATGTGCGGCGCCGTCCACTCCAGGCCCGGCGTTACCCGCCGCCAGAACTCGGCCTGCGCCTCGTGCAACGGCCGATCCTCGCCGCCCCAGTAGGCATAAAGACCGGTGACCTGCTGCACGACGTCTTCGGGCCGCTCGAGCCGATAGCCGCTGTCGGCGAGCGCTTCGAGCGCATCGGGAATGCGCTGCCGGGCCCAGTCGATTTGCGCCACCGTTTCGGGATGCGGCGGCGCCAGCAGCGCGGTGTTCAGCGCAGTCACCGGATCGAAATGCAGCGCCTGGGCGCGCTCGTAGGCAGCGACCGCGCCCTGCAGATCGCC
>JBFWZG010000225.1:0-3306 GCA_050185515.1 Reyranellaceae bacterium
GGACAATCTGGCGCTGGCGCTCAACGTCTTCATGTCGGGCGACGTGCGCATGGCGCGCCAGCTGCTGGCCGAGAAGATTCGCTTCCGCGAACTCGAGCGCAGCGCCTCCGACTCGCATATCGACCGGCTCGCCCTGGGCAAACCGGAGACGCTCGCCACCTCCAGCCTGCATCTCGACGTGATCCGCGACCTCAAGCGCATCAACTCGCACCTCACCGCCGTCGCCTACCCGATCCTCGACGCCGCCGGCGAGCTGTCGCAGACGCGGCTGAAGACGGCCGACGAGCGCAACGGCGAGGAGTAGGCGCTAGGCCAGCGCCTCGGCTTCGGCCAGGGCGCGGTCGAACATGTGCAGATGGCGTTCGCCGGCCAGCTGGCGCAACGCGGCGAGGCGGCGGCGCCAGTCGGGATCGCGCCCCCCTTCGACGGCTTCGGCCAGGACTTCCGCCCGCCTGAGCACGAAGTCGGCCCACGGTCCCAGATCGTCGCTGACATAGTCGGCGAGCAGGCCGGCGTGGTGGCGGATGGCGCCGGCATCGCGCCAGGTCCAGCCCAGATCGATGCCCTCGCGGCGGACGTAGAAATGGTTGTGCGCCAGCGCGTTGCCTGACAGCAGCTGCCCGGCCTCGGCCAGCAGGGCGCGCTGCGCGGCCTCGCCCTCGGCGATTCGGGCGGCGATCGCCACCACCAGCGGGCCGACATAGGCCGGCGTGCCGGAGGCGCGCAGCGAGGTCATGGCGCGCGCGCTGCTTTCGCGCGCTGCGGCGAGATCGCCGGCGCGCTCCTGCATGTCGGCGAGGAAGATCAGATTCTCCGCCTCGAAGCGCAGCGCGCCCAGCTCATGCACGATGGCCTGGGCGCGATCGACCGCCGCCGGCACGCCGTCGAAGCGGCCGCTCTCGATCGAGGCCTGGATCAGCGCGTGCTGGGCGATCATCTCGGGGCGGATCAGACCGACGCGGCGGGCCAGGGCGATGGCCTCGCGCGCGGCCTGCAGCATCGCCTCTATGTCGAGATCGTAGATGGTGCAGATCGCGACCATCGGCGCATTGGCGACCTCGGGCCGTCCCAGCCCCGCCTCGCGCGCCACCGCCACGCAGCGTCGGAACGCCTCGCGCGCTCGACCGAGATTGCCGATGGCGTACTCCGCGTCGCCCAGCCCGCCCAGCGCCCGCGCCACCGCCTCGGTCGAGCCGCTGCGCTCGGCCCATTCCAGGGCCAGGCGTTGTTCGGCGATGCATTCCCTTGCGCGGCCCTGCGGAAAGAAGACGTTGCCGCGCAGATTGTGGATGCGCG
Source organism: Reyranellaceae bacterium (assembly GCA_050185515.1). Classification (GTDB taxonomy): domain Bacteria; phylum Pseudomonadota; class Alphaproteobacteria; order Reyranellales; family JAQSWP01; genus JAQSWP01. The sequence goes on from JBFWZG010000225.1 coordinate 1,297, forward strand.
ACAGCAGCTCGGCATCGTCGAGCCTCTCGGCGATGACCTGGGCGCGATCCAGCGCCTCCAGCGCGCCCGGCAGATCGTCGATGATGCGCCGCGCGCCGGCCAGACCGAGCAGCGCATTGCAGCGCTGCGCCTCGTCCTCGATGGCGGCCAGCGCCAGCACGAAGCCGTCCTGCGCCGCCCGCGCCTGGCCGGAATCGAGCAGCGTCTCGGCGCGCAGCAGCAGCAGGCGCGCGCGCAGCTCGGGCTCGGGGTTCAGCGCCAGGCCGCGATCGGCCAGCGCCGTGGCGGCCGACGCGCGGAAGGCGGCGCGCTCGGCCATGGCGGCGTCGAGAAAGGCCTGCGCCGCCAGCGCCTCGCCGGCGCGTTCCAGATGCTCGGCGCGCAGCGGCAGGTCGCGGCCGGCGAGAAATTCCGCCGCCCGCGCATGCAGCTCGTTGCGCCGCGCCCGCAGCAGCGACCGATAGATGCCCTCGCGGATCAGCGCATGGCCGAAAACGTAGCTGCCGCCCTCGGTGCGCAGCAGGCCGGCGCGCAGGGCGGCGCGCGGCAGGCAGTCGAGCCGGCTGGTGAGATGGCACAGCGCCGCCGCTTCGAAACGATGGCCCAGAACGGAGGCGGCCTCGAGGATGCGCTGGTCCTCCGGCGGCAGGCGATCGAAGCGCGCCAGCACCAGGCTGCGCAGCGATCCCGGCAACTGCTCGGCGCCGCCCTCGGCGGCATTGCGCAGCAGCTGCTCGAGGAACAGCGGATTGCCGCCGGCGCGCTCGATGGCGGCGGCGACCACGGCCGGCTCGAGCCGGCTCAGCCTGCCCGCCAGTTCGCCCGCTTCCTCGCCGCCCAAGGGCGTCAGGTCGATCAGCGCAAAAGGCAAGCCGGCGAGTTTCTCGCGCAGGCCGCGCTCGAGCGGATCGCCGTCGCCGCGGGCGGTCAGCAGCAGCAGAAAAGCATGCTCGGCCGCGACCGAGGCCAGCCGGCCGATCAACGCCAGGGTCTGCTCGTCGGCCCAATGCAGGTCCTCGACCGCCAGCAGCAGGGGCGCGCGCCGCGCCATGCGGGCGGCGAGCAGCGCCAGCACCTCGTGCCCGGCCGCCGCGCGGGCGGCCTCGTCGATGGCCTGCCAGGCGGTCATGGCGTCGGGCGGGATCGGCTGGTCTAGTCCCGCCTGCAGGGCGGCCTGCATCAGCGGCGACAGATCGCCGAGATCGCTGTCGCCGCCGCGGGTCAGCTGCCGCAGCAGCTGGCGCTGCGCCTCGCCCTGGCGGCCGCCGCCGAAATCGCTGACCTGCGCCACATGGGCCACGAACCCGGACGCCAGCGCCTGCCGCCGCGCCTCCTCCAGCAGTCGCGTCTTGCCGATGCCGGGTTCGCCGCGCAGCAGCAGGGTGCGGCCGCGACCCTGGCGCGCCGATGCCAGCCCGCTGCGCAGCAGATCGAGCTCGGCGGCGCGGCCGACCAGCGGCCGGGCGGCGGCGTCGAGCTGCGACGGCAGTTCGAGCAGACGCCACAGATGCTGCGGCGCTTGAATTCCCTTCAACGACTGCCGGCCCCGATCCTCGAGCCGCACGGTTTGCGGCACCGCCTTGCGCACCTCGTCGGACAGCAGCGTTTCGCCGCTGCCGGCCTGCGCCACGATGCGGGCGGCGAGATTGACCGCGTCGCCCAGGGCGGTGTACTGGCGATTGGCATCGCCGCCCAGCCCGCCGACGATCGCCTCGCCCGCCGCCAGCCCGACATGCAGGCTGACCTCGTGGCCGCTTTCCCGGCTCAGCGCCGGCATCAGTTCATGCAGCGCCTGCGCCGCGCGCAGCGCGCGCTCGGCGTCGTCGCCATGGGCGATCGGCGCGCCGAACAGCGCCATGACGCCGTCGCCCAGATGCTTGTCGATGCTGCCGCCGGCCTGCAGGATCGCGGCGTCGGCCAGCGCGTAGAAGCGCTCGATCAGCCGATGCAGGTCTTCGGCGTGAAGCCGGCCGGTCAGTTCGGTGAAGCCGACGAGATCGGCGAACAGCA
>JBFWZG010000226.1:0-3290 GCA_050185515.1 Reyranellaceae bacterium
GCCGCTGCCGGCGGCGGCGCAGACATTGGCGCGCGCCGCCTCCTTGGCGTCCGGCGCCACCGCATCCTCGAGATCGAAGATCAGCGCGTCGGCCGGCAGGGTGCGCGCCTTCTCCAGCGCCCTGGTGTTGGCGCCGGGCATGTAGAGTACCGAGCGGCGCGGGCGGACGACGGACGCGGACATGCGAAAATCCCCTTGAAACTGACGCGGGCGGCGAGACTGTAACCCGAATCCCGCCTATGGCAAGCTTGCGCGGGAACGCGCACTCATGGTCCTTTAGGCGGCAATGAACATCCTGTCGATACAGTCGCACGTCGCCTACGGATTCGTCGGCAACAGGGCGGCGACCTTCCCGCTGCAACGGCTGGGATTCGACGTCTGGGCCGTCAACACCGTCCAGTTCTCCAATCATACCGGCTACGGCGCCTGGAAGGGCGAGGTGTTCTCGCCGGAGCACGTCCGCGCGGTCATCGACGGTATCGACGAGCGCGGTGCGCTGGCGCGTTGCGACGCGCTGCTGAGCGGCTATCTCGGCGACGCCGCGCTTGGCGAAGTCGTGGTCGAGACCGCCGCGAGAGTGCGCGCGGCCCGGCCCGACGCGGTATGGGCCTGCGATCCGGTGATGGGCGATGTCGGCCGCGGCTTCTTCGTGCGGCCGGGCATTCCCGAACTGTTCCGCGACCGCATCGCGCCGCTCGCCGACATCATCACGCCCAACCAGTTCGAGCTCGAACATCTGGCCGGCGGCGGGGTCGACACTTTGCCGCAGGCGATCGAAGCGGCGCGCGCCGTCATCGCGCGCGGCACCAAACACGTTCTCGTCACCAGCCTGCAGCGCGCCGAAGCGCCGGCCGATCGCATCGAAATGCTGGCCGTCAGCGCCACCGAGGCGCATCTGGTGTCGACGCCGCTGCTGCATTTCGAGACCGCGCCCAACGGCTCGGGCGACGCGGTCGCCGCGCTCTTCCTCGCGCACTACCTGCGACGGCGCGACGTGCCGACGGCGCTGGGCGAGGCGGCAGCCGCGATTTTCGCCATCATGGACGCCACCGCCGCCTCCGGCCAGCGCGAGCTGGCGTTGATCTCGGCCCAGGCGGAATTCGCCGCCCCCGGCCGCCGCTTTCCCGTCATGGCCGTCTGAGCGGATCGGCGCCGGTGGACGAGACCCTCCTCCTCATCAAATGCGCGGTGATCGGGTTCTCGATCGCCCTGCCGGTGGGTCCGGTGGCGGTGCTGTGCATCAGGCGCACGCTGGTCGGCGGGCTGCTGCCCGGCATCTCGACCGGGCTCGGCGCCACGGCGGCCGACACGATTTTCGGCGCGGTCGCCGTTTTCGGCATCGGCTTCGTCTCCGATTTCATCCACCGCCACCAGCTCGAGGCGGAGATAGTCGGCGCCACCATTCTGATCGGCATGGGCATCTACTACGTGCGCCATCGCCCGCCCAGCGTCGGCGATCCGGTGGCCGACGATCGCGAGCACCGCATCCTGACCGATCTGCGCTACATGGTCTCCAGCTTCGCCATCACGCTGTTCAATCCGCTGACGCTCGGCGCCTTCGCCGCCGTCCTTGCGGCGTCCGGCGTCGGCGCCAGCATCGAGAACCGGCCGCAGGCCTTCCTGGCGATCGCCGGCGTGGCGATCGGCGCTGCCTCGTGGTGGCTGTTCCTGACCGTGATCTCCCAGGCGCTGCGCCGTTTCGTGTCGGCGTCCTCGCTGCAATGGCTCAACTGGATCACCGGCGGCGTGCTTATCGTCATCGGCGCGCTGATCGCGCTCTCGATCGTGCTGCCGGCAGGCACCCTGCCGTGGAAGCCCTAAAGCGGATTCACATGAACCGGATCAGACCGCGCCGCTGAGCAGCGCGCCGAGCGAGGTGCGCACCTGCGCCAGCGCCGAGCGCCAGTCGCCAGGGCTCTGCTGGCGGAACAGCCGCAGCGAGGGATACCAGGGCGTGTCGGCCCTGCCGACGCCCCAGCGCCAGTCGGCGTTGTACGGCAGCAGCACCCAGGCCGGCAGCCCCATGCCGCCGGCCAGATGCGCGAGCGGCGCGTCGATGGTGATGAGCAGGTCGAGCTGGGTCAGCACCGAGGCCGCCTCGGCGAAATCGAAAATGCCGCGTCCCACGTCGTGGACCAGCGACGAGGCGCCGGCCTGCTCTATGTCCTTCTGCGAGGCGCCGCCCTGCAGCGAGAACAGCAGCACTTCGGGGTTGTCGGCGAGGGCAAGAAACTCGCTGAGCGGGCACGAGCGCTGGCGGTCGAGCGGATGGCCCGGCATCGCCGCCCAGAACACGCCGACCTTGAGCCGGGTGCGGGCGTGGGCGCCGATGCGGATTCGGCTGCGTTCGGGCGCCTTGAGATAGGGCACCGGCGCCGGCACGCTGGCGGCGCTCGTGCCGAGCAGCGCCGGCAGCGACAGCATGGAGACATGACAGTCGAAGCCCGGCAGCGGCTCGCCTTCGGCGACCACCGCGTCGACCAGCCCGCTCTCGCGCAGCACGTCGCGCAGCAGCGGCTGCACCAGCGCGGTCACCGACGCGCCCCGTGCGCGCAGATCGGGCGCGTAGCGCACGAACTGCAGCGCGTCCGACAGGCCCTGCTCGGGATAGATCAGCAGCCGCTTGCCGGCCAGATCCTCGCCGTTCCACGGCGGCTCGCGAAACTCCGGCTGCGGATGGTCGGGCAGACGACGCCGCTCCTCGTACTCGGCGAATCCCGCTTCGAGATCGCCGCGCATCAGCTTGGTGACCGCGACCTCGACCTTGGCGCGCACGTTGTCCGGCGCCAGCTGCAGGGCGCGCTGGAAGCAGCCCAGCGCCTCCTCCAGCCGGCCCATGTCGCGCAGGGTCAGGCCGAGATTGAAGAAGCCCTCGACATAGGTGTCTGCCAGGGCGACGGCGCGGAAATGGTGCTGCAGCGCCTCTTCGCAGCGATTGATCGAGCGCAACGCGTTGCCGAGATTGGAGTGATGGGCGGCGTTGGCCGGCTCAAGCGCCAGCGACTGGCGGTAATGGGCGATGGCGGCATCGAAGCGGCCGAGCCCGCGCAGCGCCACGCCGACGTTGTTGTGCAACTCGGCGTTGAAGGGAAACTGCTGCAGCAGGCGATTGTAGATGGCGATCGCCTCGGCCAGACGCCCGGCGCGATGCGCCGCCGCCGCGTGGCGCATCATCTGTTCCGTCTCGGTGCCGACCGTGGCGACCGACGGATCGGGAAGCCGGGCGTCCCCTCCTAGCGACATGTCACCCACATTCCGGAATCGATCCCCCAAAACCCTCGACGGACGCT
>JBFWZG010000227.1:0-3255 GCA_050185515.1 Reyranellaceae bacterium
TCCTGGCTGCCGGTCGATTTCCGTTTCGCCGACGCCGACGCCGACCTCAAGGCGCGGGTGCCGGTGATCTCCACCGACAGCGAGGGGCGGATCACCGCCGTCCATTTCAACAACCGCTCGATGGCCGCACTCGACGCGCCCGAGGACCAGATCGAGCAGTGGTACGCTGCCTATCGCAAGCTCGCGGCCCTGCTGACGCGGCCTGAGGCCGAGCTCCGGTTGCGGCTCGCGCCCGGCGACCTCATGGTGATGAACAACGTCCGCACCCTGCACGGCCGCACCGCGTTCGACGTCAATTCAGGGCGGCGGCATCTCCAGGGCTGCTATGTCGACATCGACGGGATCGAGAGCCGGCTACGGGTGCTGACCCGCGGCGCGGCGCGGAACAAGGCGATTGACGAGATCTGGGCCATGTTCGCTCGGCGCGGCCACGAGGGCTACGGCGAAGGCGTCAGCCAGACCGAGCATGCGCTGCAGGCCGGCTGGCTCGCCGAGCAGGAAGGCAAGCCGGCGGCCCAGGTGGTTGCCGCCCTGCTGCACGACATCGGCCATCTGATGCACGACCTGCCCGAGGACATCGCCGACCAGGGCATCGACACCCAGCACGAATCCCTCGCCTCGGCTTGGCTGTCGCAGCATTTCGGCTCCGAGGTCAGCGAGCCGGTGCGGCTCCACGTCGCCGCCAAGCGCTACCTGTCGCGGGAGCAGCCCTACATGGACCTGCTGTCGGAGGCGTCGAAGCTCAGCCTGCGGCTGCAGGGCGGGCCGATGACGGCGGAGGAGGCGCAGCGCTTCGAGCGCGAGCCCTATCTGCACGAGGCCCTCGACGTGCGGCGCTGGGACGACCTGGCCAAGGTGGTCGGCGCGACGACACCCGACCTCGAGCATTTCCGCCCGGCGATCGAATCCGTGCTGCGGCGCTAGGCCGGCCGGGGGGCAAAGGGGGCTTAACCGGTCAAGTTGAAGTGGACGGTTAGCGCGGCTAGGCTCTCGGCCATGGCCGAAGCCTCGCCCGCGCCGTTCAAGTTCATCGCCGGCAACGCCGCGCTCGATTTCGTCAACAGCGTGTCCGGCTGGATCGCGGGCGCGCCGCGCGGCGACTATCTCGACAGCTATGGGGACCTGGTCGCCTGGGGCGTCGATGCCGGGCTCGTCGCCCCGCGCGCCGCCAAGCGCCTGCTGGCCGAGGCGGCGCGACAGCCGCGCGCGGCAGCGCAGGCCCTGTCCCGCGCCGTCGCGCTGCGCGATACCTTGCATCGCCTGTTCGCCGCCCTGGCGCAGGGCCGGCCGCCGGCCCGCGCCGACCTCGAGGCGGTCAACGCGGGCATCGGCGATGCGCTCGCCCGTCAGCGGCTGGTGCGGCGCGGCGACGGCTTCGCCTGGGACTGGGACGGCGCGCCGGCGCTCGACCGCGTGCTGTGGCCGGTGCTGCGCGCCGCCGCCGACCTGCTGACCTCCGGCCGCCTGGGACGGGTGCGCGAATGCGGCGGTGAGCGCTGCCACTGGCTGTTCCTGGACGAGACCAAGAACGCCAGCCGGCGCTGGTGCGACATGAGCGTGTGCGGCAACCGGGCCAAGGCGCGGCGGCATTACGACCGCAGCCACGGCCGCGCCGGCTAGCCCGGATATCTCACGGAGTGATGCTAGATGTCGGTGCTGTGCGGTGGTTCCGAGCCGGTTGCCGGCGAGCCGAGCTTGGCTGAGCCCGCCTTGGGCGGGTGGGTCAGGTCTGGGCTGTTCCTCTGTTGTTGGTGGGTGGGTTCGGTGGTGCCGCTTACGCCGCGGCGGCGGATAATCGGGCGTGCGCCAGCGCCCATTCCGGCTGCCACGGGTAGGACGAAGCCATGGCGAGCTTGAGGCGGCGCACGCTGAGGCGGACCTGGGCGGCGATCTTCAGCAGCTTCAGGCGGATGGTGCCGCAAGTGGCGGCGGCGAACTGGGTGTGGGCAAGGCCGATGCGCCTGAGCGCGCAAATCAGCACATAGGCCATCGAGGCGAACCACAGCCGCAGCTGATTGGCCCGCATGGTCGCCGCCGAGGTGCGGTCGGCGAACAGGTCGAGCTGGCATTCCTTGATCCGGTTCTCCATCTCGCCGCGGGCGCAGTAGAGGTTCTCGTAGAGCGCGCGGGCGTCATACTCGGAGGGCTTGAGCGAGCTGACCACGAAGCGCGGGTTGGCCTCGCCATGCGTCCACTCCGCCTTGGCGACCACCCGCCGCCTGCGGCTCCAGCTCTCCTGCGTGGTCCACAGGAAGTCGGCGAAGACGCGTGCCGGCCGCCCGCTCGCGGCGCTCGCCTGCTCGGCGCGGAGCATCGGACCGGCGATGCGCTCCTCCAGCCGCTCGTTGCGCGCCAGGCCGAAGACGTAGTCGACCCGGTTCTGCTCGCACCACGCCATCAGCGCCTCGCGGCAAAAGCCCGAGTCCGCACGCAGCACGATGCGCACGTGCGGCCAGCGCTCGCGGATCTGGCCGACGATCCGCGCGACCTCGTCGACCGAGCCCGCCGCCGCGTCGATGTTGGAGCGCCTGAGCCTGGCCGCCAGGAGGTGGCGACCGCAGAAGACGTAGAGCGGCAGGTAGCAGTAGCAGTCGTAGTAGCCGTGGAAGAACCGCCCCTCCTGGTGGCCGTGGATGGGATCGTCCGTGGCATCGAGGTCGAGCACGATCCGCTTGGGCGGGAGCTTGTGCGCGTCGAGGAACAGATCGACGAACAGGCGCTCGATCGCGCCGCCATCGTGGCCGATCTTGTGGTAGCGCCCGGGCGCGCCCTGCGGCGCATGCTCGAGCCGGTTCAGCGTCGACTTGCCGGCCAGCGGGGCGCAGCGCTCGTCGCGCGGCTCCAGGCAGCCCGCCAGCGCGCCCAGCACTGGATCGAAGCGCAGCGTGTCGTGGTCGTTGACGTCCTCGTAGCCGAGCGCGATGGCGATCACCCGCTGGGTGATCAGCGCCCGCAGCCGGTGGATCACCAGCGCCTGCATCCGCCCGTCGTCGAAGCACGCAACGAACCGGTCGATCAGCCCGATCGCCCGGTCGGCCGCACCCAGCAGCAGCGCGCCGGCGTCCGAGGTCACCGCCCCGCCGTCGAACGCGGCCACCACTCGGCGGCCGTCCACAGATGCAAAACCAAACAGGTTCGGGTTACACTCTGTCGGCATCGGGGAGCTCCTCTGCAATCCGATAACTCTTTGTTGCAGAAGAACTATCGCCGATTCAGAGCCCCGATGCACCTACCTTCGGTGAGATATCCGGGCTA
>JBFWZG010000228.1:0-3240 GCA_050185515.1 Reyranellaceae bacterium
GTCCGGCCAGCCAGCCATTGACGGCATAGAAGAGAACCGGCACCAGCGGCGCCAGCACGACGCTGGCCAGCATCAGCAGGTAGGCGAGCAGCAGCAGGATGTTCACGCCGATCAGCAGGGCTGCGAACTTCAGGCCGGTCCAGATACCTGCTATGGCGCTCTGGCCCCTAGCCGGCGGCAGCTCGGGGTAGTGGCGCGCTTCGACCGACTCGGCCACCTGGTCGAGGAACAGCGACATGACGACGACGACCACGGCGGGAAACAGCAGCAGCGCCAGCACCACCGAAGCCGCGCCGCCCAGCCACGCCAGCGCCGTATCGACCCAGTCGATGCCGACCAGTTGCAGGAAGGACAGCCCGATATTGATGCCGATCACCAGGGCGATGAGGATCGCCAGCGAGGCGAGCAGCGACAGCAGGATGAAACGGCGCAGCCGGGGATCGCCAAGCTGGCCGATGGCTTTGGTAAAGGCCGAGATCATGCGCGACTCCCCCGCAACCGCATGCGCGATGCCAAGAGATAAGGAGCGGCCGGCGGCTTGTCGAGGGGGCGGGCGCTGGCCATACTCCGCCTTCGTTCGGATTCGGAGTATCGAGCAAGCATGACAACGGCCCCGCCGCAATTCGATGTCGTGGGCATCGGCAACGCCATCGTCGACGTGATCGCCAGCGCCACCGACGCGTTCCTGGCGAAACACCACCTGGCCAAGGGCGGCATGCGCCTGATCGACGCCGAACAGGCCGAAGCGCTCTATGCCGCCATGGGGCCCGGCACCGAGATGTCCGGCGGTTCCTGCGCCAACACGATGGCCGGCATCGCCGCGCTGGGCGGCAAGGCGGCCTATATCGGCCGCGTCCGCCACGACCAGCTCGGCGGGGTGTTCGCGCACGACATGCGCGCGGGCGGCGTGACCTTCGACACGCCGGCCGCCACGGAAGGCCCGCCCACGGCGCGCTGCCTGATCCTGGTGACGCCCGACGCGCAGCGCACGATGAACACCTATCTCGGCGCCTGCGTCGAGCTGCAGCCGGGCGACGTCAGCGAGGCGCGCGCCGCCGCCGGCAAGGTACTCTACATCGAGGGCTATCTGTGGGACCAGCCGGCGGCCAAGGCGGCGTGCCGCAAGGCGATCGCGGCGGCGCACGAGGCCGGCCGCGAAGTCGCGCTGACTCTGTCGGACGCCTTCTGCGTCGAACGCTGGCGCGAGGAGTTCCGCGAGCTGATCGCCAATCACGTCGACATCCTCTTCGCCAACGAGAGCGAGATCGTCGCGCTCTACCAGGCGCGCGATTTCGACGCGGCGGCCTTGCAGGCGCAGCAGGACTGCGCCATCGCCGCCCTCACCCGCTCAGAGAAAGGGTCGGTCGTACTGCGCGGACGCAACGGCAGGCAGGACGGCGCCAGCGAGATGCACCACATCGCCGCCATGCCGCTGGGGGCGGTGGTCGACACGACCGGCGCCGGCGATCTCTATGCCGCGGGCTTTCTCGCCGAATACTGCCGCAGCGGCGATCTCAGGCGCGCCGGCGCGTTGGGCAGCCTGTGCGCCGGCGAGATCATCTCCCATGTCGGCGCCCGCCCGCAGCAGGATCTCAAGGCGCTGGCGAAGGCGAAGCTGGGGGCCATGTGAGCGAGCAGCAGGCGCTGCGTCCTTCCATCGGCGAACGCATCGCCGGCTGGCGCGAGGCGCTGGCGGTCTATAGAGACCGGCGCATGCTGGTGATCCTCGTGATGGGGTTCGCCAGCGGCCTGCCGCTGCTGCTCACCCTGTCGACGCTCTCCTACTGGCTCGCCAAGCTCGGCGTCAGCAAGACGTCCATAGGCCTGTTCTCGCTGGTCGGCATTCCCTATGCCTTCAAGTTCGTCTGGGCTCCGCTGCTCGACCACGTCTCGCCGCCGCTATTGGGCCGGATGCTTGGGCGGCGCCGTGGCTGGATCGTGCTGACGCAGATCGGCGTCGCGGCGGCTATCCTCGTCATGGGTTTCAGCGATCCGGCCGTCGCGCCGCTGACGACGGCGGCGGCGGCGCTGGCGGTGGCGTTCATGTCGGCCAGCCAGGACATCGTGATCGACGCCTACCGGATCGAGATCCTGTCCGACGACGAACAGGGCGCGGGCGCCGCCGCGACACAGCTCGGCTACCGACTCGGACTGATTGCCGCGGGCGCCGGGGCGATCGCGCTCTCCGACGTCGCCGCCTGGCCGGTGGTTTTTGCCGTTCTGGCCGCGCTCATGGGAGTGGGTCTGATCGCCACGCTCGTCGCGCCGCGGCCGGAAACCGCCGCCGAAAGCCGCCCGGCGTCCGGGCGTCTGCCGTCCATGCTCGAGCGGCTGCGCGTGATGATCGTCGATCCGTTCCTGGAGTTCATGACCCGGCCGGCATGGATCGGCATTCTGCTGTTCGTCCTGCTCTACAAGTTCGGCGACGCCATCGGCGGGGTGATGGCCAATCCGTTCTACGTCGAACTGGGATTTTCCGGCGCCGAGATCGCGGCGATCTCCAAGGTGTTCGGCGTGATCGCTACGCTGGTCGGCATCGCCGCCGGTGGCGTGCTGGTGGCGCGCTACGGCATCTTCAAGGCGCTCCTGATCGGCGGCGTCCTGCAGGCCGTCACAAATCTGCTGTTCGCCTTGCAGGCCGTGATCGGCCACGACAACCTGATGCTCGCGGTCTCGATCGGCGGCGACAATTTCACCGGCGGCATCGGCTCGGCCGCCTTCGTCGCCTACCTGTCGGTGCTCTGCAACCGCTCCTTCACCGCCACGCAATACGCCCTTCTTACGTCGTTCATGGCGGTCGGCCGCACCATCCTGGCGTCGGGCGGGGGCTGGCTCGCCGATCATACCGACTGGGTGACGTTCTTCATCCTGACCGCATTCCTCGCGGTTCCCGGCATGCTGCTGCTGGCGTTCCTGTGGAAGCGCCGGACGATTCCCGTGCGCCCGGCTTTGTCGGAGGATAGGCGGCAAGTAGACTGACGAGCCTTGGTCCAGACGAAACGGGATCCGCCATGTCGATCGCCAATCTCCGCTCGCTGTTCGCGCCGCAGTCGGTGGCGCTGATCGGCGCGTCGCGCAAGGCGCACTCGGTCGGCGCGGTGCTGGCGCAGAATCTGGCCGGCGGCGGCTTCGCCGGCACCTTCTGGCCCGTCAATCCGCATGCCACGGAGTTCGCCGGCCACAAGGTCTATCGCTCGATCGCCGCCCTGCCCGGCGCGCCGGAACTGGCGGTGATCGCCA
>JBFWZG010000229.1:0-3186 GCA_050185515.1 Reyranellaceae bacterium
GGCCGACGACAGGCGAAGTGATTTTCACTTTCGTCGGCGACGAGGAGACGCTGGGGCCGGACGGCATGCAGTATTTGCGCGAGTCCGGCAAGGTGCGGCCCGATGCGTTGATACTGGGGGCGCAGACCGAGAACCAGCTGATCGTCGCCGAGCGCGGCGTGATGTGGGCCAAGATCACGACGACGGGCAGGGCCGCGCATGCCGGCGCGCCGCATAACGGCGACAACGCCATCATGCGCATGGTGCGGATCGTCACGCATCTCGACCACGCGCTGATGCCGCTCCTGTCGAAACGTCAGCAAGGACCGCTGCGCTCGACCATCAACATCGGCATGTTCCATGGCGGCCACAACACCAACGTCGTGCCCAGCCTGTGCACGGTCGAGATCGACCGCCGCCTGCTGCCGGGCGAGACGGTGAAGCAGGCCTATGCCGAGCTGGAGCGTCTAGTGGCTGAAGCGGGCGAGCCCGACGGCAGCTTCAAGGTCGAGTTCCTCACCGGCACCAATGGCTTCAGCGCGCCCGAAGGCGGACAGGCGGTGGCGGCGTTCAAGGACGCCATCCGGGCGCAGACCGGCAGCGAGGCGCGCTTCCTGACGGCGACCGGCGTCAGCGACGGGCGCTACTACGCCGACGATGGCATCGAGATCGTCAATTTCGGCCCCGGCTCGGGGGCGCAGGGCCATGCCGCCAACGAGTCGGTTCCGATCGACCAGATGGTCGAAGCCGCGCACATCCAGCTTGCGGTGGTGCGGAAGCTGCTGGGGGTTCGCTAGCAGCTCGCGCATTACACCCATGCCATTTCCTCACGCGGCCATGCGGGGAATTCAATTGAGCGGGCCGCGCTCGGGCGGCAGAGTCTCGGTCCCACCCGCGTGCGAGGCCAGTTCCCGTGTCCGCCATCACCGCCTTGAACCGCGACGATCTCAGCCGCCTGCAGAGCTGGTCCATCCTGGCCGGGGCGGCGATGATGCTGAGCCTGTCGATGGGCATGCGCCAGAGTTTCGGCCTGTTCCAGCCGCATCTGATCCGCGAGATCGGCATTACGGCCGGCGACTTCTCGCTGGCGCTGGCGATCCAGAACATCGTCTGGGGCGTGTCGCAGCCGCTGGCCGGCATGCTGGCCGACCGGTTCGGCTTTCGCAAGGTGACGGTGGCCGGCGCACTGCTCTATATCGGCAGCCTGCTGGTGATGATCAACACGACGTCGGCGTTCGAGCTGATCATCGGCGCCGGCATCGGCGTCGGCCTGGCGCTGTCCTGCACCGCCTCCAGCCTGTCGATGGCGATCACCTCGCGCACCGTGTCGCCGATCAAGCGCAGCGTGGCGATGGGCAGCGTCTCGGCGATCGGCTCGCTGGGCCTGACCGTGGCCTCGCCGCTGGCGCAGTCGCTGATCGCCTCGAACGGCTGGCAAGTGGCGCTGATGGCCTTCGTCGCCATGGCGGCGGCGATGCTGCCGGCGGCGTTCTGGGCCGGCGGCGCCGATCGCGTGGCGCGCGACGAGCTGGGGCCGCCGCAATCGGCCGGCAGCGCCATCCGCGAGGCGGTGACGCATCCGGGCTACATGGTGATGGCGACGGCCTTCTTCGTCTGCGGCCTGCAGCTGGTGTTCCTGACCACGCATCTGCCGAGCTATCTGGCGCTGTGCGGCATGGACCCGACCCTGGGCGCCTCGGCGCTGGCGCTGGTCGGGCTGTTCAACGTCTTCGGCTCGTTCCTGTTTGGCTGGCTGGGCGGGCGCTACTCCAAGCGCGTGCTGCTGGGCGGCATCTACGTGCTGCGCTCGCTGGCCATTACCGCCTATTTCATGACGCCGCCGACCGTGACATCGACCCTGGTGTTCGCCGCGGTCATGGGAACGCTGTGGCTGGGCGTGGTGCCGCTGGTCAACGGGCTGGTGGTGCACCTTTTCGGCCTGCGCTACATGGCGACGATCTCCGGCGTCGCCTTCTTCAGCCACCAGCTCGGCTCGTTCATCGGCGCCTGGGGCGGCGGGCTGATCTACGACTGGCTGGGCTCCTACGATCTGGCGTGGCAACTCGCGGTGCTGATCGGCCTGATCGCCGGCTCGGCGCAGATGATGATGAACATCACGCCGACGGCGCGGCTGCGCGCGGTAGCCGCGGAATAGGGCGGTTCACTCCGGCCGGCCCGTAATGCTAGGGTTCAGGCCTTCGCCATCAGAGGATCCGGAATGACCGACCACACGCTTTCCTTCAAGAGCGCGAACGAGCTTGCGCGGATGGTGCGCGAGAAGAAGATCGGCGCCGTCGAGCTGGCGCGGCATTTCATTGGCCGCATCGAACGCTTCGACGGGACGATCAACGCGGTGGTCGTGCGCGATTTCGAGCGGGCGCTGCAGGATGCCAAGAAGGCCGATGAGGCGCTGAGCGCCGGCAAGGCGACGGGCCCGCTGCATGGCGTGCCGATGACGGTGAAGGAAAGCTTCAACCTCAAGGGTCATCCGACGACATGGGGCGCGCCGGGCTTCAGAGGCAACATCGCCGCCGAGGATGCGGAGGCGGTGCGGCGGCTGAAGGCGGCCGGCGCCATCGTGCTGGGCAAGACCAACGTGCCGTTCATGTTGGGCGATTTCCAAGCCTATAATGAGATATACGGCCAGACCAACAATCCATGGGACGTGTCGCGCACCCCGGGCGGCTCCTCCGGCGGCTCGGCCGCGGCGCTGGCGGCCGGCATGAGCGGGCTGGAGTTCGGTTCGGATATCGGCGGCTCGATCCGCAACCCGGCGCATTTCTGCGGCGTCTACGGACACAAGCCGAGCTGGAACATCGTGCCGATGGACGGGCATTCGCTGCCCGGCATGGAGGGCACGCCCGATCTCGCCGTGGTCGGGCCGCTGGCGCGCTCGGCCGACGATCTTTCCGCCTGCCTCGACGTGGTGGCGGGACCGGGGCCGAGCATGGCGCCGGGCTGGCGGCTTGAGCTGCCGGCGCCGCGCACCCAGGGACTGAAGGGGTTGCGCGTGGCTGTGTGGAGCGGCGACGACATCGCGCCGGTGGATGCGGAAGTGACGGACCGGCTGCAGGCGACGGCCGACCTGCTGGCGCAGCAGGGCGCAACGGTTTCCGACACGGCGCGGCCGCAGATCGATGCGACGGCCAACCGGCGCGCCTATGTGGCGCTGCTCAATTCGCTGGTCGGCGCCGGCGTGCCGGACGA
>JBFWZG010000230.1:0-3158 GCA_050185515.1 Reyranellaceae bacterium
TTTCCGATTTCTCACCCTTGCGCGGCTTCATCCGCACCAGCGCAAAGGAGCCCTTCAGCCGATCGCCGTGCAGGGCGAACTTCAGCGAGCCTTTGCGCAGCTGGGTGGCGGCGCTCGCCTTGCCCTCGGGCTCGAACGTGCCGCGATCCCACAGCATCACGGTGCCGCCGCCGTACTCGCCCTCGGGAATGACGCCCTCGAAGCCGCCATAGGCCATGGGATGGTCCTCGGTGCGCACCGCCAGGCGCTTCTCGCCGGGATCGAGCGATGGCCCCTTGGGAATGGCCCAGCTGACCAGCACGCCGTCGATCTCGAGGCGGAAATCGTAGTGCAGGCGGGAAGCGTCGTGCTTCTGCACCACGAATTCGGGCGCGCCCGAGCGGCGCCGGGCGACGGCGCCTTTCGGCTCGGGTGTCTTCTTGAAGTCGCGCTTGGCGTTGTAGGTCGCGATACCGGCCACGAAATCCTCCGGCACGGAAAACGACGGCGGGCGGGATTGGTTTCCCGGCCCCGCTTTCAGGGCTTGGCCGGCTCGGCGGCCTTGAAGCGCTGGGCGAGGCGCTGGCGCAGACTGTCGCGCACCTCGCGATAGGCGGCAAGCCGGGCCTCGCGGCTGCCCTCGACGGCGGTGGCGTCCTGGGTCGGCCAGTACTCGACGTCGCAGGCCATGGTGCGGGTCATCTCGACGGCACTGTGCTGCGCCTCGGGCGAGAGGGTAATCACCAGATCGAAGGAATTGTCCTGCAGATCGTCGAAGGTCTTGGCGTGGTGGCGGTGCAGGTCGATGCCGATCTCGTCCATGACGGCGACGGCGAAGGGATCGATCTCCTCGGCCCGCACGCCGACCGAATCGAAATAGATGCGCTTGCCGAACAGGTGCTTGGCGATGGCTTCGGCCATCGGCGAACGGACCGAGTTCTGCGAACAGGCGAACAGCACAGATCCCGGCAGTTCGCCCATCGGCTCAGCCCCGAATGTGCAGGACGCAGATCAGCGTGAACAGCCGGCGAGCGGTGTCGAAGTCGAGCTCGACCTTGCCTTCCAGCCGCTCGCGCAGCAGTTCGGAGCCTTCGTTGTGCAGGCCGCGCCGGCCCATGTCGAGCGCCTCGATCTGCGAGGGGCTGAGCTTCTTGATGGCGTCGAAGTAGCTCTCGCAGATCATGAAGTAGTCCTTCACGATGGTGCGGAAGGGCGTCAGCGACAGCACGATGTCGCGCAGCTTGGCGTCGGCGTCGTTGCGGATATCGAGCAGCAGGCGGTTTTCGTGCACCGCGAGATGCAGCCGGTAGGGACCGTCGGGCAGACCGACGGGCGAGAACGAGTTTTCCTCCAGCAGATCGTAGATCGCCACCTGGCGCTCGTGCTCGACCTCGGGGGTGCGGCGCACCATGGTGGCCTCGTCGAGAGCGATATGCGCGATGCGGCGCGCCGGGTTGGTTTCTGGATTGGCCATCGGCGCCTAGCGGCGGTTCATGCGGATGGCAACTGACAGCGCGTGCGCGGGCAGGCCTTCGGCCTCGGCCAGGGTTACGGCCGCCGGCCCGATGGCGGCCAGGCCCTCGGGACTGCAGCGCACGAAGGATGTGCGCTTGACGAAATCGGACACGCCGAGGCCGGAGGAGAACCGGGCGCTGCGCGAGGTCGGCAGCACATGGTTGGTGCCGGCGACATAGTCGCCAATGGCTTCCGGCGTGTGGCGGCCGAGGAACACGGCACCGGCGTGGCGCACCTTGTGCAGCAGCTGCTCGGCCGCCTCGTCCTCGACGGCGAGTTCCAGATGCTCGGGCGCGATGGCGTCGACCAGCGGCACGGCGGCGTCGTAGTCGGGCACCACGATGATGGCGCCGAAATCGTTCCAGCTCCGGCGTGCGAATTCGGCGCGCCCCAGGGTCGACAGATGGCTCTCGACGGCCCGCGCCACGGCGTCGGCGAACTTCGCGTCGGTCGTGATCAGCACGGCCTGCGAATCGGGATTGTGCTCGGCCTGCGACAGCAAGTCGGCGGCGATCCAGGCCGGATCGTTGTCGCCGTCGGCCAGCACGAGGATTTCGGACGGACCGGCGATCAGGTCGATGCCGACCTGGCCGAAGACGCGGCGCTTGGCGGCGGCGACCCAGGCGTTGCCGGGGCCGACGATCTTGTCGACCGGCTTGATCGTTTCGGTGCCGTAGGCGAGCGCGGCCACGGCCTGCGCCCCGCCGATGCGGTAGATCTCGGTCACCCCGCCCAGCCGCGCCGCCAGCATGACCAGCGGGTTGAGATGGCCGTCGGGCACCGGCGACACCATTACGATTCGCGGCACGCCCGCCACCCTGGCCGGCATGGCGTTCATCAGCATCGAGGAGGGATAGGCTGCGGTGCCGCCCGGCGTGTAGAGGCCGACCGAATCGACCGGGCGGTAGAGCGCGCCGAGCCGCACGCCCTGGGCGTCGACGTAATCGACGTTCTTCGGCGCCTGGGTGCGGTGATAGCTCTCGATGCGCTCGGCCGCCAGTTTCAGCGCTGTCGCCTGCTCGACCGGCGCGCGGGCGATGGCGGCGTCGATCTCGGCGTCGGCGACGCGCATGGTCCGCGGGGTAAGTTCGACGCGGTCGAACTTGGCGGTCAGCTCGATGACGGCGGCGTCGCCACGGTGACGCACGTCGGCGATGATGGCGGCGGCAGTGGTGTCGACGTCCTGCTCGACCTCGCGTTTGGCGTCGAGGAAGGCGGCGAAGGCCCGGGCGAAGCCGGGATCGGCGGCATCGAGCCTAAGCGGCATGGCCGGCCTCCCCTGCACTCTTTATATACGCCTCGCCCATGATCCTGCCGTTGCAAAAGAAAAACCGGCCGAATCAAGATCTTGCGGGCCAGGCGCGACGTGCCGGCGGATTCACCGGGCCGCCGACGCCAGGCCGAAGGCCCCGTTCGCCGAGGCCCCTAAATGGCACAGGAAGCAGGCGACTTCCAGACGCTAGATGGAAGCGGCGGACGCGTATGGCGAGACGGGCGGCCGCCATGCGGGATTGGCCGGCGGCGAGGCTTGCCAGCGCCGCTTCGCTCGCCACAGAGTCGAAAGAAATCCACCGGAACGGCACGGGAAGAGACGCAGAGATGATCGAGTTCACCGAGCTTCATCAGCAGACGACGCCGCACCTCCTCGCCCGGCAGGCGCAGAC
>JBFWZG010000231.1:0-3083 GCA_050185515.1 Reyranellaceae bacterium
GCGAGCGCCGCCTTTTCCCCGGCCACCAGGCGGGCCCAGGAAAGCTGAATGCGGCTCCATGTGTCCCAGAGCGCCAGCGACTTCTTTTCCGCCAGCTGGATGGTCTCTTCGCTCGCTGCGCGCACGCGAGGGATATCACGCCGCCAGATGTTGGTCAGCGCCATGCCGTAGCACAGGGAGATGCCGATCGTGTTCGCGTGATCGACCTCGCGTGCCCATGACAGGGCTTCGTCCACAGACTCCAGGGCGCGATCCGCGAATCCGAGGTGCCACTCACACCAGGCGCGGTAGGTGAAAGCCTGGCTCCGTGGATCGTGTCCGAATTCATAGCCGAGCCGGCGATGGCGGGCCTTGTCGTAGACGCGGATCGCCTCGTTCACCAAGTCGACACATTGGCGGTATTCGCCCGCATGAAAGCGCTTCAGTGCCAGCATGCGAAGGTTGACGCAGAGATGGCCATCGTTCGGATGCGTGGCGATGATCGTGCGCATCCGCTCGGC
The DNA here is from genome assembly GCA_050185515.1 of Reyranellaceae bacterium. Classification (GTDB taxonomy): domain Bacteria; phylum Pseudomonadota; class Alphaproteobacteria; order Reyranellales; family JAQSWP01; genus JAQSWP01. The sequence goes on from JBFWZG010000231.1 coordinate 501, forward strand.
GTAGTCGCCGAAGGATTGTGCGTTGATGTACCGGCTCGCGAACGTGCCGTAGAGCGCCGGGGCGAGCAGGTCCGGCTCGCCGATCGACTCGGCAAGCGCCAGGGCTCGCTCGAAGGCTGCCGTGGTCTCAGGGGCCTGGTAGCCGAGGTTCGCCAGCAGGGCCTGGCCACATTCGACCTGAATCTCCTGTTCGCGCCGGCGCCAGACGACATCGTCGCCGAACACTTGGCAGAGGCGGATCGCCGCCTCGAAGGCACCGATGGCCTCGCGGAACGCAGGTTGCGCGACGGCAAGCCGTCCGGCCCTCTGCCACAGGTCGATCGCATCCTCGGTGCGTCCGGCATACTCGGTATGGCGGGCCAGAATCTCCAAGGCCGATTCGCCGCGACGCGACAGCGCGTCGGCTATGCGACCGTGCAGTGCCGCGCGACGACTCCTCAGCAGGCTTTCATAGGCGGCGTCGCGCACCAGGGCGTGCTTGAAAAGATACTGGCGGTTGTGGCTGGTGCCACGGCGGAAGATCAACTCGGCGCTGGCGAGCTGGCCCAGGGCCGCTTCCAGATCGTGCTCGGGAAGGTCGACGATCTCTGCCAGCAGTTCATGGTCGAATTCCCGTCCGATGCACGCGGCCACCTGCGCCACTTCCTTGACGTCAGGGATGCGGTCGAGACGCGCCATCAACGAGTCGTGCAACGACGACGGGATCGAGGTCTCGCCGGTTTCCAGCACGGCCTTCGTCAGTTCCTCGACGAACAGCGGAACGCCATCGGTATGGGCGACAATGGCATCGACCATCTCCGGACCGAGGCTGTCGCCGGCGAGGCGCGCGACGATCGCCGCGGCGCCGGTTCGGGCCAAGCGGTTCAACGACAGACGGGTGACGTGGGGATGTCCCGCGATCTTCGGCTGGTTGTCCGGCCGGCTGGTCATCAGCACCATCACCGGCAGGCCGATGACGGCGTCCAGCAGGTTCTCGACCAATTCCAGGGTGGTCGGGTCGATCCAGTGGGCGTCCTCGAGCACGAACAGCGCCGGGCCCTGGCGCGCCAGACCCAGCATCTGGTTGACGAGCGCGTCCAGGATGCGCTGCCGGCGCTGCGCCGGCGGCAGGTCGACCGGCGGCCAGCGGTCGCCGGGGTCGAGCCCGAGCAGCTCCGCCAGCAGCCGGATTTCTGTCTCTGCCGCGCCGCCCCGGGCCAGCACCGCGGTCAGCTTGTCGAGCTGCTCGGCGATCGAATCCCCGGCCTCGAGGTGCGCCGCGTGGCGTAGCTGCTGAATCGCCGGCGCCAGGGCACTGCCCATCTGGTAGGGCGAACACTGGTAATTGACGCGGGCATGCGGTTCATTCCCGAGAGCGTCGAGAAAGCCGCGCACGATGCGCGACTTGCCGATGCCCGCTTCGCCGACCAGCAGCAAGCCTTGCGCTTCGCCCGCCTTTGTCTGGTTCCAGCGTTCGAGCAGCAACGCCAGCTCCTGGTCGCGCCCGACCAGCGGATGCAGCGCTTGGCCGCGCGCTTCGAAACGGGTCTCGACCGCGCGTTCCGCCACTACGCGGACGACAGACACCGGATCGGCCAGCCCCTTGATCCGCTGGTCGCCCATCTCTTCCAAAACGAATTCGGTGCCCAGCAGGCGGCGTGTCGTGGCGCTGGTCACGACCTCGCCTGGACCGGCCAGGGACTGCAACCGTGCCGCCAGGTTCGGCGCCTCACCGACGACGGTCTCCTCGCGGGCGGCGTCGGTGCCGATCAGGTCGCCGACCACGACCAGGCCGGTCGCGATGCCGACACGGGCGGCGAGCGGTCGTGCGTCCGGCGTGGCCTGGCGGGCGACGGCGTCGACGATGGTCAGGCCGGCCCGCACCGCCAGCGCGGCTTGATCCTCGTGCGCCTTCGGGTAGCCGAAATAGGCGAGAACGCCGTCGCCCATGAACTTGGCGACGAAGCCTTCGAACCGGACGATGATGCCGGCGACCGCATCCTGGTAGGCGCGGATCAGCTGCCGCATGTCCTCGGGATCGAGGTCGGCCGACAGCGCCGTGGAGCCGACCAGGTCGGAGAACAGCACGGTCAGCTGCCGCCGCTCCGCGCCGCTGGGGTCGGCGGCATGTACTGGGGAGGGCGTGCCGGCCTGTTCCACCGACGGCGCCTTGGGTTGTACGCCGGCAAGGTGCGCCAACAGCCGCCGGCGCGGCCCGACGGGCAGCCCGATCTCCTTCAGGTCATCGTCCGTCAGGTGCGGCAGATCGCTCAACGTGACTTCGTTCTCGGCGAACGCGCCGGCGTATTTCGCAAGGTCTAGCCCGGCGAGCCAGCTTTCGAGATCGTCTGCCATGCAACAAGCACCTCCCCGCACCGGACTCTATCATGGAGGCTGGAGGAGCAAGCGGACTTGGCCGATTTTCTCGTCAAGAAGATGCATGCCGCTCGAATTCACAAGAACCCGTTCTTCACTCTTGACTGGGGACATAAGAGACTTGCCCATGTACCACTATCGCCGGGGGAAACAGGCTTGGCGTGGGAGCAACGCAGGCTGGCAGCCATCATCGCGGCCGACGCGTCAGGCGCGCGGCGCGGTTGCGCC
>JBFWZG010000232.1:0-3062 GCA_050185515.1 Reyranellaceae bacterium
TGCAATGCCTGGCTGCGGCGGCTATAAAGTCCGCCCGCAGGCCGGATTGTCCCCGTAGCTCAGCCGGATAGAGCAGCGGTTTCCTAAACCGGAGGTCGGAGGTTCGAATCCTCTCGGGGACGCCAGCCCGCCCTGCCCCTTATCCCATTCCCGCATGCCCTGGAACCGGCGCCGTCGCCGAGCGCTTCGTTATGGGGCGGGTGCGTGATGCGCCGGCCGCGGCGTCAGGCGAGAGCGAGGGAAACCGAAGGGTGGATCCCCAATTGCGGAAACTGATCGAGGATTGGCTGCTGGATCCGGCAGTCGGCAAGATCGTCTTCGTCCTGCTCGGCCTGACCGCGATCGCCATCGCCACGAGATACCTGCGCCGCCTCGCCGCCCGCGCGGTGCATGACAGTTCCGGCCGCTACCAAGCCCGCAAGGGCATCACCGCCATCGGCTGGCTCGCGGGCATCATCCTCATCGCGCTGGTGTTCAGCGACAAGCTGGGCGGGCTGACCGTCGCCTTCGGCGTCGCCGGCGCGGGAATCGCCTTCGCGCTGCAGGAGGTCATCGCCAGCGCCGCGGGCTGGGCGGCACTGATGTTCGGACGCTTCTACAGGGTCGGCGACCGGGTGCAACTGGGCGGCATCAAGGGCGACGTCATCGACATCGGCGTACTGCGCACCACGCTGATGCAGATCGGCGACTGGGTCAAAGGCGACAACTACAACGGCCGCATCGTGCGGGTCGCCAACAGCTTCGTGTTCAAGGAGCCGGTGTTCAACTATTCCGGCGATTTCCCGTTCCTGTGGGACGAGATCACCGTGCCGATCAAGTACGGCAGCGATCACATGCTGGCGCGCCGCATCATCGAACAGGTGGCGGCAACGGTGGTCGGCGACTATGCGCGCGGCGCCGAGCAGGCGTGGGCGCCCATGACCCGTCGCTACCTGATCGAGCCGGCCAGCGTCCAGCCGATGGTGAGCATGGCGCTGGACGCCAACTGGATCGATTTCACGCTGCGCTATGTCGTCGACTACAGACGCAGGCGATCGACGAAGGATCTGCTGTTCGCCGGAATCCTCAAGGAGATCGACGCCAACGCCGACAGGATCGGCATCGCGGCGGCGACGCTCAACATCGAGAAACATGCCCCGATCGACGTGCATCTCTTCCCCGGCTCGTCGGACGCCCGAAAAGACGCGTCAATCGATTCGTAGCGCTGGTTAGCGCCTGCCGCTGCGCCGCCGCGTATCGCTCGGGCGCTCGCCGAACAGGCGCCGGTAGTCGACCGAGAAGCGGCCCATGTGCCAGAACCCGGCACGCCAGGCCACGTCCTGGATGGCCGCGTCGTGCGATCCCGGGCGCAGCAGTTCATCCCGAACGAGATTGAGCCGAAGCAACTTGAGGTATTTCTTCGCCCCCATGCCGTAGAAGTCCCGAAAGGCGTACTCCACCGTGCGCTCGCTGGCCCTCGCCGCCTGGCAGACCTGATGCAGCATGATGGGCTCGCCGATATTGGCGCGCATGAACTCCTCCGCGGCGCGAACGACGGGGCGGCGATGGTGCCGAAAGGCGCTACGATCGTCGGCCGGACGCGAAGCGATGGCAGCCACGACCTCGGCGCTGGCATCCACAATCGTCGCCTGGAGGAACGGGAGAGCGGCCTGCGGTCCGCCGTCGGAGTGGGGCGATTGCAGGAACTCGACCATGTGATCGACAAGGCCCCGGACTGCAGAAAAATTTGCGCGATCAATGCGGCCGAAAACGATTCTGGAGAAACCTGTCAGCGCGTCCGCTGTCGCGCCGCGCAACTCCAGCGCCTGTTCGACCAGAGTGCCAGGCAGCGTAAAGGTAAGGCCGCGAAATCCCGCCGGGGTAAGGTAGTCGAGTTCGGCACCATCGTAGCCGATCATTACGTCCTCGCCCTGCAGTTCATGGCCGGCGAAGCGACGGCCAGGTTGGTGGCCGCTCTCAAAGCCCAGCGAGACATGTCCCCTGGGCACCGAGCCTCGGGTGCGGACCACGCTATTCAGAAGATTGGACGAGGCGCCAAGCGCCGGCAGCCGCAGCGTGCCGCCCTGGTTGATCCCTTTGGGCCGCGAGAGCACGGTGCTTTCAATTTGCCACTTATAGACGTGGGCTAGCAGGCGTTCGACGTCCGGCGTTCTGGCGAAACTCAAAATCCCGTTGCCGTCCAAGGCGTTCGCCATGGACCGACCAGACGTTTGCGATGCGGAAACCGCGGAAATTCGACGCTCCTGCGCAGAGCAATTTTGCGGGAATCGGATACTGCATTCAAACAGCTTTCAGTAGATTTGTCACCGATTCGGCTGGCAGCGCCCGCCGTCGAAATTGGGAGGCGGTTACATCACATGCGTCGCTTTACTAAGGTCGCCACAACGCCTCCTGGCGGCCGGCGCGCCGCGAGATCGACATCCGGTCTGGCGCTGGCGAGCGCCATGCTGGCCATCTCCGGCGGCGGATCGCCCGCCGCGGCCGACCAGTGGATCGTCACTTTCACCCCGTATGTATGGCTGCAGGGCACGACGGGCGACTTGAAAATCCGTGGTTTCGAAACGCATATCGACGACACCTTCCTCGACGTGGTGAAGGCCAACGACACGGTCATCGGCGGCTTCGCGCATGTGGACGCACGAAACGGCGTCTGGGGCTTCTACCTCGAAGGCAACTATGCCTACACTTCGACCTCAGGCGAGACGCGTTTCGATGGATCGACGCGCGTGCGTACTGGCATGACGATCGCGGAGGCGGGTGGACTGTACCAGATTGCCGACGGACGCGGTTCGGCCGACGACGTTCTTCAGCATTGGCGCGTCGAGGCCGTCGCGGGGATGCGCTACGTCTCCTTCACGGCGAAGCTCGATCTGGGACCGATCTCCGCCAACCGCACGACTGACTGGGCTTCGCCGCTGATCGGGCTGAACGGCACTTTCGATTTCGGTCCGAAATGGACCGCCATTGCGCATGCCGACGTCGGCGGCTTTGGCATTGGATCCGACCTTATGGCCAATCTCTACGGCTTGATCGGCTATCGCACGACGGTGTTCGGTGCCAAC
>JBFWZG010000233.1:0-3059 GCA_050185515.1 Reyranellaceae bacterium
TGCTGCAGGCGTTCTCCGGACTTGTCAGCGTCAACGGCGATCCCTCCGGCCCGCCGGCCCGCATCGGCGCCTCGGTCGTCGATTACGGCACCGGCATGTGGACCGCCATCGGCATTCTGGCTGCGCTTGTTGCACGGGCGCAGACCGGGCGCGGCTGCGTCGTCAACACCTCGCTGTTCGAGACCGCGCTGATGTGGATGAGCACGCATGTCGCCGCCTTCACCGCTTCCGGCAAGCTGCCGCAGCGCCAGGGCACCGGCCATCCGCAGTTGACGCCCTATCAGGCGTTCGAGACCGCAAACGGACCGCTGATGGTGACGCCCGGCAACGACCGGCTATGGACGAAATTCTGCGAGGGCCTTGGCCGGCCGGAATGGCCGCGCGACCCGCGATTCGTCGACAATCGTTCCCGCGCCGGCCATCGCGAGCTGCTGCTGGGCATGATCCAGGAAATCATGAAGGGCGACACCAAGGAGAACTGGGCGGCAAAGCTCGACGCCCTTGGCGTTCCCTGCGGCCCGATCAACCGCGTCGACGAAGTCCTGCAGGCGCCGCAAACCGCCGCGCTGGGCATCGTCGACCGCAATATCGACGGCCGGACGGCATTCACCCATACACCCGTGTCGTTCGATGGCGTCCGCGCCTCCACGACTGGCGGCGCCCCCTCGATCGGCGCCGACACGCGCGACATATTGCGGGTCGCCACCCCCGGCCGGGCCGCCGAATAGGTCAAAAAAAACCCCTAAGCCAATGGCTTAGGGGCAAGTCAAACAGGGAGGCTTCACGTCTGGGAGACGTAGGATCGAGAGATCCCTGGTCCCGAACTCGCGCCGGGACCCCAAGTTCCACCGAAGCAGCGTTGCTGCGTCGCAACAGAACCTGGTTGATAAATAGTCCTTTGACTTGGGTTTACTATCAAAATTTGGGCAATTCAGGCATGCGCCCGATTCATGCCTGTGACAAAAAATCAAAACGGGGTTTCGGCGACTTTCTTCAGGAGGAAATCGCGGAAAACCGCCACCCGCTTCGAGTGCCGCAGCTCCTCGGGATAGGTGAAGTAGACGTCGATGATGCGTTCGGGCACCTGCGGCAGCACCCGCACCAGCTTCGATGATTCGCGCGCCAGATAATCGGGGATGGAGGCGATGCCCAACCCACTCTCACAGGCCCGGAACATGCCGTAGATGTTGTTGACCCGCAGCACGACGTGACGCGCGACCGCGCCGGAATCGCTGGCGCCTTCGCGCAGCAGCCAGTTCATGTCGTCGACCGGCGCGCGCGCATCCTCGCCGAAGATGATGACGTGATGGCGGTCGAGATCGGCGACGGTCTCGGGCTGGCCGTTCTGGGCGATGTACTCCTGCGAGGCGTAGACGTGGCTGTGCACCTGCATCAGGTGTCGCTGCACGAGACCGGGCTGGCGCGGCATGGCGAAACGGATCGCCACGTCGGCCTCGCGCATGCCGAGATCGAGCTCCTGGTCCGACAGCAGCATGCTGACTTCGATGTCGGGATAGAGCTTGATGAACTCGTGGATCTGCGGCGTCAGCCACAGCGAACCCAGCCCGACGGTGGTCGTGACCTTCAGCCGGCCGCTGGGCTGGTCCTGGCTGGCTTTCAGAAGCGTCTCGGTCATCGAGACCTTGCCGGCCATCTCGCGCACCGTGCGGTAAAGCAGTTCGCCCTGCTCGGTCAGGATCAGGCCGCGGGCATGGCGATGGAACAGCATGACGCCCAGCTGTTCTTCAAGCGCGCCGATCTGGCGACTGATCGCCGACTGCGACAGCTTCAATGACTGACCGGCATGCGTGAAGCTGCCGGCATCGGCCACGGCGTGGAATATTCGCAGCTTGTCCCAATCCATTGCGTTGCCGTCCCGTGATGCGTTCGGTTATTGCGCCGCCTGTCGTTCGGCGAACTCGTGCGCGGCGAGGAAGCGCTCCGCGTCGAGCGCCGCCATGCAGCCGGTGCCCGCCGCCGTCACCGCCTGCCGATAGACCTTGTCCTGCACGTCGCCCGCGGCGAAGACGCCGGGGATGTCGGTGTTGACCGTGCCGGGCTGCACGATCAGGTAGCCGCCCTCGTCCATCCGCAGCTTGCCCTTGAACAGCTCGGTGTTGGGCGAATGGCCGATGGCGACGAAAACGCCGTCGCAGGAGAGGGTCCTGGTCTCACCGCTGTTGACGTCGCGCAGCCGCACGCCGGTGACCACGGGCGGCGGGCCTTCGCCGACGATCTCCTCGACGACGCTGTTCCACACCACCTCGATCTTGGGATTGGCGAACAGCCGGCCCTGCAGGATCTTCTCGGCGCGCAGCGAATCGCGGCGATGCACCAGCGTCACCTTGGTGGCGTGGTTGGTGAGATAGAGCGCCTCCTCGACCGCCGTGTTGCCGCCGCCGACGACCACGACCTCCTTGCCGCGGAAAAAGAAACCGTCGCAGGTGGCGCAGGCCGACACGCCGCCGCCGCGATAGGTCTCCTCCGAGGGGATGCCCAGCCAGCGCGCGGTGGCGCCGGTGCTGATGATGACGCTGTCGGCGGTGTAGCGATCTCCGCTGTCGCCGACCGCCACGAACGGCCGGCGCGAGAAATCGACCTCGACGATGATGTCCATGATGACCCGGGCTCCGACATGCTCGGCCTGCTTCTGCATCTGCTCCATCAGCCAGGGGCCCTGGATGACCGATTCGAAGCCGGGATAGTTCTCGACGTCCGTGGTGATTGTCAGCTGGCCGCCCGGCTGCAGCCCCTGCACCACGATCGGCGACAGGCTGGCGCGGGCGGCATAAATGGCCGCGGTGAAGCCGGCGGGGCCGGAGCCGATGATGAGAACCTTGGTGTGATGCGTCTGGGACATACCCGCCCCTCCCGAATGAGGGTCATAACATATGTCCCGTGCAGTATTGCCGCAAGCATGCGGAAAAATCAGAGCTTGTGGATGGTTGGTCGCGCAATTTCCGATCCAGAGCGCAATTTTATTGCTGACAATCGGCGATTCTGGCATAGAACGGCCGTGATCTGGAGGCCGCGCCCATGAGCCGTGTAAAGCTCGACCG
>JBFWZG010000234.1:0-3059 GCA_050185515.1 Reyranellaceae bacterium
CCCTTCGGCCCCTCGCCGCCGGTGCGCACCATGGTGACGTAGACGTCGCTGGCCGTGCCGCCCGAAATGAAGGCCTTCGAGCCGTTGACGATGTAGTGGTCGCCCTCGCGCACCGCCCTGGTCCGCAGCGAGGCCGCGTCGGAACCGGCATTGGGCTCGGTCAGGCAGTACGAGGCGAAATGCTCCATCGTCGTCAGCTTCGGCAGGAACTTCTTTCGCTGCTCGTCGCTGCCGAAGCGATCGATCATCCACGCAGCCATGTTGTGGATCGAGATATAGGCCGCAGTCGAGGGACACGCGGCCGCCAGCTCCTCGAAGATCAGCGCCGCATCCAGCCGGCCCAGCCCGGTGCCGCCGACATCGTCCTTGATGTATATTCCGCCGAAACCGAGCGCTGCCGCCTCGCGCAGCGTGTCGGCCGGGAAGATGCCCTCGCGGTCCCATTGCGGCGCCAGCGGCAGCATCGTGTTCTGCGCGAAGTTCCGGGCCGTCTCGCGAAAGGCGATCTGGTCCTCGGAGAGGTCGAAATCCATGCGGTCCCCGGCTGATGCGGCGTGGGCGGCGATCATAGAATCCGCACCCTGCCTGTCAACGCGAGCCGCCGATTCCTGCCGACAGGCGGCTGGCCCGCGGGGCGACAGGTCGCATCGCGGTCGCGTTGCCTCGAGGGGGTACGGGGCGTAGGATCGCGCCGCTTCGAAGTCCGGGGAGTTTGCAGATGGCGCGTTTCACTTCGCTGGGGCGGTTCCCCACCACACGCCTGCGCCGGCCGCGCCGCCACGCCTGGTCGCGCCGCCTGGTGGCCGAGACCCGCCTGTCGGTCGACGACCTGATCTGGCCGGTCTTCGTGCAGGAGAAGAAGCGCCGCACGCAGATCGCCTCCATGCCCGGCGTGTTCCGCTACGGCATCGACGAACTCGTCTCGGCCGTGCGCGAGGCCCGCGATCTGGGCATACCCGCCATTGCGATCTTTCCCGAAGTCGACCCGAAGCTGAAGACGCCCGATTGCGCCGAGGCCTACAATCCCGACAACCTCGTCTGCCGCGCCATCCGGGCGGTGAAGCAGGCGGTGCCCGATATCGGCATCGTCTGCGACGTGGCGCTCGATCCCTTCAACCCGTTGGGCCAGGACGGCATCGTGGTCGACGGCTACGTCGTCAACGACGAGTCGGTCGAGATCATGACCCGCCAGGCGCTGGTTCAGTCCGAGGCCGGCGCCGACATCCAGGCCCCGTCCGACATGATGGATGGCCGCATCGCCGCCTTCCGCGAGGCGCTCGACCAGGCCGGTTTCGAGCACGTGCAGATCATGTCGTACGCGGCCAAGTATGCGTCCGCCTTCTACGGCCCTTTCCGCGACGCCATCGGCAGCAAGGGCGCGCTCGGCAAGGGCGACAAGAAGACCTACCAGATGGACTTCGCCAATTCCGACGAAGCCCTGCGCGAGGTCGCCTTCGACATCGACGAAGGCGCCGACATGGTGATGGTCAAGCCCGGCATGCCCTATCTCGACGTGGTGCGCCGCGTGAAGGACGCTTTCGGCGTGCCGACCTTCGCCTACCAGGTGTCGGGCGAATACGCCATGCTGCGCGCCGCCGCCGGCAATGGCTGGCTCGACTGGAACAAGGTGCTGATGGAATCGCTCTCCGGCTTCAAGCGCGCCGGCTGCGACGGCGTGCTGACCTACGGCGCCGTCGAGGCCGCCCGGCTGCTGGCGAAGTCGAAGTTCTGACCGGCAAGAAACGTCGCGATCGCCCGGTCGTGCCAGCGCACGACATCGCCTGCCGCGTAGAACCCGACATGCCCGCCGCCTGACGGCAGCAGCGGCGCCAGCGCCGGATTGCCCGCCCAGTCGACCTCCTTATAGGTAGCGACCGGAATCCACGGATCGTCGGCCGCCGATATCATCAAGGTCGGCGCGCGGATGCCCGCGAGAAAGCGCAGCGGCTTGTTGCGCTCGTAGTAGTCCTCCGCACCGGCGAAGCCGTGGCGCGGGCCGATGAAGAACTCGTCGTATTCCCACACGCTGCGCGATCTGAGGATCGCCGCCCGTTCCGCCGCCGTCAGCCCGGCGCCGGTGCCGGTCGCCTCCGTCTTCATGTTGGCGAGAATGTAGGAGTGGTAAGCCCAGTTGCGCGGCCGCTGCATGTGCGCGCAAGTCGCCGACAGATCGATCGGCGACGACACCGTCGCCGCCGCCATGAGCTTCGATCCCGTTCCCTCCTCGCCGAGATATTTCAGCAGCATCGCCCCGCCAAGCGAATAGCCGATGGCGACCATCCCGTTCGCCGTCAGCGCCGCCGGCAGCAATGTCAGCAGCTCGCGCAGATCCTGCGAGCGCCCGGCATAGTACTGCCCTTTGCACAGCGTCCGGCTAGGCCCCGCCCCGCGCAGATTGAGCCGCAGCACCGGATGTCCCCGCCCCAGCAGATGCGCCGCACTGTCGAGCACGTAGTTGCTGTCGGCCGATCCGGTCAGCCCATGAATCAGCAGCGCCAGCGGACGGTCGGTTTCCTTCTTCGGCCGGTGCAGCGTGCCGAGCAGCGTGTCGCCGTCGGCCATGGCGAAGCGCAATTGCTCGCCCGGCCAGTGCGCCAGGCTGGCCGGCGGCACGAACCGATTGGCCAGCGTCTGCAGATCGCCGGTCAGATAAGGAAAGCGCGGACGGAATTTCGGCGGGCGCACGTCAGGGCTGGAACAGCCAGTCGCGCACGACGCCGATCTGATGATCGTCGAGCAGCGCCGGCGCGTGGCCGACGCCGGCGATCTCGACCACGTCGGTTGGTGCTGCGCGCTCCTGCATGCGCCTGGCCGTCGCCGCCGTCAGCAGATCCGACTGCGAACCGCGCAGCACCAGCACGGGGCACTGCACCTGCGCCCAGACCGGCCACAGATCGATGTCCTGCGCCGGCTGCGCCTTCCTGATGTTGACCGCGATGCCGGGATCGTAATGCGAGGACCAGGCCCCGTCGCTCAGCCGCCTGGCGTAGTGCTCGGCGAGGAACCGCCACTGCACGTCGGTCAGCGGCCCGAACGGCGCAGAATTCTTGCGCAGGTCG
>JBFWZG010000235.1:0-3058 GCA_050185515.1 Reyranellaceae bacterium
GGCCAAGGTGCATTTCAACCAGCACAGCGAGAGCAAGGGCCGCTTCGGCAGGCGCCTGATCTATGGCGGGCACATCATCTCGATCGCCCGCGCGCTGTCGTTCAACGGCCTGGCCAACGCCTTCCGCATCGCCGCCATCAACGGCGGCAGCCACGTCGCGCCGAGCTTCGCCGGCGACACGATCTACGCCTGGAGCGAGGTGCTCGACGCGCAGCCGATCCCCGACCGCGACGATCTGGGGGCGCTGCGCCTGCGCACCGTCGCGGCCAAGGACCATCCCTGCGCCGATTTCCCGCTCAAAGGCCCGGACGGCAAGAACCATCCCGCCGTGGTGCTCGATCTCGACTACTGGGTTCTGATCCCCCGTTAGCGGCCAACCACCATGAGACGAAAGCGCGCTTTTGCCGATCCCGACGTGAAAGCCGCCTTTGCCGCGCAGCCGCACGACGTAGGCGCTGCGCTGCTCGACCTGCGCGAGCTGATCTTCGACACCGCGGCGCGGACCGACGGCGTCGGCGCGCTGCAGGAAACGCTGAAATGGCGCCAGCCTTCCTATCTGACGCCGGAAACCGGCAGCGGCACCACGATCCGCATCGACGCTCTCGCCAAACGCCCCGGCCACTATGCGCTCTACTTCCACTGCCAGAGCGGCCTGGTCGAGCATTTCCGTGCGCTCTATCCCGACAGTTTCGAGTTCGAGGGCAAGCGGGCCCTGATTCTCGAAGCCGGCAAGCGCCTGCCGGAGAAGAAACTGCGCCATTGCATCGCGCTGGCGTTGACGCATCATCTGCGCAAATCGAAGAAAGCCCGGTCATGAGCCTGCGCCAGTACCCGAACTTCGTCACCCATCTCGAATGCTCGCTGACCGGCAAGCGCTACGAGGCCCGCGTCGTGCAGGGCCTGTCGGAAGCCGGGCGGCCGCTGCTGGTGCGCTACGACCTCGACGCGCTTTCCCGTTCGGTCAGCAAGGAGGAGATGGCTCGCCGCGACGGCGGTTTCTGGAAATGGCGCGAGTTCCTGCCCGTGCGCCGCAGCGAGAACGTCGTCAGCCTCGGCGAGGTCGACACACCGCTTATCAGGCTGCGTTACGTGGCGCCCGGATCCGCCGAGGTGCTGATCAAGGACGAGGGCCGCCTGCCGACCGGCTCGTTCAAGGCGCGCGGCCTGGCGCTGGCGGTGGCCATGGCCAGGGAACTGGGCTTGAAGCATCTGGCCATTCCCACCAACGGCAATGCCGGGGCGGCGATGGCGGCCTATGGCGCGGCGGCCGGCCTGCGTTCGACCGTGTTCTGCCCGGACGACACGCCGGCGATCAATGTCGAGGAGATCGAGGCGCAGGGCGCCACGGTGTTCAAGGTCAACGGGCTGATCAACGATTGCGGAAAGCTGGTCGGCGAAGGCAAGCAGGCGACCGGCTGGTTCGATCTTTCGACCCTGAAGGAGCCCTATCGCATCGAGGGCAAGAAGACGATGGGGCTGGAACTGGCCGAGCAGCTCGGCTGGGACGTGCCGGACGCGATCTTCTATCCGACCGGCGGCGGCACCGGGCTGATCGGCATGTGGAAGGCTTTCGCCGAACTCGAAGCCATCGGCTGGCTGGGCCGCAGGCGGCCGCGCATGATCGCCGTGCAGGCAACGGGCTGCGCGCCGATCGTGAAGGGCTTCGAGGATGGCGTCGAGCACGTGCCGCTGTGGCAGAACGCCCAGACGGTGGCGGCGGGCATTCGCGTGCCAGTCGCGGTCGGCGATTTCCTGATCCTGCGGGCAGTGCGCCAATCGGACGGGTTCGCCATCGCCGTCGACGACGACGCCATCCTCGCCGCGCGCGAGGAAATCGGCCGGCGCGAAGGCCTGCTGCTGTGCCCGGAAGGAGCGGCGACCTGGGCGGCCTACAAGCGAGCGCTGGCCGATGGGCGGATCGGCGAAGGCGATCGCGTCGTGCTCTACAATTGCGCTACCGGCCTGAAATATCCATTGCCGTCGGTGAGCCGCAGCCTCGATCGCACCAGGCCGGTCGACTATGCGGCACTGCTCGAGGCTTAGGGCAGGGCCGATGTCGAGGTTCCGTCTGCTGCTCGCCTTGCCGTTCATGCTGGTCGGCATCGGCCTGTTGATCGGCGTCGGAGTCAAGGCGTCGCAAGACCGCGCGCTGATCGAGCGTGCGCAGCACCTCACCGGCGTGGTGGTCGCAGCGCCGGACAATGGCGTACCGGTCGTCGAAGCCCGCGATGACGCCGGCCGCGCCGTTCGCGTCGAGGGCACGATCAGCACCTCGCCTTCGCCTTACGACGTCGGCGAGCGACTAGGGGTCTATTTCGACCCGGCGACGGGCGAAAGCCTGATCGACTCCTTCGTCGAGCGCTGGTTCGTCATACTGCTGCTGGGCGGCTTCGGCCTCGTGGCCTCGACCATCGGCGCTGTTTTTGCGGCAAGTGCCGTCCGCAATCGCCGAATGCGGCCGGCCGGATTCTCCCAGCAGGAAACGATTTCGACCGTGCGGAAATCGACGGCGAACGACGTGGTGCGCCGGCTCTAGCCAGCATCTTGTGGAAAAGGAAACGCCCGGCCCCAAATCTTGATTGACAGGGCCGGGCGTTCCGAGAATAAGGGAGGCGTCAGGTGCGGCGGCTCGCGAAAACTTCCGCAATCGCGCCGGGGTGGTGTCGGATCACCCTGGCGCCCCTGACGCCTCGGACGGACCGGAAAGGTCCGACGGCACACGTTCCACGCCCCTGCCATCGCCGCCGCGCGCCAGCAATCCTGACGCGCCGTTCGCCGGCAATGTCCGCCCCGCCCGCGAAGGACGGAGGCGGCGCCGAAGTCAGCGCTGCCGTCGACGCGCGGTCCCGGCCGGCTGGAGGGATGTGCGGCGGAAACTGCCGCACCCAGCCGACGGACGGGCGCTCTCCCTTGCGGGAAACCGACCGCCCTGACCTCGCGCGCCCGCGTCGCGCTATCCGCCGACCTTCGTACCCACCCGCCGCCGACGGCTCTCTGGCCGGATTGCCCGGCGGGCAGGACGTCTGGCACCGCGCCGGGCGCGCTCCGAAAAGCGCAG
>JBFWZG010000236.1:0-3008 GCA_050185515.1 Reyranellaceae bacterium
CCGGTCAAGGTGGACGACACCGACGATCATCGCATGCACAGCGAATGGGGAACCATCCCGCAGGCAACGCTGGACGCCATCGCCGCGACGCGCGCCGCCGGCGGCCGCATCGTCGCCATCGGCACCACCTCGCTGCGCCTGCTGGAGACCGCGGCGCGCGAAGACGGCACGGTCGGCGCCTTCGAGGGCGAGACAGACATCTTCATCGTGCCCGGCTACCGCTTCCGGGCGGTCGACCTGCTGCTGACCAATTTCCACCTGCCGCGCTCGACGCTCTTCATGCTGGTCTGCGCCTTCGCCGGCATGGATCGCATGAAATCCGCCTACGAACACGCCAAGGCATCCGGCTATCGCTTCTATTCCTACGGCGACGCCTGCCTGCTGGAGAGAAAAGGATGAGCAGCCTGCGCTTCGACATCTCCCATCGCGACGGCGCGGCGCGGCGCGGCCTGCTGCACACCGCCCATGGCGCGATCAACACGCCGGCCTTCATGCCGGTCGGCACGGCCGCCACCGTCAAGGCCATGACGCCGGAAGCCGTGCGCGACACCGGCGCCGACATCGTGCTGGCCAACACCTACCACCTGATGCTGCGGCCGGGCGCCGAGCGCGTGGCGCGGCTGGGCGGGCTGCACAAGTTCATGAACTGGCCGCGTCCGATCCTGACCGATTCGGGCGGCTACCAGGTCATGTCGCTTTCCAAGCTGCGCAAGCTCGACGAGACCGGCGTCACCTTCCGCTCGCATCTCGACGGCACCGCGCACCAGCTGACGCCCGAACGCTCGATCGAGATCCAGAACCTGCTCGACGCCACCATCACCATGGCGTTCGACGAGTGCACCGCCTGGCCGGTCGCCGAGGCCGACGCCGCCAGGTCGATGCGCCTGTCGATGCGCTGGGCCGAGCGTTCGCGCCGCGCCTTCGTCGAACGCGACGGCTACGGGCTGTTCGGCATCGTGCAGGGGTCGGTGTTTCCCGGGCTGCGTGCCGAGTCGATCGCCGCCCTGACCGGCATCGGTTTCGACGGCTACGCCATTGGCGGGCTGGCGGTGGGCGAAGGCCAGGAGCTGATGTTCGCCACGCTCGATACCACCATGCCGCTGATGCCGGCCGACCGGCCGCGCTATCTGATGGGCGTCGGCAAGCCGGCCGACATCGTCGGCGCCGTGCAGCGCGGCGTCGACATGTTCGACTGCGTACTGCCGACCCGTTCGGGCCGCACCGCCCAGGCCTTCACCCGCCGCGGCACGGTCAACCTGCGCAACGCCCGGCACCAGGACGACCCGCGCCCACTCGACGAGGCCTGCCGCTGCCCGGCCTGCCGCGAGTATTCGCGCGCCTATCTGCACCATCTGATCCGCAGCGAGGAAGTGCTGGGGCTGATGCTGCTGACCCGGCACAATCTGACCTACTATCAGGACCTGATGGCCGGGCTGCGCGGCGCCATCGAGGCCGGCGCGCTCGACGCCTTCGCGGCGGCCTTCGCCGCGGAACAGGCGGAAGGCGACATCGAGGCTGTGGCGACGGAGGCGTGACATGGCGAAGCGCTCGCTGAAAGGCCTGACGCAGCTTGGCAGCAAGGCAGCCCTGCCCGCCTCGCCCGAGCTCGCGGTGATCGAGACCGTCGCCAATGCCCAGCGCGACGTCGACTATCTGGTGCGCTTCGCCGCGCCGGAATTCACCTCGCTGTGTCCTTTGACCGGCCAGCCCGATTTCGCCCATCTGGTGATCGACTACGTGCCGGCGGCGAAGCTGGTCGAAAGCAAGTCGCTGAAGCTGTTCCTCGGTTCGTTCCGCAACCACGGCGCTTTCCACGAAGACTGCACAGTGACGATCGGCAAGCGGCTGGCGGCGGCGCTGAAGCCGAAATTCCTGCGCATCGGCGGCTACTGGTATCCGCGCGGCGGCATGCCGATCGACGTGTTCTTCCAGACCGGCCGGCTGCCGAAATCCGTCTGGCTGCCCGACCAGGGCGTGCCCGCCTATCGCGGCCGGGGATGAAGCCGGCGTCGACACCGCAATCGATCAAGGCGGCGATCGCCGAGCGCGCCCGCGCCGAGGGCTTCGACGCGATCGGGTTCGCCGCGCCTTCGCCCGCGACGCGCGAGAAGGAACGACTGCAAATCTATCTGCGCGAAGGCCGCCACGGCGACATGGCGTGGATGGAAGAAACCGAGGCGCGCCGCGGCGATCCGCTGGTGCTGTGGCCGGAAGTGAAAACCATCGTCGCGCTCGGCATCAACTACGGTCCCGACTCCGACCCGCTCGAGATTCTCCAGCGCAAGGAACGCGGCGCGATCTCGGTCTACGCCCAGAACCGCGACTACCACGACGTCGTCAAGAAGATGCTTAAGGCGCTTGGCGGCTGGATCCATCGCCAGTTCGGCGGCGAACTGAAAGTGTTCGTCGACACCGCGCCGGTCATGGAAAAGCCGCTGGCCGAACGCGCCGGCATCGGCTGGCAGGGCAAGCATACCAACCTGGTGAGCCGCGAATTCGGCTCGTGGCTGTTCCTCGGCGAGATCTATCTGTCGATCGAGCTGCCGGTCGATCCTGCGGAGATCGACCATTGCGGCTCCTGCCACGCCTGCCTCGACATCTGCCCGACCGCGGCGTTTCCCGCGCCCTACCAGCTCGACGCGCGGCGCTGCATTTCGTATCTGACCATCGAACACAAGGGCCCGATCCCCGAAGAATTCCGCGCCGCCATCGGCAACCGCATCTATGGCTGCGACGACTGCCTCGCGGTCTGCCCGTGGAACAAATTCGCGCGAGCCGGCAGCGACGCCAGATTGACGGCACCGGCCGGAAGCGACGCGCCGAGCCTGATCGACCTCGCCGCGCTGGACGATGCGGCGTTCCGCGAGGCGTTCAGAGGCTCGCCGGTCAAGCGCATCGGCCGCGAGCGCTTCCTGCGCAACGTCGCCATCGCGCTGGGAAACTCGAACGACGCGGCGGCGCTGCCGGCGATCGAAAGATTGCTCGACGACCCCTCGCCGCTGATCCGC
>JBFWZG010000237.1:0-2963 GCA_050185515.1 Reyranellaceae bacterium
CGCTCGGCGCGGCCCGGCTCCTCCTCGTCGGAGGCGCCCATGGTGACGTCGGTCTGCGCCTGGTCGGCGACGGTCTCGGAACTGTCGTCGTCGTCGGCCGAATCGTCGGTCTCCTCGCCCGAGGCGCCGTAGCCGTGGGTCTCGGAGGAATCCGCGCCGTCCTCGCCGCGCTCCTCGGACTGGCCCTGCGCGTCCTCGGCGTCGTCGCTCTCCTCCTCGTCGCGCTCAAGCTCGCCCTCGTCGTCGGAAAGCTTGAGGTCGCGGATCAGGCGCTTGAGGGCGCGGGAGAACTGGTCCTGGTTGCGCACGACTTCGCGCAGGCGGGTCATGTCCTTGCCGGCCATGCGCTCGATGTCGGCGCGCCACAGATCGACCATGGCGCGGGCGGCCTCGGGCACGGGGCGACCGGTGAGTTGCTCGCGCACCAGCATGCCGACGACGTCGGCGACCGGCGCCTCGTCGCGGCTGGTGACGTGGCGGAAGCCGCGCTGCTCGCAGCGCTCGTTGAGCAGGGCGTCGAGATTGTCGCCGACGCCCTTCATGCGGTTGGCGCCGATGGCCTCGACCCGGACCTGCTCGACGGCGTCGAAGATGGCGCGGGCGGCCTCGGCCTTGGGCTGGCGGCGGGCATGCAGGCGGCGGTCGTGGAAGCGGGTGCGCAGCGCCAGTGAATCAGCTTCGCCGCGGGTGCGGGCGACCTCCTCGGGCGGCAATTCGCGCGCCGGCACGGTTAGCCTGGCCTCGGAGCCGGTCTGGGTGCCGCCGTCGGGCACGAAGGTGACGTTGACGTCGTGGCGGCCCATGGCGCGCATGGTCGCCGCCGTCACGCGGCGGAATTCCTCGAGCGGCGTGGTGTCCTTGCTCATGCGCGGAATTTCTGCCGGTCGCCGCCTAGTGCAGCTGCGTCTTGCCGCGGGCGGTCTTCAGCTCGGTGCCCATGCAGCGCTGGTAGTACTCGGCCACGGTCGAGCGCTCGACCTCGTCGCACTTGTTGAGGAAGGTGAGGCGGAAGGCGAAGGCGACGTCGCCGAAGATGCGCGCGTTCTCGGCCCAGGTCATCACCGTGCGCGGCGACATGACGGTCGAGATGTCGCCGGCGATGAAGCCGGCGCGGGTCAGGTCGGCCAGCGCCACCATGGCGGAGGCGAGCTTGCGGCCCTCCTCGTTGTCGAGATGCGGCGCCTTGGCCAGCACGATGGCGACTTCCTCGTCGTGCGGCAGGTAGTTCAAGGTGGCGACGATCGACCAGCGGTCCATCTGGCCCTGGTTGATCTGCTGTGTGCCGTGATAGAGGCCGGTCGTGTCGCCCAGCCCGACCGTGTTGGCGGTCGAGAACAGGCGGAAGGCGGGGTGCGGGCGGATGACCTTGTTCTGGTCGAGCAATGTCAGCTTGCCCTCGACTTCCAGCACGCGCTGGATGACGAACATGACGTCGGCGCGGCCGGCGTCGTACTCGTCGAACACCAGCGCCGTCGGGTGCTGCAGCGCCCAGGGCAGGATGCCTTCGCGATACTCGGTGACCTGCTTGCCGTCCTTGAGCACGATCGCGTCCTTGCCGATCAGGTCGATGCGGCTGATGTGGCTGTCGAGGTTGACGCGGATGCAGGGCCAGTTGAGGCGGGCGGCGACCTGCTCGATATGGGTCGACTTGCCGGTGCCGTGATAGCCCTGGATCATGACGCGGCGGTTGTAGGCGAAGCCCGCCAAGATGGCCAAAGTCGTGTCGTGGTCGAAGCGATAGGCCTCGTCGACCGCCGGCACCAGCTCGGAGGAGGTCGAGAAGCCTGGCACCTCCATGTCGCTGTCGATGCCGAAAAGCTGGCGCACCGAAACCTTGATGTCGGGCAGGCCGGCGGGGGTTTCGGCCGGGGCGGTCTGGGCAGAAGTCATGATAAATCCGTTGTGCTACGCAACATTTCCTGAAGAACGGGCGATGATTACAGGCCGATCCCGCACAGGCAAGTGCGGAAAACGCCGCGCTGGCATGCGGCGCTTCTAGCGCGCGTGTTCCCTAAGGCTTTGTTTCAGCGAGGAATATGCAAGGTTGATGGCCTTGAGTTTTTCCTCGGCGGCGCGATCCCCGCCATTGGCGTCCGGGTGGTACTGCTTGACCAGCGCCTTGTAGCGGGCGCGCAGGGTTTCCATCGTCAGCGGCGCTTCCATGCGCATCACCGCCATCGCCTTGCGCTGGGCGGCGGTCAGCTTCTGGCCCGGCTTCTCGGGCATGGCGGCGGGCCTGGGGCCCACCGCATCCGGCCCCTCGAAGAGCCCGAACGGATCGACCAGATCGTCCCACGGCCCCGGCGCGCCGCGCTTGCGCGGGCGGGCGCCCAGGGGCCAGGACGGGCGGCGCCAGGTGGTGTCGGCGCGCAGATGGCGCTCGATCTCGTCGCCGCTCATGCCGGCGTAGTAGTCCCACGAGGCGTTGTAGCGGCGCACATGCTCGAGGCAGAACCAGCGGTATTCGCGCAGCTGGGTGCGCGATTTCGGCGCCGGGAAGCCGGCGCCATGGGCGCAGTCGGGCCACTCGCAGGCGCGCGGCGGCGCGGCCGGATCGGGCTCGTGGATTTTTCTGGTGCGCGCGCGCGACATGCAGGAAATATGCGGTCTCGGCGATGCGGCGGCAAGATGGGCGCCAGAATGGGCGCCAGGATGGGCGCAGGGAGGCATGCGATG
Organism: Reyranellaceae bacterium; assembly: GCA_050185515.1. Classification (GTDB taxonomy): domain Bacteria; phylum Pseudomonadota; class Alphaproteobacteria; order Reyranellales; family JAQSWP01; genus JAQSWP01. The sequence continues at coordinate 2,677 of JBFWZG010000237.1, forward strand.
GCGGCGGTGGCGGGTAGGATGCGGGACAAGCTGACCGCGGCGCTTTCGCCGCAGCGTCTGGAGATCGTCGACGATTCGGCACGCCATGCCGGGCATGCCGGCGCGCGGCAGGGCGGCGAGAGCCATTTCAACGTCACGGTGGTGTCGGCGCGCTTCTCGGGGCTGAACCGCATCGCCCGCCAGCGGCTGGTCTACGAGGCGCTGGCCGAGGAGCTGGCCGGGCCGGTCCACGCGCTGTCGCTGAAGCTGCGCACGCCGGAGGAGGAAGGCGCGGCCTGACGGCGAAA
>JBFWZG010000238.1:0-2855 GCA_050185515.1 Reyranellaceae bacterium
CCGGCATCCCGTCGAAGCGCTTCTACAATCCGATCGGCACCGTGCATGGCGGTTTCGCCCTGACCCTGCTCGACAGCTGCATGTCCTGCGCCGTGCAGACGCATCTGCCGGCCGGCAAGGGCTACACGACGGTCGAGATCAAGACCAACTTCGTGCGCGCCATGACCGACAGGACCGGGAAGGTGTTCGCCGAGGGCAAGTCGATCCAGGTCGGCCAGCGGATCGGCACGGCCGAAGGCCGCATCACCGACGAGAAGGGCAACCTGCTAGCCTTCGGCACCACGACGTGCCTGATCTTCGATCTCTAGCGCGATCATGAGCGCGGCAACGCCGGCGGGCATCGTCGTCTATGTCGACGCCGATGCCTGTCCGGTGAAGCAGGAAATCTACAAGGTCGCCGAGCGGCACGGCCTGCCGGTCGTGGTGGTGTCGAACTCCTTCATCAACGTGCCCCGCACGCCGAACATCAGGCTGCAGATGGTCGGCGAAGGGCTGAACGTCGCCGACGACTGGATCGCCGAACAGGCCACCGCTCGCGACATCGTCATCACCAACGACATTCCGCTGGCCGACCGCGTGGTCAAGAAAGGCGCGCTGGCCATCGCGCCCAACGGCAAGCTCTACGACGCCAATTCCATCGGCATGGCGCTGGCGACGCGCAATCTGATGCAGGATTTGCGCGAGCAAGGCGCGATTACGGGTGGGCCGAAGCCGTTCTCGGCGCAGGACCGGTCACGGTTCCTGCAGGCGATGCATGAGGCGGTGGTGGGGAAGAAGCGGGTTCCGGAACCTTAGGGTGCGCCCAACCCAAACTCCCCCAGCTCTCTGATGCGCCCCATCCCAACATCGATCAACGTCAGCGTCTCGATGCGCGCCTTCATCGCGATTTCCTGGCGACGCAGGTTCTGCAGCACGGCGCGCATCTCGGGCGCCGAGGCCGAGCGGCCGATGGTGAGGTGCGGCGTGTAGGATACAATCCTGGCGTCGTCGGGCTTGGCGGCGTCGGCCTTGAGCGAGATCAGGCGGGCGTTTTCGTCTATCGACAGAATGTCGGCGTTGAGCGCCAGATGCAGGTCCATCATCTCCTGCCGGCCTTCCTGGGGCTCGAGGAAGGCGTAGGCGACGCCGGGATCGACATGCAGATTGGTCCGCCGCAGCACCAGATCGATCGGCGCCGTCTCGCGCGCCACGGCGGCGACGTGTTCGGCGAATTGCTCGAACGTCTCGGCCGGGCGGGCGAACACCAGCGTGAAATGCGGACCGATCATGCCGGCCTCGGCCGGATGGTACTGGGCGCGCAGGTCGCGCAGCAGCGCGTCGTCGTCGGCCGACAGGATCGGATGGGCGACGACGTAGAGGCCGGCGGCTGCGGTTGGTGGACGGGTGCTCATGATCTACTCCGTCACCCTGAGGAGCGGGCGCGAAGCGCACGCGTCTCGAAGGGCGAGACTGCGGCATATCCTTCGAGACGGCCGCTGACGCGGCCTCCTCAGGATGAGGGAATCTGGTTGCGCCACACTCAACTGTAGCTCTTCGCCAGGCCTTCGGCCGGGTCCATGGTGGCGCCGTAGGGCGGGATGGGGTAGCGCAGGCCGTTCTTCGACAGCCAGGCAAGGCCGGTAACGCCCATGATGAATTCGTCGGGCGGGCAGGCCATCAGCAACTCGTCGTCGGCCACCCCGCCGTAGCGGCGCTCGGCGAAGCAGGGCAGCGACAGCGAGGTCTGCTTGGTCGCCAGCGCCCGTCCCCAGGAATCGGCGCAGGCGCTCTCGCCGGTGATGGAGAACTCGTAGCGCTTGTAGCGCTTGTGCTGCAGGCCGTTGATGAACAGGATCATCTGCGCCGGGTTGGCGTAGAACAGGCAGATATCGGGCGGATCGAGCCGCGCGGTGCGCAGCGGCGCCGCCGCCAGCCCCTTGTGGCCTGTCGGCTTGACGCGCGGCATCTGCTCCTGGTGCAGGCGGGCGGCCTCCTGGTTGGCGAACCAGACGCCGTTCATGCGCTTGCCGTTCATGTAGTCCTCGTCCGGCGTGTCGAAGCCGATGACGGCGGAGCAGTTGGAGCCGGCGCGCACGTTGTCGATGGTGATGCCGAGCGTGAAGCCGTGGATGCGCGCCTGGGTGACGAGTTGGCAGGTCGAGAACTGCTTGCCCTTGGTCGGCGTGCGGATCGAGGGAATCTTCATCATCTCCTCGACCGAGGAAAAATGCTTCATGCCGATCGGCAGGGTGCGCAGCTTGAGCAGCTCCACGAGCTGGTCCGCCGCCTGCTTGACGCTGCCCGCCGTGATCGGCGTTTCCGTTTCCGCTGCCTGTACGCTCATGGGTTCCTTCCTCTCCTTTTGTCATCCCCGCCCCCGAGCGGGGATCCATTGTGGTTCGAAACAGTATCGTCGCGCGCCAGCGCGACTCCATCGATCAGTCGATGGACCCCCGCTCGAGGCGGGGGTGACGAACAGAATCAAATCACCTGCTTCAGCGCCGCGAGGGTCTCGTCGGGACGCTCGGTCATCATCATGTGGCCGCAGCCCTTGATGATCACCGTCCTCGAGCCGGCGATCCTGTCGGCCAGCGCCTTGGCCTTGGGCGCCGGCGTCATCTGGTCGCCGTCGCCCAGCACGAAGACGGTCGGGCAGCGCACCTGTTCGGCCGCCGCCAGCGCGCCCTGGTAGGCGTTGCAGGCTGCCATGTCGACGCCGATCGAACCGGGATTCGAGCGTTCGGTGACTCTCAGCACCTCGCCGGTCAGCCACAGGCCGGGCGACTTCATGCCGCCAAGCTGCATCGGCCGGCCGATGCCCCAGTTAGCGATCAGCTCCATGGATTTGTGCTCGTGCTTGTGGGCGGCGTCGAGCA
>JBFWZG010000239.1:0-2825 GCA_050185515.1 Reyranellaceae bacterium
TACCAGTGGCGGCTGCACGACAAGGTGCAGTTGCCGCCGCGCGGCTTCTCGCAGCCCGCCTGGCAGGGCGAGCCACTGGCAGGCAAGACCTTGCTGCTGTGCTCCGAACAGGGCGCCGGCGACGCCATCATGTTCATGCGATATCTGCCGCTGCTGCAGGAGCGCGGCGCGACGGTGATCGTCGAATGCCTGCCGCCGTTGCGCCGACTGTTCGAGCACCTCGCCGGCGTCGCCGACGTGGTCGTCAAGGGCGAGAAGCTGCCGCCCTTCGACCTGCATGTTGCGCCGATCGACCTGCCGCTGCTGTTCGGCACGACGGTCGACACGGTGCCGGCCGACGTTCCCTACCTGCCGTGGCCGACGCCGGAGGACGAGCCGGCGGTACGGCTCGAAGCGCCTTCCGGGCGCCGCATCGGGCTGGTCTGGGCCGGCAATCCCAGCCACCGCCACGATCGCTGGCGTTCGATCCACGACGTGCGCCTGCTGGCGCCGCTGTTCGACGTGCCGAAAACGGTTTTCTACAATCTGCAGTTCGGGGCCCGCGCCAACGATTTCGTGCTGGCCGGACTTGGCCATCGCATCGTGCGTCTGGGCGACGAGCGCATCGTGGATTTCTGGCATCTCGCCGGTTTCGTCAAGCAGATGGATCTGGTGATCAGCGTCGATACGGCCGTCTGCCATCTCGCCGGCGCACTCGGGGTGCCGACCTGGACGCTGCTGGCCTATGGCGGCGAATGGCGCTGGATGGGCGAGCGCGAGGATTCGCCCTGGTACCCGACGATGCGGCTGTTCCGCCAGAAGGTCCGCAACGACTGGCCGGAAACGATCGCGCGGGCGGCGCAGGCGCTGCGCGCACGGCGCTGAACGGCCGTTCACAAGCCACTGGCGCGGCGGCGCGCGAGTGTCTACCGTAACGCCCTGATCCATAAGGAGGAGACCGACATGGCCGCCACCAACCGCCAGATCGTCCTGAAATCGCGCCCCGTCGGTGAACCCAAACCATCCGACTTCGAGCTGGTCGAAGCGGCGATTCCCGAGCCGGGCGAGGGCGAATATCTCGCCAAGGTGATCTGGCTGTCGCTTGATCCCTACATGCGCGGGCGCATGTCGGAGCGCAAGGGCTATGCCGCCAATCAGGAGATCGGCCAGCCGATCGTCGGCGGCACGGTCAGCCAGGTGGTCAAGTCGCGCCATCCCGGCTTCAAGGAAGGCGACTTCATTACGGACTTCGCGGGCTGGCAGTCCTATTCTGTCTCCAACGGCGCCGGAGTGCGCAAGCTCGATCCGAAACAGGCCCCGCTTTCCACGGCGCTGTCCGTGCTGGGGATGCCGGGCATGACGGCGTGGTACGGGCTGACGCAGATCGGCCGCCCCAAGGCAGGCGAAACGGTTGTGGTGTCGGCCGCCTCCGGCGCGGTCGGATCGGTGGTCGGCCAGTTGGCGAAACTGCATGGCTGCCGCGCGGTCGGCATCGCCGGCGGCAAGGAGAAGTGCGACTACGTCGTCCGGGAGCTGGGTTTCGACGCCTGCGTCGACTACCGCAACGCGCCGGATCTGTTCAAGGAAGTTCGCGAGGCCTGTCCCAAGGGCATCGACGTCTATTTCGAGAATGTCGGCGGCAAAGTCGCGGAAGCGGTGCTGCCGCAGCTCAACGATTTCGCGCGCGTGCCGCTCTGCGGGATGATCTCGCAGTACAACGCCACCGACCTGCCGGCCGGCCCCAACTGGGCGATGCTGCTGATCAAGCGCATTCTGGTGCAGGGCTTCATCATCTCCGACCATTTCGACCGCGTCGGCGATTTCATCCAGGCCGTGGCGCCGGCGATCATGTCGGGCAAGCTGAAGTATCGCGAGGACATCGTGAAGGGCATCGAGAACGCCCCGAAGGCCTTCATCGGCCTGCTCAAGGGAGAGAATTTCGGCAAGATGCTGATCCAGGTCGCCGACGATCCCACGCGAAAGTAGTTCAGGACCAAAGAGGAAGAATAGATGAACGAGATCTCGGCGCCGCTTGTTCCGGCCGCCACCGTGTTGCTGCTGCGCAAGGCCGATCCGCAGCTGCAGGTCTTCATGGTCGTTCGCCATCATCAGATCGACTTCGCCTCGGGCGCGCTGGTGTTCCCCGGCGGCAAGCTGGAGAAGGCGGACGGCGACGATCGGCTGATCCCCTATATCGGCGGCATCGACGTGGCCAAAGACGAACTGCGCGCCTTCCGCGTCGCCGCGATCCGCGAAGCCTTCGAGGAATGCGGCGTGCTGCTGGCGCGGCCGCGTGGCGAGAAGGCGCTGGTCAGCGCGCGGCGGCTCAAGCAGCTCGAGGCCGACTGGCGCGAGAAGCTGGCCAAGGACCAGGCCAACATCCTCGACATGGTGACGGCCGAGGACCTGGAGCTGGCGGCCGATCTGATGCTGCCCTATTCGCACTGGTTGACGCCGCAGTTCGTGAACAAGCGTTTCGACACCTGGTTCTTCATCGCCGAGGCGCCGGAAGACCATGTCGCCGTGCATGACGGGCACGAATCGGTCGATTCGGTCTGGATTTCGCCGTCACAGGCTCTGGCGGAGCTCGACGCCGGCACGCGGACCATCATCTATCCCACGCGCCTGAACCTGATGCTGCTCGGCCAGAGCCGGACCGTAGCCGAAGCGCTCGACGCCTCGCGCGTCCGCCGCATCGATCCGGTCCAGCCCTGGGTTGAGGACGTGGAAGGTCGCAAAATGCTGAAGATATCGCCCGACTGGGGGTTCCCGATGGTCGACGCGCCGGTCGATCCCCGCATGCGGCGTTGAACGGAGCAAGGGAGCAAACGCGCGATGAGCGAAAA
>JBFWZG010000240.1:0-2810 GCA_050185515.1 Reyranellaceae bacterium
GGTAAAGAATGTTGCCGGACGCCGACATGGCGCCGCGCCCGCCGGCCCGCAGGCAGGCCAGCTGCGAGACGTCGGTGCCGGCGATCACCGCCTGGTCGGGAAAGCGGCGACAGCGCTCGGCGATCTGTTCGAAATTGCCGTTGCTGTCCTTGATGCCGACGATGTGGTCTGGGAAATCGCCGAACAGCCGCTCGAGCAGAGCGGTCGAGAACTTGACACCGATATTGGCTTCCCAGTCGTAGATGATCAGCCGCAGCTTGGGGTCTGCTACCTTGTCGACCAGCAGTTTGAAATAGGAATAGAGACCGTCGTCGCTGCCCTTGTAGTAGAAGGCGGGCTGGGTCGCCACGGCGCGCGCCCCGAGCTTCGTCGCGTGGCGGATCAGCGCCACCGCATCGGGCCAGGCCAGCGCGCTGGCGCCGACGATCATGCGGTCCATCGGCAGGCCGTTTTCAGCCAGCGCATCCATCAGTTTCAGCCGCTCGGTCACGGTAAGCGAGTGCGCCTCGCCCGTGGATCCCAGCGGCATCAGGCCATGGCAGCCTTCGTCGAGCAGGCGCCGGCAATGGGCCAGATAACGCACCGGATCGGGGTTGTAGTCGCTGTCCATCGGCAGCAACGGCGCCACGTAAAGTCCGGCATAACGCTCGCGCGGTGTCATCGGCACCTCCCTCGGCTGCGCTGAGAATAGCACGCCGCGCCGGCCTCTCCGGCGCTTTCTTTGTCGGGCGACAATCAACCACTTGCCGCGGTGCAGCCAGAGCGCAACCATCTGAGGCGCCATGCGAATAGCGCAACCCCAGTGCCTGACACGGGCCGCAAAATGCCTGATGATCGTCCGACAAGCTTTGAGGATTGTGCGATGGAACGCGAGCACATCAAGACGACCTGTCCGCGCGACTGCTACGACGCCTGCGGCATCGTCGTGGTTCGCCGCGACGGCGCTGTGCGGCGCGTATTGGGCGATCCCGATCATCCGGTCAGCCGCGGCGCGCTGTGCGGCAAATGCGCCATCGCCTATAACGGGGTCTGGCGCGATCCGAAGCAGCGGCTGCAGACGCCGCTGCGCCGGACCGGTCGCAAGGGCGGCGGTCAGTTCGAGCCTGTGAGCTGGGACGAGGCCCTGACGGAGATCGCCGCGCGTCTGAAGGCGATCGCCGACTCAGACGGCCCGCAATCGATCGTCAACTGCCACTACACCGGCACCTGTTCGATTATCGCCAACAATTTCCCACAGCGATTCTTCAATCGGCTGGGCGCGACGGAAGCCGATCCGGACACCGTCTGCAACCAGGCCGGCTACGTGGCGCTCGAGTTGACGATCGGCACCGCCGTCGCCGGTTTCGATCCGCGCACCGCGCGGGATTCCAAATGCGTGCTGCTGTGGGGCGTCAACCCCTCGGCCTCGGCGCCGCATGCACACAAATACTGGCTGCCCGAGACGGCGGCCGTGAAGATCGTCGTCGATCCGGTGCGCACCGAAACCGCCGCCGCCGCCGACCTGCATCTGCAGCCGCGCCCGGGCACCGACGCGGCCCTCGCCTACGGCATGCTGCATGTGCTGATCCGCGACGGGTTGATCGACCGGCGCTTCATCGAAGCGCATACGACAGGCTGGCGCGAGATCGAGGGTCAGGCGCAGGCCTGCGATCCGCAATGGACCCAGGCACAGACCGGCGTGCCGGCGGGACTGGTCGAGCGCGCCGCCCGCCTCTATGGCGCCGGCCCGTCCCTGCTGTGGCTGGGCCAGGGCCTGCAGCGCCAGCCGCAGGGCGGCAACGTCATGCGGGCCTGCGCGTTGCTGCCCGCAGCGACCGGCAATATCGGCAAACCTGGGGCGGGCATTTACTACCTGAACGGCAAGGGCGCGACGCGCGGCCTCGACATGGACCGGCTGTCGGCCGCTGAATTGGCGGCAAAGCCGGTGCCCAAGATCAGCCACATGGATCTGGCGCGGCACCTCGAAGATGGCGGAAAATCGCGCGGGCTGTTCGTCTGGAACATGAACATTGCCGCTTCGGTGCCCGATCAGCGCCGCCTGCACCGGGCATTGGAGCGCGAGGATCTGTTCTCCGTCGTGGTCGACCTTTTCATGACCGACAGCGCGCGCTTCGCCGATTTCGTACTTCCGGCCGCGAGCTTTCTCGAGTTCGACGACCTCGTCGGTTCCTATTTCCATCTTTCGCTCGGCGCCCAGGCCAAGGTGATGGAGCCGCTGGGCCAGTCCCTACCCAACCAGGAGATTTTTCGCCGGCTGTCCCGCGCCATGGGGTTTCAGGAGCCGCAACTCTACGAGCCGGACGCCGAGATCATCGCCACCCAGCTCGAACGCTTCCGGCCCGGCCTCACGTTCGAGGCACTGCGACAGGCTGGCACCATCGCGATCAGCGACCAGCCCGTCATCCTGCATGGCCACCTGAAATTCGCCACGCCGAGCGGGCGCATCGAACTGGCCAGCGACAAGGCGGTGGCGATGGGGCTGCCCCGCACGGCGCTGCCCTCGGTCGACGCGCCGCCGCGCTCGGGCGCATTGCGGCTGCTGTCGCCGGCTGGTCCGTGGCTGCTCAACTCAAGTTACGGCAACGATCCGCGCATTCGCGAGTTACTCGACGGCCAGCACATCGTCATGCATCCCGACGACGCTGCCAGCCGGCAATTGCGCGACGGCCAGGCAGTCATCGTGCTCAACGAACTGGCATCGCTGCCGCATACGCTGCGCGTCGCCGACGTCGTGCCGCCTGGCACGGCGCTGACCCACAAGACGCGGTGGCCTGGCGCGAGCGCCGGCGGGCTGAACGTCAACGCGCTCA
>JBFWZG010000241.1:0-2803 GCA_050185515.1 Reyranellaceae bacterium
CCGTCGATCGACCAGGTGTTGACGAACTCGCCGACTTCCTTGGGCTTGTTCGAAACCTGGGTGTCGCGCTCGGCGATGTGGATGGTCTTGACGCCCAGCCGCCGCGCCAGCGCCGCCCATTGCTCGCGGGTCTGCGGCACCTTGACCGCGACGCCGGTGTCGCGGGCGATGTTGACCAGGGCCTGCTTGACGAAATGCGACACCAGGCCGGGATTGGCGCCATGCGCGATCACCGCCGTCGGGCCGCCGGCGTACTTCTCGCGCAGCGCCAGCATGTTCTCGCGCAGCGCGTAGTTGGAGCGCTGCGAGATGCTGAGGCTGGGATCGGTGTAGCCGCCGGGCCACGGCTCGATGCAGGTGTCGATGTAGCGCGCACCGGCCTTCTGGCACAGCTCGACCAGCGCCGTCGAGGCGACCTCGACCGAGAGATTGACCAGGAAGTCGCCCTCGCCCAGCAGCGGCCCGAGCGTCGCCTTGAGATTGGCCCTGGTCAGGCGCTTGCGCACGAAAGCGATGCCGAACTTGCGCGCCTCGTCGGCGCCGCGCTGGTCGGCCGTCACGATGGTGATCTGCGAGGGCTTCATGTCGATGTGCCGCAGGATAAGCGGCAGCACGCCCTGTCCGATCGAGCCGCAGCCGATCATCACCATGCGTCCGCGGAAGGCGGCGTGTTTGACGTATTTGGCCATGATGTCCCCCTGAACGGTTGCCGGCGGGGATTGCTCCCCGCCGGGCCCGGTTGCAGTTCAGCCGTGTCGAAGCGCGTCCGCTAGATGCAGACGGTCCGCAGCGGCGCGAAGCCGTTGAAATTGACCGACGAGTAGCTCGAGGTATAGGCGCCGGTGGACAGGATCTCCACCTTGTCGCCGACCTTGAGGTCGAGCGGCAGCTTGTACTCGGTCTTCTCGTACAGGATGTCGGCGCTGTCGCAGGTCGGGCCGGCGATGATCACCGGACCGCTCTTGCGGCCGTCAGCCTTGGTGCGGAAGCGGTACTTGATCGCCTCGTCCATCGTCTCGGCCATGCCGCCGAACTTGCCGATGTCGAGATAGACCCAGCGCTTCTTCTCGGTCGCGTCCTTCTTCGAGATCAGCACCACCTCGCTCTGGATCAGGCCGGCGTCGCCGACCATCGAGCGGCCGGGCTCGATGATGATCTCGGGCAGGTCGTTGCCGAAATTCTTGGTCATCGCCCGCATGATGGCCAGCGCGTAGTCCTTCACGCCGGCCACTTCCGAGCGATAGCGCGCCGGCAGCCCGCCGCCGAGATTGACCATCTTCAGCTCGACGCCTTCCTCCTGGAGGGCGAAGAAGAGCTGCGAGGTGCGGCCCAGCGCGCGGTCCCACTGCTCCAGGTCGGTCTGCTGCGAGCCGACATGGAAGGACAGGCCGTAGGGATCGAGACCCCACTTGCGCGCCTTCAGCAGCAGGTCGCGGGCCATCTCGGGCGAGCAGCCGAACTTGCGCGACAGCGGCCACTCGGCGCCGCCGCAATCGACCAGCACGCGGCAGAACACGCGCGCGCCGGGGGCCGAGCGCGCCAGCTTCTGCAGCTCGGCCTCGCTGTCGAAGGCGAACAGGCGCACGCCCTTGCCGTAGGCCCAGGCGATGTCCTTCTCCTTCTTGATGGTGTTGCCGAAGGAGATGTTGGAAGCGGTGACCCCCTGGCTCATGCACAGCTCGATCTCGCCGCGGCTGGCGGTGTCGAAGCTGGAGCCCAGGCCGCACAGCCGGTCGACCACTTGCGCCGCCGGGTTGGCCTTGACGGCGTAGAACACCCGCGCCAGCGGCAGGTATTCGCGCAGCTGGCGGTAGTTCTGCTCGACCACGTCCAGATCCATGATCAGGACGGGGGTCTCGACGTCATTTTCCTTGAGGTAACGCTGGATACGATCGGTCATCGAAAAAATTCCACAGACAAGTAGCTACGCAAGGCGCGTGGAGCATCGGCTCCAGCGCGACGGCACAGTTCCGGACGACATAAGGGACGAAGCCCCTACGCCTCCGAGGTCATACTCGAATGGGGATTCTTGCGGCCAAGCAGGCGCACATAACCGTCCACCGTGTAGGTGACGGGCAGTGCGGCAACATGGAATCGGAGACGGGGCTCGCGCCCAGTGCGGACAGCAATCATCGAAAGTCCCTCCCGGAGCCGGCCCTTCTAAACCGGCATTGCCAAAAAGGACGCTTTCCGTCGCTGCATAACCACTACGGGGCCATAGGCGCGTGCGTGGGCGTCTGAGCGCGATAGATACGCCGTTTTTCCAGCGTTTCAAGAATTAATTGGGCCGGCTGCGAAGTTTTTGGGCCGGATGTTGGAAATGAGTCACAACCAAGGCGGCCGGCGACCGCATCCGGTCGGCCGCCTCAGGTCTCCGGGTCGGGCTCGCCGAGCTTGCGCAGCCGCGTGGTCAGCGCGGCGACGACGAAGACCAGCGCGCAGGCAATGGCGATGGTGCGGGCCGAGCCGAGGAACTCGGCGACGTTGCCCCACAGCACACCGCCCAGGGCCAGGCTGCCGAAGAACGACATCTGATAGGCGGCGATGCCGCGCGCCCGCACCCAGCCGGGCAGGCGCAGCTGGGCGGCGACGTTGTTGGAGGCGATGACGCTGATCCAGCCGATGCCGGCAATGCCGATGCCGAGGCCGGAAACCGCCGCCACCGGCATCACCGCCAGCACCATGCCGGCGCCGTAGATCGCCATGGCGACCGGCACCGTGCCCTCCGCCCCGCAGGCGGCGCGCAGGCGCGGCAGCACGAAGGCGCCGAGCACCGCGCCGGCGCCGAAGGCGGACGAGATGA
>JBFWZG010000242.1:0-2781 GCA_050185515.1 Reyranellaceae bacterium
TCCACCTCAACTTCATCAATCCCGAGACCGGCAACCGCATCCGCAACCAGGTGATCGACGCGGAAACCGAGGAGGTGCTGGCGCGCGACGAGCTGGTGCGCGGCTACCAGTTCGCCAAGGACCGCTACGTCACCATCAGCGAGGAGGAGCTGGCCGAGCTGAAGATCGAGAGCTCCAGCACCATGGAGGTCGAGAAATTCGTGCCGACCGACGAGATCCCGGCGATCTTCTTCGACATGGTCTACTACATCGTGCCCGACGGCGAGGCCGGCATCGAGGCCTTCGTCGTCATCCGCGACGCCATGGAGAAGGCCGGCATGTTCGCCATCTCGCGCGTCGTGCTGGCGCGCAAGGAGCGGGTCATCGCCATGAAGCCGCGCGGCAAGGGCATCATCGCCTATTCCCTGCGTGAGGCCGACGACATCAAGCCCGGGAAGGAATATTTCAAGGACATCGACAGCCCCAGGGTCGACAAGGACATGCTCGAGATCGCCATGCGGCTGGTTAAGCAGAAATCGGGCAGCTTCGATCCCGCCGAGTACGAGGACCGCTACGAGCGGCGCATGCGCGATCTGATCAACGCCAAGCTGGAGGGCGTCGAGCTAGAGCCGCTGGAGGCGGCGGAGGAGCCCAAGGTGGTCGACCTGATGGAGGCGCTCAAGCGCAGCCTCGAGGACGGCAAGACCCGCAGCCCCCGCAAGGACGGCGGCAGCGCCACGGTCCACAAGCTGAAGCCGAAGCCGAAGCCCAGGGCGAAGAAGAAGGCCGCGCGCAAGCCCGCGGTGAAGCGCAAGCGCGGATGAGGCGATTGCCATCCTGCGCGCCGTCCAATACCCATAGAAGCGGCGGGCGCGTCGCCCGCCGATCGGACAAGGGGGCGGCATGTCTCTTCTGGGCGCGGCGGCGGTGGCGATGTGGTGGGAGATGGAACCGGCACGGCGCGCCGAATTCCAGGACTGGCATTCGCACGAGCATTTTCCCGAACGCATGGCGATACCCGGCTTCCGGCGCGGCTCGCGCTGGACCCGCATCGACGACGACACAAGCTTCTTCGTGCTCTACGAGCTGGTCGAGCACGCCATCCTGGCCTCGCCCGCCTATCGCGAGCGGCTCGACAATCCCACGCCATGGTCGGTGAAGATGATGCCGCATCACCGCAACATGGTGCGCAGCCAGTGCCGCGTGCGCGACAGCTTCGGCTCCTTCGCCGCCGCCGCGCTGGGCGCCGTCCGCCTGTCGCCGCGTCCCGGCAGCGAGGCGGCTCTGCGCGATTTCCTGCGCGCCACCCTGGCCGCGCTGCCGGCCGAACGCGGGCTGGTCGGCGGGCATCTGCTCCAGACCGACGCCCCGGCCGCGCCGCCGACGAAGGAGCAGGCGATCAGGGGCGGCGATGCGGCGGCCGACTGGATCGTGCTGCTGTCGGGCTACGAGACGGAAGTGGTGGCGGCGGCGCTGTCGGGCGCGCTGGTCCCGGCGGCGCTGCAGCAGGCCGGCGCGGCATCGCAGCCTGTGGCGGAGATATTCCGCCTGTTGCACATGGTCACGCCTGACGAGATGCGCCCGGGCGCTACATGACGGCCAGCGCCGACGCTCCCAGGCCGCGCTTCTGCGCCGCGATGCGCACCGGCGCGTTGGCGGCGCCATAGCCGGCATAGCCCGGATCGCGCTGCACGATCTCGAAGAAGAAACCCTCGCCGTAGAGGCGGCTGTAGAGCTGCAGATAGTCGCCGGCCTCGTCGCGATCGTAGAGAATGCCGTGCCGGCGCAGGGCCGCGATGGTCTGCTCCGGCAGGCCGAACCGCGCCTCGATGTCGTCGTAGTAGTTGGCCGGCACCTCCAGCGGCCTGAACCCCAGCCGCGCCATGGCCTCGGCCGTGCCCAGCAGGTCGTCGGTCGCTAGCGCCAAATGCTGGATCGCCGAGCCGAAGCTCTTGGCGACGAAGTGGCCGGCCAGGGTGCGCTGGTTCTCGGCCCCGTTCAGCGTCAGCCGCAGGGCGGCGTTGTCGCTTTCGATCACCTGGCTGCGCACCAGCCCGCCGGGGTCCACCACGTCGACCGCCGCCAGCTTGCGGGTGCGGAAGATCGACAGGTAGAACAGCACCCAGCTCAGCATCTCCTCGTAGTTCATGGTCTGCGCCACATGGTCGATGCGCAGCAGCCCGGCATCCGGCGTGTCGTCGGTCGATGTCAGGTCGAACTCGACCTCCCAGACGCGAGCGAGTTCGCTGCCGTCGTCGAGAAAATAGATGACGCCGCCGCCCACCCCGCGGATCGCCGGTATGGCCAGTTCGCCCGCCAGGCGCTGTTCGGCGAAGGGCGCCGCGCCTAGCGCCCGCGCCCGCTCGACGGTCGCCGCCGCATCCTCGACCTTGAGCCCGATGGCGTAGGCGCAGGTGCCGTGCACCAGGTAGGACGAATGCGCCAGGCCCTCGCGCTCGGTATTCACCACGATGTTGATCTCGCCCTGGCGGTAGAGATCGACGTGCCGGTTGCGGTGGCGGCCGGCATGGCGGAATCCCATGCTGCGCAGCAGGCGCGCCAGTTCCTCCGCTTCCGCCTCGTCGGCGGCGAACTCGACGAAGGCCACGCCACGCACCTCGATGCGGTCGGGCATTGCCGGCTTCGCGGTCGCCGCTCCCGGCTCGGCGCGGCCCACCTGGTCCATCAGGAACACCAGCGAGCGCTTGCCGTCGACCGACACCGATTGCGGCGAGCCGCCGCGGAACTGGTCGTTGAAGATCTCCAGCGACAGCGGCCCGGCATAGCCCGTCGCCGCCACCG
>JBFWZG010000243.1:0-2750 GCA_050185515.1 Reyranellaceae bacterium
GCCTCCTTCGCCACCAAATGGCTGGTGCCGCGGCTCTCGGCCTTCCAGTCGCTGCATCCGGAGATCGAGGTGCAGCTGTCGACCTCGTTCGAGCTGGTCGATTTCCAGCGCGACGCGGTCGATGCGGCGATCCGCTGGGGCATGGGCAAGTGGCCCGGCCTGCATATCGAGCGTCTGTTCACCCAGGACATTTTCCCGGTCTGCGCGCCGGCGCTGGTCAAGGGCCGCAACGGGCTGAAGCAGCCCGCCGATCTGGCGCGCGCCACCTTGCTGCACACCACGACGGCGCGCGACGACTGGCGGCTGTGGCTGACCGCGGCGGGCGTCAAGGGCGTCGACGTCTCGCGCGGGCCGGTGTTCGATCAGGTCTTCACCGCCCTGCAGGCGGCGATCGATGGGGTCGGCGTGGCGCTGGGCCAGACGCAGCTTGTCGAGCGCGATCTCGCCGCCGGACGGCTGGTGCAGCCCTTCGATCTCAGCCTGCCGATCGAGGCCGCCTATTATTTCGTGGCTCCGCCCTCGGCGCTGAAGCGGCGCAAGGTCAAGGCCTTCCACGACTGGCTGCTGGCGCAATCGGTGTCCGCCGCGGCCTGACGCGCCGGCGATTGTCGCGCGCGTCCGGCTGCGCCAGAATTGCCAGCCGATACTGCCCCGGGGGACAGGGCGATGAACGAGGAGAAGACCCGGCTGGCGGATGCCGGCCACGACATCCATTTCGTGGCGCTGCCGTCGGGATTCCGGCTCGGCCGCTACGAATTGCTGGCGGTGCTGGGCCATGGTGGCTTCGGCATCACCTATCGCGCCCTCGACACCGAGCTCAATCGCGGCGTCGCCATCAAGGAGTATTTGCCCTCCGACGTCGCCGTGCGGGTCGACGGCGCGACCGTGCGGGCCAAGTCGGGCCGCGACGAGGAAGGCTTCACCTGGGGCCTCGAGCGCTTTCTCGAGGAAGCGCGCGCGCTGGCGCTATTCGAGAACGCCAATATCGTGCGCGTGCACGACTACATGCAGGCCAACGGTACCGCCTACATGGTGATGGCGCTGGTCGAGGGCGAGCCGCTGTCGGCGCTGTACCGGCGCGAGGCGCCGCTGCCGGAGGAGCGGCTGAAGGCGATCGTGCTGCCGGTGCTGGACGGGCTGGAAGACGTGCACCAGGCGGGCTTCCTGCATCGCGACATCAAGCCGGCCAACATTCTCATCCGCGCCAACGGCCAGCCGGTGCTGATCGATTTCGGCGCGGCGCGCCAGGCGCTGGGCGAGAAATCGCGCTCCATTACCTCGGTGTTCACGCCGGGCTATGCGCCGTTCGAGCAATACACCTCGTCGGGCAAGCAGGGGCCGTGGACCGACATCTACGCGCTGGCCGCTACGCTCTATCACGGCATCGCCGGCAAGGCGCCACCGCAGGCAACGGATCGTATCCGCGAAGACGACATGGAGCCGGCGACGACTCTGGGCGCGGGTCGCTACTCGCGGCCGTTCCTGGCGGCGATCGATGCCGGGCTGGAGGTGTTCGAGAACCGCCGCCCGCAATCGGTGGCGCAGTGGCGCGCCATGCTGACGGGCGAAGCGCCTGCGCCGGCGGCAGCCGCCGCTGCGGCCGCGCCAGCCCGCGCGACGGGCAAGAAGCGGCTGTTGCTGGCGGCTGGCATCGGCGCGCTGCTGCTGGCCGGTGGCGGCGGCTATGCCGCCTGGCAATCGGCCGAAGCCGAGCGCATCGCCACGGCGCAGCGCCTGCAGGCCGAAGCCGAGGCGCGGCAGAAAGCCGAGGTCGAGGCTCAGGCCCGGGCGGAACAGCAACGGCGCGCCGCTGCCGAGGAGGCGCGTCGCAAGGCCGAGCAGGAAGAGAAGGCGCGCGCCGAAGCCGCCGCGAGGCGGCAGGCGGAGGAAGCGGCGGCAAGGGCCGCGGCGGAAGCGAAGGCGCGGGAACAAGCGGAAGCCAGGCGGCAGGCGGAGGAAGAGGAGAAGGCGCGCGCGGAAGCGGAGGCCCGCCTGCGGGCAGAGCTCGAGGCGAAGATTCGCGCCGACCTCGAGGCGCAGCAAAAGCGCGAGGCCGAGATCAAGCGCCAGGCCGAGGAGGAGGCGCGACGCAAGCTGGAGGCGGAAGCGCGCGCCAGGGCGGAGGCCGAGCGCCGGGCTGCCGAGGCCGAGCGCAAGGCGCGAGCCGCCGCCCCGTCGCCGGCCAGCGCCACCCCCGCGGCCCGTCCCGCCGCCGCCGCGCCGACGCAGCAGGCCGCCATAGCGCCGCCCGCCGATCCGAAACGCTACGTCGCGGAGAACTGGGACGCCATGCGCGCCTCGGTCGAAAGGGCGATGAACACCGCGCTGCTCAACAATAACCGGCGGGTGCAGACGATCGACCGCTTCGAGGGCGTTTCCGTCACGAAGTCGACGGTGACCGTTCGCGTTTCGGCCACCGTCACCAACATTTCGGGCATGTCCCGGCTCGACAGCCGCACCATGACGGTCGAGCTGCGCAACCACCCGCCGGGCTTCCCCGCCATCGGGGCGCGCTGAGCATGGCGCGCCGGTTCGCTCGCCGCCGCCGGCATCGTGTCGCATTTGTTCGCCGCCGCGACCTGCGCCAAACTCCCTTCGGGGAGCGTGACGCGCGATGACCGAAGACAGGACCAGAATGGCCGAAGGCCACGACGAGCATTTCGTCGCGCTGCATTCGGGCTTCCGGCTGGGCAAGTACGAGCTGCAGGCGGTGCTGGGCCAGGGCGGCTTCGGCATCACCTACAGGGCAT
>JBFWZG010000244.1:0-2747 GCA_050185515.1 Reyranellaceae bacterium
TCGAGCGGCTGGCGGTAGTGGGCCGACAGCAGCAGGTAGCGGATCGCCTCGCCGGGAAACTCCTGCAGGAGCTCATGCACGGTGAAGAAGTTGCCCAACGACTTGGACATCTTCTCGCCATTCGCCAGCAAATAGCCATTGTGCATCCAGTATTTCGCCAGCGTCGTCGTGTCGTGGGCGCAGCGCGACTGCGCGATCTCGTTCTCGTGGTGCGGAAAGATGAGATCCTGGCCGCCGCCATGGATGTCGAACGTCTCGCCCAGCAGCGCAGCACTCATGGCCGAGCACTCAATGTGCCAGCCCGGCCGGCCGCGGCCCCAGGGACTGCCCCAGCCCGGCTGGTCGTCGGTCGAGGGCTTCCACAGCACGAAATCGGCGGCGTCCTTCTTGTATGGCGCCACTTCGACCCGGGCGCCGGCCACCAGTTCGTCGCGACTGTGGCCGGAAAGCCGGCCGTAATCGGCCATGCTGGGCACGTTGAACAGCACGTGCCCGTCGCGCTCGTAGGCATGACCCTTGGCCATCAGCGACACGATGAGCGCCTGCATCTGGGCGATATAGGCGGTGGCGCGCGGCTCGTGGGTCGGCGGCAGCGCATTGAGCGGCGCAATGTCCTCATGAAAGGCGGCTGCGGTGCGCTGCGTCAGCGCCTCGATGCTCTCGCCGTTCTCCCGCGCGCGATCGATGATCTTGTCTTCGACATCAGTAATGTTCCGAACGTAGCTGACGCGCGGATAGAGCCGCTGCAGCAGACGGAACAGCACGTCGAACACGACGATGGGACGGGCATTGCCGATATGGATGTAGTCGTAGACGGTCGGCCCGCACACGTAGAGACGCACATGAGCGGGATCGATCGGCTCGAATACCTCCTCCTGTCGCGTCAGCGTGTTGTGCAGGCGCAGCGTCACCCAACTCTCCTTCGGATGGAATAGATCGCACTCAGGCCGTACGGCCGAGCAGCCGGGCTTCGGCGCGAGCGCGGCCGATGAGCGGTAGCAAATTCTGCATCTCCGGTCCACGTTCGCGCGCCGTCAGCGCCAATCGCAGCGGATGAAACAGCGCCCGCCCCTTGCGACCCGTCGCGGCCGATACGGAAGACGTCCACGAACGCCAGCTCGCCTCGCTCAGCGGATCGGGCGGCAGCAGATCGGCCGCGGCGGCGCAGAAGGCGGCGTCCTCGATCACCGGTTCGACGGGCCCGTTGACCACCCCCCACCATTCGCCCGCATCCGCCAGCGTCTGGAGATTGGCCCGAACCGCGAGCCAAAAGGCCTCGCCGGCGCCTGGCGCGTGCGCCTGCAGCCGATCCGCCACCGCGGCATAGTCCATGCGGTGCAGGGTGCGGGCGTTGAGGCCGGACAGTTCCTCCAACGAAAAGCGCGGCGAGGCGCGCGCGATGTGCGTCAGGTCGAAGCTCTCGACCAGTTCGTCCATGCCGTCGACCGGTTCGACGGCGTCGGAGGTGCCAAGCCGCGCCAGCAGCGCCGCCAGAGCCAGCGCTTCGATGCCTTGTTCGCGCAGATCGGCGACGGACAGGCTTCCCAGCCGCTTGGAAAGGCCACCGCCTTCAGCGTCGACCAGCAGCGGCAGATGGGCGAAGCGCGGCGGGCGGGCGCCGAGCGCTTCGAAAATCTGAATCTGCGTGCCGGTGTTGGTGACGTGATCCTCGCCGCGAATCACGTGGCTGATATCCATGTCGATGTCGTCGACCACCGAAGGCAGGGTGTAGAGATAGGTGCCATCGGCCCGCACCAGCACCGGATCGCTCTGGCTGGCCTCGTCAACCTGCTGGGCGCCGCGCACCAGATCGACGAACTCGACATGCCGCGCCTCGAGCTTGAAACGCCAGTGCGGGCGGCGTCCCTCGGCTTCGAACCTGGCGCGGTCGGCGTCCGTCAGCCGCAGCGCGGCGCGATCATAGACCGGCGGACGCCCCTGATTCAGCCGCGCCTTGCGCTTCAGCTCGAGCTCTTGCGGCGTTTCGTAGCAGGCATAGAGACGGCCGTCGCCGCGCAGACGGTCAGCCGCCGCATCGTAGCGGGCGAAACGATCGGACTGGCGCGCCAGTTCGTCCCATTCGACGCCGAGCCAACGCAGATCGGCCTCGATGCCGCGGGCGAAGGCTTCGGTCGAGCGCTCGCGATCGGTATCGTCGAGGCGCAGCACGAAGGCGCCCTTGCCGGCGCGGGCAAACAGGAAGTTCGCCAGCGCCACCCGTATATTGCCGACATGCAGCCGGCCCGTCGGGCTCGGCGCGAATCGCACCCGCGGCCCGGCCATGGTTCAGCCGCGAAAGGCGTTGGTGATGGGATAGCGCCGGTCGCGCGACAGCGCCCGCGACGTTATCTTGACCCCAGGCGGCGCCTGGCGGCGCTTGTACTCGGCATTCTCCAGCATGCGCCAGACGCGCTGCACCGTGTCGCGATCCTCGCCCTCGGCCACAAGTTCCTCGACCGCGAGATCGCGCTCGATCAGCCCATGCAGGATGCGATCCAGCTGGTCGTAGGGCGGCAGGGAATCCTGGTCCTTTTGGTCCGGCCGCAGCTCGGCCGTCGGCGCCTTCGTCAGGATCCGTTCGGGAATGACGACGGCTTTCGGCCCCAGCGCGCCCTCAGGGAGGTTGGCATTGCGCCAGCGCGATACCTCGTAGACCGAGGTCTTGTAGACGTCCTTGAGCACGGAATAGCCGCCGCACATGTCGCCGTAGAGCGTCGAATAGCCGACCGACATTTCCGACTTGTTGC
>JBFWZG010000245.1:0-2715 GCA_050185515.1 Reyranellaceae bacterium
GAGGAGAACAGCGTGAAGTGTTCGACGTCGAAGGGCTCGGGCCGCCACAGGCTGTGCGAGGCCATGAACTGCGCCAGATGGTGCCCCGCCTCCTGCCGGCCGCCGAAGCGCGCCAGGGTGACGTGCGGCACGAAGCGCCGGCGTTCGGGCCGCAGCCCGGTGCGGGCGATGGCGCTGTCGACCTTCTGCTGTAGCGCCTCGAGCGCGGGGTTGTTCTCGACCGCGGCATAAAGGGCGTTGAGCCGCGCGCCGTCGGCGAAATAGCCGACGCCCTTGACGGCGAGTTCGAACGACATGGCGCCGATGCGCGCCAGCTGGTCGTCGATGTCGCGGGCGGTGCCGTTGTCGACCTCGCCGATGAAGCGCAGGGTCAGGTGCAGATTCTCCGGCGCGACCCAGCGTGCGCCCGGCACGCCGCTTTGCAGCCGCGCCATTTCGGCCCGCAGCGAGGGCGGCATTTCGATGGCGACGAACAGTCTCATGGCGCGCCCCGTCTGCGCAGGCGCGCCGGCCAGCCCTGTCTCAGGGGCAGGGCGAGCCGGTGCGCTTGTAGATGTCCTCGATGCCGTTCAGCACGTCTTCCGACAGTGTCACGTCGAGGCTGTCGATGTTGCTCTTGAGCTGCGCCATGCTGGTGGCGCCGATGATGTTGCTGGTGACGAACGGGCGCGAATTGACGAAAGCCAGCGCCATGTGGCCGGGATCGATGCCGTGCTTCTTCGCCAGATCGACATAGGCCTGGATGGCCGGCTGGGCGTGCGCGCCGGTATAGCGCTGGAAACGCGTGAACAGGCTGAGCCGCGCGCCCTCGGGTTTGGCGCCGTTCAGGTACTTGCCGGTCAGCGTCGCCATGGCCAGCGGCGAATAGGCCAGCATGCTGACGTCCTCGCGCATGGAAACTTCGGCGTTGCCGATCTCGAAGCTGCGGTTCAGCAGGTTGTAGGGGTTCTGGATCGAGGCAATGCGCGGCAGGCCTTTGGTCTCGGCGTAACCGACGTATCTCATCACGCCCCAGGGCGTCTCGTTCGACACGCCGACGTGGCGCACCTTGCCGGCCTTGATCAGGCCCTGCAGGGCCTCGAGCGTCTCGTCGATCGGCGTGCCGCCGTCGTCGTTCGGGTCGTGCCTGTAGCCGAGCTGGCCGAAAGTGTTGGTGCGCCGATCCGGCCAGTGCAGCTGGTAGAGGTCGATATAGTCGGTCTGCAGGCGCTTGAGCGAACCGTCGACCGCCTCGTTGAGGTGCTTGGCGTTCAGCAATGGCCCGCCGCGCAGCCATTCGAAGTCGCGCCCGCGCGCGGCCGCCTTGGTGGCCAGCACGATCCTGTCGCGGTCCTTGCGGTTCTTCAGCCAGGTGCCGATGAACTGCTCGGTGCGCCCGTGCGTCTCCGCGCCCGGCGGCACCGGATACATCTCGGCGGCGTCGATGAAGTTGATGCCGCGCGAGAGGGCGTAGTCGAGCTGCTCGTGCGCTTCGGCTTCGGTGTTCTGGCGGCCCCAGGTCATGGTGCCGAGGCAGATCAGGGAGACGTTCAGGCCGGTGCGGCCGAGCGGGCGGAATTGCATGTCGGGTTTCGCTTCGTGCTGGTCGCGGGAAGGGCGAGGGCCCTGCTATAGCGCGACAGCCTCGCCCGGCGCAAATCCCCGACGTCAGCGCGCCGCCTCGGTCCGTTTCAGCAGGGTTTCGACGGCGGGCAGGATGCCCTTGACGATGATCGCCACGCCGGCGGCGGTCGGGTGGATGCCGTCGGGCTGGTTGAGCTTGGGATCCATCGCCACGCCTTCAAGGAAGAACGGATAAAGCGGCACGCCGTGCTTCTCGGCCAGGCGCTGGTAGATGGCGTCGAAGCGCTGCTGGTAGTCGCGGCCGAAATTGGGCGGCGCGCGCATGCCGGCCAGCAGAACCCTGGCGCCGCTCGCCAGGGTGCGCGCCAGTATGTCGTCGAGATTGGCTTCGGTCTGGTCCGGATCGAGCCCGCGCAGCGTGTCGTTGGCGCCGAGTTCGACGATGACGATCTGCGGCTTGTCGGCCAGGGTCCAGTCCAGCCGCGCGCGACCGCCCGCCGAGGTGTCGCCCGAAACCCCGGCATTGATCACGCGCACCTCGTGGCCGCGATCCTTCAGCGCCGCCTCGAGCTGCGCGGGAAAGGCGTCGGATTCAGGAAGGCCGTAACCGGCCGTCAGGCTGTCGCCCAGCACGGCGATGGTGGTGTTCGCCTGTTGCTGCGCGCTGGCGGGAACGGCGAAAACCATACCGATGATGGCAATCGCCAGCGCCACGCTTTGCGTAATATGCCGAGGAAATGAGCAGAAAACCGCGGCCAGCCGGCCCCGCCTGCGGGCGCCAGCCTTGCTTTGGTCACAGTTTTCGGTTGCTGTCGGGGTCGATGAGGGAGCCATTTGCATGATCAGCCTGCGTGACGTTCAGCTACAGTTGGCGAGCGCCGCCGGTCCGGTCAATATCCTGCGCGGAATCAGTCTCGACATCGGCGCCGGCGAAACCGCGGCGCTGGTCGGACCTTCCGGCGCTGGCAAGTCCAGCCTGCTGATGGTGATAGGCGGCCTCGAGCGCGCCACCAGGGGCGCCGTTGCGGTCGCCGGAACGGATCTGGTGCGCCTGGACGAGGATGGCCTCGCCCGCTTCCGCCGCGACAATGTCGGCATAGTGTTCCAGGGCTTCCATCTCATTCCGACCATGACCGCTCTGGAGAACGTCGC
>JBFWZG010000246.1:0-2714 GCA_050185515.1 Reyranellaceae bacterium
AGGCTTGAGCCCCGGCCGGCTCTGGCGCAGTCTGTCGGGGAAATGAAACTCCGGGAGACGCCAAAGTGAGCATGTTCGACCTGACGGGCAAAGTCGCCATCATCACCGGTTCCAGCAAGGGCATCGGCAAGTCGATCGCCAGGGAAATGGCGGTGCAGGGCGCCAATGTCGTGATCTCCAGCCGCAAGGCGCCGGCCTGCGAGGAGGTGGCGGCCGAGATCAACAAGCTGGGGCGCGGCAAGGCGGTGTCGATCCCGGCCAACATTTCCGACAAGGCGCAGCTCGAGAAGCTGGTGGCCGAGACGCGCAAACAGCTGGGGCCGGTCGATATCCTGGTCTGCAACGCCGCCTCGAACCCGTATTACGGGCCGACCGAGGACATGCCGGACGAGGCATTCGACAAGATCATGCGCAACAACATCCTGTCGAACATCTGGCTGACCAAGATGGTGCTGCCCGACATGCGAGCGAAGAAAGACGGCGTCATCATCATCATCAGCTCGATCGGCGGCCTGCGCGGCACGCCGATCATCGGCGCCTACGGCATCTCGAAAGCGGCCGACATGGCGCTGACGCGCAACCTGGCGCTGGAGCTGGGCGGCGACAACATCCGCATCAACACCATCGCCCCCGGCTTGATCAAGACGGACTTCGCAAAGGCGCTGTGGGAGGACGAGAAGAACCTCGCCAAGCGGCTGGAGCGCCAGCCGCTGAAGCGGCTGGGCGAGCCGGACGACATTGGCGGCATCGCGGTGATGCTGGCGTCGAAGGCCGGCAAGTTCATGACCGGGCAGGTGATCGTCGCCGATGGCGGCGTGCTGGTCGCGTAGGTGGCCATGAGCGTCGCCATCGAGAAGGACGGGCCGGTATGGACGGTGATCCTGAGCCGGCCCGAAGCGCGCAATGCGGTCAATCCCGAGACCGCGCAGGCGCTGGCCGAGGCATTCCGCCGCTTCGATGCCGACGACGAGGCCAAGGTCGGCGTCTTCTACGGCGACCATGGCACGTTCTGCGCCGGCTACGATCTGAAGGTCGTGGGCAGCGGGCAGACGCGCAATCTCGAACGGCGTACAGGCGAGGGGCCGATGGGCCCGTCGCATTATCTGCTGAACAAGCCGGTGATCGGCGCCATCGCCGGCTACGCCGTGGCAGGCGGGCTGGAGCTCGCTTTGTGGTGCGACATGCGGGTGGTCGAGGAGGATGCGATATTCGGCGTCTATTGCCGGCGCTGGGGCGTGCCGCTGATCGATGGCGGCACGGTCCGGCTGCCGCGCATCGTCGGACAGAGCCGGGCGCTCGACATGATCCTCACCGGCCGGCCGGTCGACGCCAAAGAAGCTCTGGCCTGGGGCCTGGCCGACCGGCTGGTGCCCAAGGGCCGTTCGCGCGAGGAGGCGCAACGGCTGGCGCACGAGATCGCGCGCTTCCCCGAACTATGCATGCGCACCGACCGACGGTCGGCCTACCTGGGCTTCGACTACTCGCTGGAAGAAGCGCTGATCAATGAGAGCCGCGAAGGCGCCAAGGTGCTGACGGCGGAGTCGGTCGCCGGTGCGGCGCGCTTCGCCTCGGGCAAGGGGCGCGGCGGCCGGTTCGACGAGATCTGAGGCGAAAGCAAGGCGGGATTAGAATCCCGTGCCCGAGGGAACATGCCGCGGGCGGCCGTCGTTACACTCGTCCAAGGAGAGCCGGCGCGGCTCCGGCATACGGTAACGGGTTGAAGCATGCATATGATGGCGACGGAGAGTTTCAGCATCGAGCGCGAAGACCACGGCGGCAAGGGCAGATACGTGATCCGGTTCGACGGCCGCGAAGCCGAAATGACCTACGCGCATGGCGGTGACAATCTTTTCATCATCGATCACACCTACGTGCCGCCCAACATGCGCGGCAAGGGCTTCGCCGAGGCGCTGGTGGCGCGCGGCGTCGCCGATGCGCGGGCGGAGGGCAGCAAAATTCTGCCGCTGTGCTCCTACGTGCGGACAGCCTTCCGACGCCACCCGGAATGGCGGGATGTGCTGAACGACACGACGACGTTTTCCGTTCCGGACGGCCTCAAGCCGTAAGTCCACCATCGGCGGAGATTTCGGCGCCGGTGATCAGCGCCGACTCGTCGGACACCAGGAACAGGCACAGGGCGGCGATTTCCTCGGCCTGGCCAAGCCGCCCGATCGGGTGCATTTTCTCCATCCGGGCGCGCGCGGCGGCGGGGTCCGATGCATTTTCCAGCCGCGGCTTCACCATGGGCGTTTCGATCCAGCCCGGATGCACCGAATTGCAGCGGATGCCATAGCGCATCGCCGCGCAATGCAGCGCCACCGCCTTCGTCAGCAGCCGAACCGCCCCCTTGCTGGCGCAGTAGGCGGGGGCGGCGGCCATGCCGCGCAGCCCCAGCACCGAGGAGATGTTGACCAGCGAACCGCCGCCCGTCTTTTTCATCGCCAGCACGCCGTGCTTGCAACCGAGGAAAGTGCCCTTCGAATTCACGTCGTTGACGAAGCGGAAATCCTCGAGCGTGCAGTCCTCGATAGAGGCGACACGGCCAACGCCAGCGCTGTTGATGATGCCGTCGAGCCGGCCGAACCGTTTCACCGTCGTTTCGACGGCAGCGATCCAGTCGGGCTCGCTGGTGACGTCGTGGCGGACGAACAGGGCGCGCTCGCCCAGTTCGCGGGCGAGCGCCTCGCCGGCCTCGGTCGTCAGGTCGGTCAGCA
>JBFWZG010000247.1:0-2708 GCA_050185515.1 Reyranellaceae bacterium
CAGAAGGCGGTCAGGGCGGCGGCCGACACGTTCCGCCCCAACCCGCCGCTCGACGTATCGCGCGCCATCACCGAGCTGGTGGTGGGCGAGGCGCTGGTCTCGCTGCTGCAGGGCAAGGGCGAGCCGGCGCCGGTCGAACGCACCCTTATCGCCCCGCCCTGCTCGCGCCTGGGCCCGATCAGCGAGGCCGAGCGCAAGGCCTGCATCGAGCGCAGCCCGGTCTATGGCCGCTACGACGACACGGTCGATCGCGATTCCGCCTACGAGCAACTCGCGGCGCGGGCGCAAACCACGATAGAGGGGCCGCCGCCGACCGGCGCCCGCTCGCGCATCCCGCCATCGGGTTCGCCGTGGGGCGAGGCGCCGCAGCGGGCGCCGCTGCCGCAGCCGTCGCCGCCGCCGCAACGGCCACGCGCCGAACCGGCGCCGCGACCCGCGCCCGCCCCGCGCGAACCCGCCCGCCCGGTCGGCAGGCCGCGCGATTCGCTGATCGACGCCATGATGAAGAGCACCGTGCGCACGGTCGGCAGCACGATCGGCCGCGAGATCATCCGCGGCATGCT
Organism: Reyranellaceae bacterium; assembly: GCA_050185515.1. Taxonomy (GTDB): domain Bacteria; phylum Pseudomonadota; class Alphaproteobacteria; order Reyranellales; family JAQSWP01; genus JAQSWP01. Next base: position 564 of record JBFWZG010000247.1, read on the forward strand.
GGGCTCGATCCTCAAGCGGAAATAGCGTTCAGAACCCGTTCGAGCGCAGGAAATCCAGCAGATCGTCGGTGGCGCGGCGGCGCAGTTCGACGGTGCCGCCGCCGGCATGGGTGCGGCCGATGAACATGCAGTTCTCGCGCGCCCATTCGGCATAGGCGTCCTGGCTCATGTGCTGGCCGATCTGCGGCACGAACAGGCTGCCATCGTCCTCTATGAGCGCCCGGCAATGCGAGTAGTTCTCCGCCCGGCGCAACTCGTGCAGCGGCCCGATCGCCTCCCAGCCGTGATGCGCGCCCTCGTAGACCCTGACCACGACCCTGTCGTTGCCCTGCGCGCGCAGGCGTTCGGCATAGGACTGGCAGAGCGCTGCCGGCGTGTAGTCGTCCTTCTCGGCGAGCTGGAACAGCATCGGCCGGCCGGTGCTGCGCGGCACGCGATGCTGCACGGTGCAGCCGGGGACGATCGCGACATGCAGGGCGAACAGCCTGTCGCCGGTGCGGCGCCAGCGCTTGCGGATCTCGATCGCCGAGGCGATGGCGGCGATGCCGCCCTTGGACACGCCCATGATCCCGATGCGCGCGGGATCGATGCGCTCGTCGTGGCGCAGCAGGTCGAGGGCGGCGAAGGCGTCGTTCTCCATCTCCCAGGCCGAGACCTGGCGCTGGTCCGACACGGTGCTGCGCACGCCGCGCGGCCGGAAGCTGTCGACGATCAGCGCCGCGATGCCATGGGCGTTGAGGTTCTCCGCATACCAGTGCTCGCGATGCTTCTGCACACCGCCGGACGAGGTCAGCAGCACCATCGCCGCCACCGGCCGATCCGCTTCCGGCAGATGCAGGCTCGCCGTCACCCGCACCGGCTTGACCCCCGGCGCGGCATTGGTCGGAAAGCTGACGTTCTCGAAGGACGACATGGCGGCGTCGTTTCTACGCCGCCTTTGCCGCCTCAGACCAGCCGGTCGAGCTCCTTGATGATCGCATCGCCCATTTCCTGGGTGCCGACCTTCTTCATGCCGTCCTGCATGATGTCGGGCGTGCGGATGCCGGTCTTCAGCACGTTCTCGACCGCCGTCTCGACCAGATCGGCCTCGTCGGCGAGATCGAAGCTGTAGCGCAGCATCATCGAGTAGGACAGCATCTCGGCCAGCGGATTGGCCACGCCCTTGCCGGCGATGTCCGGCGCCGAGCCGTGGATCGGCTCGTACAGCGCCTTGCGCCGCCCCGACGCCGCCGGCGCGCCCAGCGACGCCGAGGGCAGCATGCCGAGCGAGCCGGTCAGCATCGCCGCCTCGTCCGACAGCATGTCGCCGAACAGGTTGTCGGTTACGATGACGTCGAACTGCGCCGGCCAGCGCACCAGCTGCATGGCGAGCGCATCGGCGTACATGTGCGACAGCTCGACGTCCTTGTAGCTCTCGGCGTGCAGCCTGGTGACTTCCTCGCGCCACAGCACGCCCGATTCCATCACGTTGGCCTTTTCCGACGAGCACACCTTGCCGTTGCGCTTGCGCGCGAGGTCGAAGGCGACGGCGGCGACGCGGCGGATTTCCGAGGTGGTGTAGACCTGCGTGTTGACGCCCTTGCGCTCGCCGTTGGGCAGCTCGGTGATGCCGCGCGGCTCGCCGAAATAGACGCCGCCGGTCAGCTCGCGGATGATCAGGATGTCCAGCCCCCTGACGATCTCGGGCTTCAGCGTCGAGGCGTCGACCAGCGCGTCGAACACCTTGGCCGGGCGCAGATTGGCGAACAGGTCCATCTCCTTGCGCAGCCGCAGCAGGCCGCGCTCGGGCTTTTGCGCGAACGGCAGATTGTCCCATTTCGGCCCGCCGACCGAGCCGAACAGCACCGCATCGGCTTCCTGGGCGCGGGCCATGGTGGCGTCCGACAGCGGCGCGCCCTCGGCGTCGATCGCCGCGCCGCCGACCTTGCCTTCCTCGATGTCGAAGCCGACGGCGCGTCTCTTGCCGGTCCAGGCGATGACCTTGCGCACCTCGTGCATGACCTCGGGGCCGATGCCGTCGCCCGGCAGCACGAGCAGCTTGCGGTTGGAAGAACGGTTGCTGGCCACTGTCGTTGTCTCCTCAAAAAGACGGCGCGGCGCCTTGCGGCGGCCGCGCCCTTGTTGCTCTTGGCGCCCTCAGCGCTT
>JBFWZG010000248.1:0-2700 GCA_050185515.1 Reyranellaceae bacterium
TGGCGAATGGCGAGAAGATGTCCAAGTCGTTGGGCAACTTCTTCACCGTGCATGAGCTCCTGCAGGAGTTTCCCGGCGAGGCGATCCGCTACCTGCTGCTGTCGGCCCACTACCGCCAGCCGCTCGACTTCACCAGGGACGGGTTGAAGCGGGCCAAGGCCACGCTCGACCGGCTGTACCAGTCCCTGCGGCTGGCCGGGGCCGGCGCGCCAGCGTCCGGCGAGAACGACGCGGTCATGAATGCACTGCAAAGCGATCTCAACACCCCGCTGGCTCTCGCCGCCCTGCACGAGGCCGCCAATCGGCTGAATGCCGGGACAGGCGATGCGGAGAAAGCCAAAGCGCGCGACGAACTGCTGAGCGGGGCCGGGCTACTGGGTATCCTGCAGCAGGATGCCGAGGCTTGGTTCCGGTGGCGGCCACCTAGAGTAGGGAGCGAGGCGCTCGACGAGGCCGCCATCGAGGCCGCCATCCAGGCGCGTCTGGCTGCCCGTAAAGCGAAGAATTTCGCCGAGGCCGACCGCATCCGAGACGAATTGGCGGGCAAGGGGGTGGTTCTCGAAGACGGGCCGAAAGGTACTGCCTGGCGGCGGGCCTGACGCGGCATATCGCCAATCCGGCCAGGGACTTGCGTGGCTGCGTTGACGCGACGACTTCGCGGGTGCAGAAAGAGCGGGCAATTCAGGGAATTGGCCGATGAGCGAGCGCGTCTACCTGTTCGACACCACCTTGCGCGACGGCGCCCAGACCCAGGGCGTCGATTTTTCCGTTGCCGACAAGGCGGCGATCGCCGAGGCGCTGGACCGGATCGGCATCGACTACATCGAGGGCGGCTGGCCCGGCGCCAATCCGACGGACGACCAGTTCTTCCAGTCGCCGCCCAAGCTGGCCCAGGCCAAATTCACCGCCTTCGGCATGACACGCCGACCGGGCCGCAGCGCCGACAACGATCCCGGCCTCAACGCCATTCTCAACACCGCCGCCCGCAACGTCTGCATGGTCGGCAAGACCTGGGATTTCCATGTCGACGTCGCGCTGGAGATCGACCGCGACGAGAACGTGGCCATGATCTCCGATTCCATTGCGCTGGCGAAGAAGCGGATGGATGAGGCGATGTTCGATTGCGAGCATTTCTTCGACGGCTACAAGGCCAACCCCGACTACGCCCTGCGCTGCGCCAGGGCGGCCTACGAGGCCGGCGCGCGCTGGGTCGTGCTGTGCGACACCAATGGCGGCACGCTGCCGCACGAGATCGAGAGAATCGTCGGCGAGGTGGTGAAGCACATCCCCGGCGGCCATGTCGGCATCCACTGCCACAACGACACCGAGAACGCGGTGGCAAATTCTCTGGCTGCGGTTCGCGCCGGCGCGCGTCAGGTGCAGGGCACGATCAACGGGCTGGGCGAACGCTGCGGCAACGCCAACATGATCGCGCTGATCCCGAACCTGATGCTGAAGATGGGCTTCGATACCGGCATCAAACGCGAGGATCTGGTGCATTTGACGCATCTCTCGCGCCTGCTCGACGACCGGCTGCATCTGGCGTCGAACCGCTCCGCCGCCTATGTCGGCGAGCGTGCCTTCGCCCACAAGGGCGGCCTGCATGTGTCGGCGGTGGAAAAGGATCCGCGCACTTACGAGCACATCGAGCCGGCGCTGGTCGGCAACTCCCGCCACATCGTCGTCTCCGACCAGGCCGGCAAGTCGAACATCCTGGCGCGGTTCCGCGAGATCGGTCTGGAGATCGATCCCAATGCGCCGGAAGTGCCGAAGCTGCTGGACGTGGTAAAGCAGCGTGAATCGGAGGGCTATGCCTATGATGGCGCTTCGGCCAGCTTCGAACTGTTGGCGCGACGCATGCTGCACACGGTGTCCGACTATTTCGAGCTGCACAGTTTCCGGGTGATCACGGAGCGCCGCTACAACGCGCGCGGCGATCTCATCACCCAGTCGGAGGCCACGGTAAAGCTTGGCGTCGGCGACGAGCGGATGATGACGGTGGGCGAGGGCAACGGTCCGGTCAACGCGCTCGACAGCGCGCTGCGTCAGGCGCTGGTGCCGCATTATCCGACCCTGGCAAGCATGAGCCTGGTCGACTACAAGGTGCGCATCCTCAACCCGCGCGGCGGCACGGCGGCCATAACCCGCGTCATGATCGAGTGCCTCGACGAAGCCGGCCTGCGCTGGTCGTGCATCGGCGTGTCCAGCAACGTCATAGACGCCTCGTTCAACGCCCTCTACGACAGCATCACCTACAAGCTGTTCCGCGACGGGGTCGAGTCCGAGCAGCGCAGGCCGGCCGTGCTTCGCGCCCTGCCGCGCTGATCTCCATGTCCGATCTTCCGACCGCGCCGGTCGTCGTGCTGGTGCGCCCGCAGCTTGCCGAGAACATCGGCACCACGGCGCGCGCCATGATGAATTGCGGCTTAAGCGAGCTGCGCATCGTCGCCCCGCGCGACAAATTCCCCAGCGAGAAGGCGGTGGCTGCCGCGTCCGGGGCCGACGAGATACTGGCCAATGCGCGGGTCTACCCGCATTTGCCGACCGCCATCGCCGATCTGCAGCGCGTCTACGCCATGACGGCGCGCAATCGCGACATGCCGCATCGCGTGATCGACGCCCGCGAGGCGGCAGGAGAACTGCGCGCGCGCATCAGCCAGGGCCAGAGCTGCGGGGTGATGTTCGGCCCCGAGCGGAGTG
>JBFWZG010000249.1:0-2677 GCA_050185515.1 Reyranellaceae bacterium
GCATCGCGGGAGGCAGCTGATGCGCTGGCATCTCCGCATTCCAGCATCGATCCGGCGCCTGTTCGGCGACCGCCGGGGAGGCGTGATCACCGAGTTCGCCGTCGCCTGCCCGGTCTTCGTCGTCCTGCTGCTGGGCGGCGTCGATCTTTCGCGGCTGGTCATCCTGCACCAGAAACTCGACCGCGTCGCGGCCGGTCTCGGCGATCTGGTGGCGCAGGCCGACGAACTGACGCAAAGCCAGATGACCCAGCTATTCGATGCGACGTCGCATGTCGCCGCGCCGTTCGACTTCCAGCGCGACGGCACGGTCATCATCACGTCGATCAGCGTCAGCGGCGGCGTGCCGCGCATCAACTGGCAAAGCACCGGCGGCGGCGGCTACGTTTCGTCGAGCCGGCTGGGGACCGGCGCCGGCAACACCGTCGACCTGCCCGGCAACCTCACCGTCACCGGCACAAACACGCTGATCGCCGCAGAAGTGTTCTTCGATTTTGAGCCATTGTTCGGCGCCGGCCTGGTGCCGATGTCGCAGCTCTACCACCGTTCGTTCTTCAGGCCGCGCGTTGGCAGCCTGAAGACCCTGGCCGGAGGCTAGTCATGAAGCACCTCGATTCCCTGCTGTCGCGGCTGCGCCGCCTGTGGCGCAGCGATGAGGCGAGCGCCACGCCCTTCGTCGCGGTCGCCATGGTGATGCTGGTGGCGAGCGTCGGAACGGCGATCGACTCCGGCCGCGGCTACCTGGTCAAGTCGCATCTGTCTCAGGCGCTCGACGCGGCGGCGCTGGCCGGCGGGCGCGTGGTGTTCCAGGCGACGCGCGACGACGATATCCGCATGTTCTTCAACGCCAATTTTCCGGCCGGCTATCTCGAAGCCACGATCACGGGCCCGACGATTCAGGTCGACGAAAACGGCGAGGAGGTGGCGCTTGCGGCATCGGCCGAGATCCCCACGACCTTCATGCGCATACTTGGCATCGAAACGCTGACGGTGAGTTCACAGACCGTGGTGCGGCGATCCAATCGCGGCATGGAGCTTGTGCTGGTGATGGACAATACCGGGTCGATGTCGGGCAGCAAGATCAACGCCATGAAGGCGGCGGCGACGGACCTGGTCAACATTCTTTTCGGGCAGCGCGAGACCATTCCGAACTTCTGGGTCGCCCTTGTGCCCTATTCGGCGACCGTGAATATCGGCAGTTCCCGCACAAGCTGGCTCGTGCCGGACAATCCCTCGTCGCTGTACGCGGCCGGCGGGTACTGGAAAGGCTGCGTCGAGGCCCGCGACCAGCCATACGAGGAAGCAGAAGCAGAAGCCTTGCCAAGTGTACGCAAATGGGGGCGGTTCTACTGGGCATCGAACAAGCACATCCAGTACGAGAACCAGGACGGCAGAGACTATCCCTCCGACAACCCATGGCCGTCGGTAATCGAGGTCACCGACAACAACAATGCCCGCGGGCCCAATCTCGGCTGCCCGCCGGCGATCACGCCGCTGCAGCCCAGCAAGTCCGTGGCGCTGTCGGCGATCGCCGGCATGGGCGCGTGGAACCGCGGCGGCACGATGGGCAATCTCGGCCTCGCCTGGGGCTGGCGGGTACTCAGCCCGGCCTGGCGTGGCATGTGGGGCGGGGCCACGCCCGCCACTCTACCCATGGACTACCACACGCCGCTCATGGACAAGGTCATCGTGATGCTGACCGACGGCGTCAACGAATGGTACGACTACCCGGGTTATGCGCCGGGCTGCGACGGCATTACGAAATGCCCGTCGACCAACCAAGGCAGCGGCAACATTCCGCACGATGCCGACTACACCGCGTATGGTCGCCTGTCGGAGGGCCGACTGGGTACGACCAACAAGAGCACGGCCACGTCGCGCATCAACTCGCGCATGGCAAGCCTGTGCACGGCGCTGAAACAGACCGGGGTGATCATCTACACGATCGTGCTGCAGGTGAACAATTCGGCCACCCAGCAGCTCTACGAGGGCTGCGCCTCGAAGCCCGAGTACTATTTCCTGTCGCCGAGTTCGAACGATCTGGCGGCCATTTTCCGCCAGATCGCGACGCAGCTTAGCAACCTCAGGCTGGCCCGCTGATATTTGCAGTATAGTTGCTAATTCATACGGATACCGCCACCTCCCTACGGCATTGACTTAACAATTCCGCCGAAATCCATGTTATTATTAAGAAAAGCGTTGGGGGTTCGGACGATGTCTTGGCGGTGGACAATAGTAGCTGGTCTGATGGCTCTGGCGGCCACCGCCTGCTCGCCACAGGGCGACCGCACCATGGCCGGCGCCCGCAATGCCGATGCCGCGACCGCCAACAATGCCCTCGGCACCTTGCTGCGCCTGGGCGATGCCGCCCGGGCCGCCGGCGATCTCCCGACGGCCATCGGATTCTACAAGCGCGCCGTCGATCAATATGACACCTATGTCGAAGGCCATCTGCGGCTGGGCATGGCGTTGGCCGAGGCCGGCGCCTATACGCAGGCGATCGACGCCTACCAGGCTGCCCTGCGGGTCGAGCCGGAGAGCGTCGACGCCTTTCGCGGCTGGGGCAACGTGCTGATCGCCATCGACCAGCCGGCCCTGGCGCAGGCGCAGTATGTCGCGGCGCTGAAATACGATCCCAACGACTATCGTTCGATGAACGGGCTGGGCGTGGTCTATGACC
>JBFWZG010000250.1:0-2596 GCA_050185515.1 Reyranellaceae bacterium
CGAGGCCTCGATGGCCAAGGTGGTCGCCAGCGAAGCGGCGATCCATCTCGCCGACGAGGCGATGCAGATTTTCGGCGGCCAGGGCTACATCATGGACAGCCCGATCCAGCGCTTCTTCCGCGACGCCCGCCTCTACCCGATCAGCGAGGGCACGACGGAAATCCAGCTGCGCAACATCGGCCGCGAGACCGGGGTGAGGCGCTGACCGATCGTCACGCCGGCAGGCCGCGGGCGCGCAATTCGCGCGCCAGGTGATCGACGAAGACGCGCACCTTGGGCGTGATCAGCCGGCGCGTCGGATAGACGGCGTAGATGCCGGTGAGCGGCGTCGCGTGGCGGCGCAGCACCCGCGTCAGCCTGCCGTCCGCCAAGGCTTCGGCGGCCAGCCAGTCGGGCAGGGCCACCAGCCCCAGCCCGGCCAGCGCCGCCGCCAGCAGCGAGTCGGAACTGTTGGTCAGCAGCCTTGGCCGCAACTCGATGCTCTGCGCCCCCAGTTTCCATGTCGAGCGCCAGGCCAGCGGCGAGAAACCGACGCAATTGTGCCGCGCAAGATCGGCCGGCGTCCGGGGCGTGCCGGCCTCCGCCAGATAGCCGGGCGTGGCGACGACCACGACCTGCGTCGAGGCGATGCGCCGCACCACAAGGTTGGGTTCAGGCATCTCCACCACCCGGATCGCCAGATCGATGCCTTCCTCGACCATGCGCGCCACCGCCGAGCCTTCGACCAGTTCGATCTCGATGCCGGGCCACGCTCGGTAGAAGCGCGGCAGGGTCGGCACGATGTAGCGGGCGGGAAAGCCTTCCGGCGTGGCGATGCGGATGCGGCCGGCCGGCGCCTGTTGCAGCGCCTGCGCCTCGGCGCGGGCGTTCTCCGCGTCCTCGATCAGCTTGCGGCAGCGCAGGTAGAAGGCCATGCCGGCCTCGGTCGGGCGCAGCCGCCGCGTCGTACGCTCGAGCAGGCGAACGCCCATGCGTTCCTCCAGCGCCCGTATGCTTTCGCTGACCGACGATTTCGCCGTCTGCAGCTGCTGCGCGGCGGCGGTGAAGCTGCCGCTTTCGACCACGCGCGCGAAAACCTCGATGCCGCCGAATGCGTCCATCCGGGCATTGTTCGGCCGCGCGAACGATCTGTCCAGTTTCGCCGTCTCGCGCTCGATGGCCGGTGGCGTTACCCATCGCTCCATCGCAACGGCTGAACAAGGAGAGGACGATGGCCGACGATACGGGTGTCAGTGTTCTGGCGCATGAGGCGGGCGAGAGGCTCGCGGTTCTCGGAGCGCCCATGGTTGTCAAAAGCGACGGGGACACCAGCGGCGTGTTCGTCGGAGAGCATGTCATCGCGCCCGGCTACGGCGTGCCGATGCACGTACATGAGCGCGACGAGGAGATGTTCTATCTGCTCGAAGGCGAGCTGACGCTGCAGGACGAGGCGGGCGAGCGCCGCGCCGGCCCCGGCAGCTTCGTCGCCCTGCCCAAGGGCGTGCCGCACGCCTTCCGCAACGCCGGCGACCGCGACGTGCGTTTCCTGGTCATTACCTGCCCCGGCATCGCCGCCGCCGAGATGTTCCGCCATTTCGACCGCGCCGGCAGCCCGGCGCCGGGGGAAATCGGCGCCATCTCCGCCCAGTACGGCGTGCTGATGCGCTGACGGCAACGGCCGGCCGCTCTTTCCGGGCGGCCGGCGCCTGTGGTCCGGTCCGATGCCATCGTGTAGGCTTGCCGCTTCGCACGAGGCAGGCCCTATGGATGTCGAGGCTTGGCTGAAGCAACTCGGGCTGGGCGAGTATGCGCCCGCCTTCACCGCCAATCACATCGATGCCGCGACGCTGGCGTCGCTGACCGCCGACGATCTGCGCGAGCTGGGCATAGCCTCGCTCGGCCATCGCAAGAAGCTGCTGCAGGCCATCGCCGATCTGGCGCATGCGCCCCAGCCGCCGCCGACGCCGGCGACGGCGCAGCATCGTCAGGTCACCGTGCTGTTCGCCGATCTCGTCGGCTTCACCGAACTGACCGGCCGGCTTCACGCCGAAGACCTGCATCGGCTGATCGAGCGCTTCTACGCGCTGGCCGACGCCGCGATCCTGCAGGCCGGCGGCAGCATAGACAAGCATCTGGGTGACGGCGTCATGGCGCTGTTCGGCGCGCCGATCGCCCATGGCGACGACGCCGAGCGCGCGCTGCGCGCGGCGCAGGCGCTGCATGAACTGATGCCGGCGCTGAGTCGGGAAAGCGGTCACGAAGTCAGCCTGCATGTCGGGCTGGCGGCGGGCGAGGCGATCGTCGGCGGGCTGGGTGGCGATGCCAATCGCCATTACACCGCCCTGGGCGACGCGGTCAATCTCGCCGCCCGCATCGTGGCGCAGGCCGGCAGCGGCGAAACCCTGCTGTCCGACGAGGTGCGCAAGGCGGTGCCGCAAACCGTGCGGCTCGAGGATCGCGGCCGGCACGCGCTGAAGGGCATCCAGGCCCCGCAGCATCTGTGGCGGCTGCTCGAACTGCCGTCGCAGCTCGACGCCGCCGCCCGGCCGCTGGTCGGCCGCGCCGCCGAGCTCGATCTGCTGCGCAGCGGGCTGGCATCGGCGCGCCAGGGTCGCGG
>JBFWZG010000251.1:0-2584 GCA_050185515.1 Reyranellaceae bacterium
CATCCTCGACGAGAAAGACGGCATGGGCAGCGGCTACGTCACCGGCTTCGTCGCCGGCCAGACGCTGGGGTCCAAGCTGGCGCGCGATCCCGCCTTCGCCGCCATCCGCGAAACAATGGCGCGCCAGGCCGGCGAGGCGCTGGCGGCGACGCATGCGATCGACGCTTCCGCCCTGCCGTTTCTCGCCCGCCAGGACGCCGCCGACCAGGTGCGCATCTACACGCAGGTCGCCGACCATCTGGCGCCAGACCTGCCCCTGCTGGCCTACGCGCTGCGCTGGGTCGGACAACAGGTGCCGCCGCCCACCGAGCTGACGGTGATCCATGGCGATTTCCGCAACGGCAACATCATCGCCACGCCCGAGCGCGGCATCGAGGCGGTGATCGACTGGGAGATCGGCCAGATCGGCGATCCGATGCAGGATCTCGGCTGGTTCTGCGTCAAGACCTGGCGTTTCGGCGGCACGCAGCCGGCCGGCGGCTTCGGCAGCCGCGAAACCCTGTTCGACGCTTACGAGAAAGCCGGCGGTCGCAAGGTCGATCCCGCCCGCGTGCGTTTCTGGGAAGCGTTCGGCAGCGTGCGCTGGGCGGTGATGTGCCTGCGCAAGGGCATGCTCTACGCCACCGCCGACGAGCCGATCAGCATCGAGCAATGCACGATCGGCCGGCGCATCGAGGAGGGGCTTTACGATTTCCTCAACCTGATCGAGGGACGCGACTGATGCCGGCCGGAACGCCCAAGGACGACGTGCTGCTGGAAGCGGCGATCGAGTATCTGCGCACCGAGTTGCTGCCGACGCTGGAGGGCTACCACTCGTTCCAGACCCGCGTCACCATCAACGCGCTCGGCATGATCCTGCGCGGCATGCGCCAGGGACCGGCGCTCGACGAGGCGGAAACCGCGCGGCTGGCCAAGCTGCTGGAGCAGGAAGGATCGCGCGACGAACTTAACGCCATGCTGGCCGCGCGCATCAGGAATGGCGAGCTGGCGCTCGACGATGCCGCGCTGCGCCAGCATATTCGCCGCGCCCTCGTGGAAGCGCTGCAGGTCAACAATCCCAAATGGCTGAAAACCTGAAGGCGTCCGCGCCCGCGCCGGCCGGGAAGCTGGGCGCGGGCGATGCGGTGATGCTGCTGACGGCGTTCCTGTTCGGCTCCTCCTTCCCCATCGCCAAGCCGATCCTGCCGATCATGGATCCGGTGTTCTTCGCCGCCAGCCGCTATCTGGTCGCGAGCATCGCGCTGTTCGGCTGGCTGGCGATGACAGGCAAGACCCTGTCGGTTGGGGGCGCCAATCGCCGGCTGCTGCTGCTCTGCGCCGTGGTGTTCGGCACATTCCAGGCGAGCTGGTCGTACACGCTGAGCCTTACCAACGCTTCGGTCGGCGCCATCTTCGTCGCCACCTCGCCGATCTGGGGCGTCATCCTGGCCAGCCTCTCGGGCTACCGGCTGCGGCCGCTGGGCTGGGGCGGCATTCTGCTGGCCTTCTGCGGCGTGGCGCTGGTCATCAACAATTCGCTCACCGCCGTCACGGTCGATTTCGGCTCACTGTTCTCCAGCGTGTTATGGCTGTTCAACGCCTTTCTCTGGGCCTTCTTCGTCGCCAAATCGCCGCCGCTGGTGGCCCAGCTCGGCGCCATCCGCATGTTCGCCTGGGTCATGCTGCTGGCTGCCCTGTTCGTCGGTCCGCTGGCGATATGGGGCGCGATCGGCACCCCATGGCACGAGATGCGGCCGGTGCTGTGGCTGAACTATCTCTACACGGCGCTGTTCACCGCGGCGCTGGCTCTGGCGCTGTGGAACGTCGGGCTGGCGCGGCTGGGCGTCACCCGCACCATGATCTACATGTACATGGTGCCGCTTTTCGCCATCGCCATCGCCGTCGCCTTCCTTGGCGAGCACATGACGATGGCGCGCTGGATCGGCGCCGCCGCCGTGCTCTGCGGCATCGCCATCACCAGGCGGGCGGCAGGCTAGGATGACAACCTGCGTCGCCCGCGAAAGCCGCAACAAATTGTCCTAGAATGGCAGCGGATGACCCGGCCGCCGCCCGACGCACCCGTCTTGCAGCTCGCCGCGCCCTACAGGCGCGAAGGCGGCTTCACGCTGATAGAGATCCGTTTGTCGAGTTTGCGGCAGATGTTCAACTCGCTAGATCCAGCGCCCTTTCACAGCAAGGATCTCGATGCCGACGCCGAGGCCTTTGTCGTCGGCGCGATCAGGGAAATACCGGCGGACCAGGCGGCGAAGCTGATCATCTATCTGCCGGCCGACGAAGCCGCCGACGCCCATGCCGGCCAGTTGCCGGCGACGATTCGCAATTATTTCGCCTACCGCGCCCAGACTGCGGCCCGCGAACTGCGTCTGGAGCTGCGCGAGGCGCGCAACATCCTGCTGGCTGGCCTGGTCTTTCTCGGCCTGTGTCTCGGCCTGCGGCAGGCCGTGCTGGAACTGGACCAGGGCACGCTGGTGCAATGGCTGGCCGAAGGTCTGCTGATCGTCGGCTGGGTCGGCATGTGGCGGCCGCTCGAGGCGGTGCTGTACGACTGGTGGCCGACGCGCCGGCGCCAGCGCGTGTTCGCCCG